>JBFESJ010000202.1:0-6602 GCA_041548585.1 Desulfobacterales bacterium | reverse complement strand
TTCCATGAGTGTTTTTCCACCATTTTCAGCGACAACCTCCTGGGCCGCTTTGACCAGCATCTGCTGCACCTTTTCGGTTTTTTGAAAGGCGGTCCCGAAGGGCAGTGTGGCCGTCACTTTAGCATAATCGGATTCGATCTTTGGAAAAAGCTCAAATCCCATGCGTCCGCTCTTCACATAGCCGGCCACAATCAGCAAAAGAGCAATACCCAAAGACATCGTCACATATCTCCAGCGTAAGGCCAATCCCAACAATGGGCCGTATCTTTGGTTAACAAAACGAACAAAGGCGTTACTGAATCTTTGTTGCCGATCGTAAATCCAGCTGAAAAACCCATTTTGCGGCGGTTTCTGATGGCCAACATGGGCAGGAAGAATCAAAAAGCATTCGATCAGCGAAATCGCAAACACACTGATCACGACCACGGGAATTTGTTTGAAAACCTTCCCCATGATACCGGGAACGAAAAACATGGGTGCGAAAGCAATCATGTTGGTCAAAACGCTGAAAGTTACCGGCATGGCGATCTCTCGAGTCCCTGAAACAGACGCTTTAAACCAGGGAACTCCTCGCTGGCGATGGTGGTAGATGTTTTCTCCAACCACAATGGCATCGTCCACCACAATGCCGAGGGTGACGATAAACGCGAACATGGAGACCATGTTAATGCTGACACCCAGTGCCGGCAAAAAGAAAAGAGAACCCATAAAAGAGATGGGAATGCCGAGAGCCACCCAGAAAGCTAGCCGGGCTTCCAGAAACAATGCAAGCAAAATAAACACCAGCCCCAACCCGATAAATCCGTTTTTAACCATGAGTTCCATGCGCTGACGGTAGATTTCCGACCGGTCATTGCGAAGAACAACCGACAGGCCGGGGGGCAGTTCCTGGTTTACCTGCTCAACCACCTGTTTGGCGGCATTGGATACCGAAACAGGGGTTTGATCGGCGATTCGGTAGACCTCGACCATCACGGAGGGTTTGCCGTTATACAAAGCGGCATGGTCCGTTTCTTCAAATCCGTCCTTAATATCGGCGATATCTTCGAGCAAAACCTGGGTTCCGTCATTGGCCGTAATAATCGGAATCTTTCCGAATTCGCGTCCGTAATCCTTGCGCTCCTTCACGCGGACCAGGATGTCGCCTCCGAGAGTTTTGACGGCACCCCCGGGAAGCTCCACGGAAGTCCTGCCGATCCGCTGGGCAACCTCCTCTAAAGTAAGGTTATACGTCCGTAATTTGTCCTGGGCGATCTCAACGCTGATTTCATAGTTACGCACCCCTACCAGTTCCACTTGGGTGATCTCCGGATCCTGGAGCAATCGGTCCCGTAAATATTCCGCATATTCACGTAACACCCCTTCGCTTTGATCGCCGTAAATTGCCAGCGAAACCACATAACGCTTTCTGGAAACTATGACCACGCTGGGCTCTTCGGCTTCTTCGGGGAAAGATGTAATCCGATCCACTTCACTCTGGATGTCCTGACCGAGCTTTTGCAGATTTTCGCCTTCAATCATCTCTACGGTAACCGTACCAACCCCTTCTTGGGCAGATGACAGAACTTCATTGACACCTTCCAACCCTTGTACGGCTTCCTCTATGGCCAATATGATACCCCTCTCCACTTCCTGGGGACTGGCACCGGGATAGGGAACGGTGATTTGGACCCGATCCAGTTCAAAGTAAGGAAATACTTCTTTCTTGATGCGATAGCCCAAAAAGAAGCCTCCCACAAGAAGCACCAGCATGAGAAGGTTGGCCGTCACGGAATGACCGACCATCCAGGCAATGGGCCCTTTCTTTTTGGAATCATCTTGCGAAAGGCTTTTCATACTAAAATTTCCCATCTTTTGCTGTTTTTTCTTTCACAGGTTGGTTGCTCTTCATTTCAGAGTTCAATGGTTCGACTCGCACGGTCATTCCTTCCACAGGTGCAGGCAAATCCGAAACGATCAACTGTTCTCCGGATTTCAGGCCATTTTGCAGCAGGACGACGTCGGCATCACGCCAAACCGGACGTACTTTTCGAATTTCCAATGTTTGGTTTTGACTAACGATCCAGATACTTGAATTGTCTTTCAAGGCCGTTCGCGGAATTTGAAATACGCCGTCAAGTTTGCGGCCCATGACTTCTACCCTGACGTACTCGCCGATTAAAAGGGGTGTGCGATCCCGATTGGAATCCTTCAAGCCGAGCGGATCAGGAACCTCCACCAATATCCGGGCCATGCGGCCTTCGGTTGCCAGATCCCCCATCAACCGGATAACTGTCCCGCTGCATTCATTACCCTGGCCATAACTGATTCGGGCTTTGGAGCCGGGATCGCCGGCTTGAACCGGAACGTCAATCCATTCGAGGCGATCCACCGGTAAGGACACCTGGATTCTGAAAGCATCGGTGCCCACCAGTTCGGCCAGCGATTCCTGCGGTGTTATCTGGGAGCCGCGATCCACTGACTTTGATCGCACCATGGCATTGAAGGGCGCCGTGATATGGGTTCGCTCGAGATCAAGCATTGCCGCTTTGAGTTCGGCCTCTGCCGCCGATAGATCTGCTCTTACCTTGTTTAGGTGGGGCTGGCGCAGTGCCAGTTCCTTTTCCATATCTTGCGCCGGCTTGCCCTGGTTTAAAAGCTCCCATTCTCGCTTGGCCACTGCTTGATGTCCCAACTCCAGTTTCAGGGAATACTCGGCATCGGTCACCGCACTTCGCTTTCGAACCAGAGCCAGTTCGTAATCTTGAGGATCGATCTGGATAATTCTCATGTCCTTTTTTAAAAACCCGCCTTCCGTGAATTCAGGATGAATCTCTAAAATTTCTCCGGACACCCGAGATTTTAGCACCACTTCCCGGGCAGGAATAACGGTGCCCATGGCGGTTACGATAATCTGATAGCTGGAAGGTTTTACCGTTTGAATCAGAACCGTCGGACTCAGCTTAACCGGCGGTCGTTTCTGGGTTCGGGGCGCACTGTTTTTCAGGTAAGATGCTGCACCTATACCGACACCGAGTATTACAAGCGATAGGACAATTCTGATGATGGGTCGTGGCCTTCTGGCAGAGTCCGGTTGTTTCTCCGTCGACAGATTGTTTTGCTTTTTATCTCCCATTTTCATTCCTGTTAGGTATTTAAACGATATTCCTCAAGGGGTTAGCGAGTCCGTCCATGTTCCGCCCAGTGAGCGATAGAGACTGACGCGTGCATTAAGCAGATTCGCCTGCTGTTGAATTAAGTTCCTTTCGAGGCCTTGAACCGTCAACAATTGGGTCAGCACCGGCAGGTAATCGGAAAGCCCGTTACGATACCGAATCCCTGCCTCCTCTAATGCCTTACGGGCAGTACCCAATACATTTTCGAGGGCGCTGATGTGTTCTCGCTGCTTGGTCTCACTGACCAGCGCATCTTCAACCTCTTTGATGGCCGTTAAAACCGCTTGCCGGTATGCAGACAAATTTTCATCCACCAGAGCCTGTCTGAGGTCCACCTCTGCAGCCCGTCGGCCCCCATCGAATATCGGTGCAGTCAAATTGCCCGCCAAATTGAGCAGCCAGTTGTCGAAAAGTACATCCACATCGCCCTTCCCATATTGGGCCCCGGCAGTCAGGCGAATTGCCGGTAAGCGATTTGCCCGAGCAGCTGCCACTTGCCAGTCCGCAGCCTGCAAACGCATTCCAGCCCTTCTCAAATCCGGACGTGATGAAAGAAGATCGGCCGGCAGTCCGGTTGCCGGGATTTCGGCCGGTTCCGGGAAGTCTTCCCGGCTGATCTTTAAGGTTGTTCCCGGAGGCTTTCCCAGCAAAAGAGCCAGTTCATGTCTCAGCACCTGCTCATCGGCCTCAACCAGCGGGATTTCAGCCATGATGTCTTCAACAACTTGTTTTTGTTGATAAACATCGAGCGCCGATACCATAGACATTCGAAACCTGAGTTCAATGAGCTCCAGTATTGTCAAGTTGGTTTGAAGCTGACGTTCCAGAAGCCGTTTTTGCATCTGCTGGGAAATAATGTTAACCCAGCGATTGGCCACTTCAGCCGCCAGGGTCGTTGCCGCTGTGTTTAAGTCTTCCCGGGCGGCGGTCACCTCCAGCAGAGCGGATTCTCTTCCGGCCCGAATACGCCCCCAGAGATCCAGTTCATAGCTGCTGATAACTCCCAGGGAATAGTCTTCATTCGATATGGTATTCCGGGAACCGTTGTCAGACCGCTGACGCGAATAATCAGCCTCGCCGGTTCCTGTCAGATCCGGATAAAGTGCTGCACCGGCCTGAACGGCCAAAGCCCGGGATTGAACGAGTCGCGACCAGGCCTCTTTCAAAGTTAAGTTGTCGGAAAGCGCTTCAGTGATAAGCACGTTGAGATCAGGATCATTAAATTCTTCCCACCACAGTACTTCTGGTTCGGATTCTGACGTATAGAGCGAAAAAGTTCGCGGCAATCCACCTTCCGGTGACTGCCTTTCCTGGGGCTTGAACGGGGCGCAGGATGCTGCCAGCAAAAGGATGACGATCAAGTTTATAATCCTTTTTACAGAATTCTTCATAAGCCGATGCCGGTATTATATTTTTGGTTTTGTATCCGTGACTAATTACGATTTATATGTTTAAATATCAAGAAATAATGTGCCAATTTAAATGATCGCCGATTTTTCTCTAAGATGCAAGTTTAGCTTGCGAAATGTCGCTATAGCGGGATAAAATTGTTTAGTCCGGAGGGTTTCAAACGGTGATATTTTTTGAAATATATAATCTTTCAATGAGTGAACCTCTATCCTGTTTCAACTCACATATCGTGTGCTAAAATGTTAATGATTTAATATTGTATCACAATTTGAACCGCTCAATTTGGGTTGAAAAAAGAGAGGGGAATATGGCGCTTAAAGAAATTATTCGTTCAGCCCGTGGTCAAAAAGAGGTTGATCTTCTTTTGACCAATGCCCGAATAATCAATGTATTTTCAGGGGAAATTATTTCAGGAAATATTGCCGTGGCTAAGGGGTGTATCGTGGGGTTTGGAGAGTATGATGCCAAAGCGACGGTTGATATCGACGATCGGTTTATGGCTCCGGGTTTCATCGATGCCCACGTTCATATCGAAAGTGCCATGACCTGTATTACCGAGTTTGTCAGAGCCGTCCTCCCATTTGGAACAACTACCGTGGTGGCTGACCCTCATGAGATCGCCAACGTGCTTGGCGTTGAGGGTATCAACTATATGCTTCGATCGAGCGAAAATCAGCCCATGAACATATATTTTAATCTCCCGTCCTGTGTCCCTGCAACAGACATGGAAACTTCCGGTGCAAAATTGTCCGTTAAAGATCTCTTTCCTTTTATGGACCACCAGCGAATTTTGGCATTGGCCGAAATGATGAACTATCCGGGTGTCATCCATGAAGATCCGGAAGTCTTGGATAAAATCAAAAACATGCAAAAATACCGAAAACCTGTTGACGGTCATGCCCCCGGACTTACCGGCCGTGACCTCTATGCCTATATTTCCGCTGGGATTTCAAGTGATCATGAATGTACTACGGCACAAGAAGCCATGGAAAAACTGAAGGCCGGAATGTATATCATGATTCGTGAGGGAACGGGCGCAAAAAATTTTAACGATCTGTTTCCCATTGTAAACCCGAAGACCTCCCGTCGTTTGATGTGGTGCACGGACGACCGCCATCTTCATGATATTTTGGAAGAAGGACATATTGATGCTATGGTTCGCAGGGCGATCAAAAGCGGCCTTGATCCGGTGATTGCCATTCAAATGGCCACAATCAATACGGCGGAGTATTTCGGATTACATCATTTAGGGGGAATCGGGCCCGGACGGCAGGCAGATCTGGTTGTGTTTTCAGATATTGAAGATCTTTGTGTTGAACAGGTTTATCACCAAGGTGTTCTGGTGGCCGAAGATGGAAAAATCTCACCTGAAATTGATCAACCGGAACCCGTATCGGTGCCGTCAACCATGAACGTCAACGTCGAGGAAATAGATTTGTCCATCCCGGCCAAAGGCAGACGCATCAGGGTCATCGATATCGTAGCCGGCCAGAACATAACCCGACAGCGCATTTTGGAAGCGTCAATATCAGATGGCCTGGCCATCTCCGATATTTCACGAGATATTTTGAAAATCGCAGTGGTCGAACGGCACACCGGATCGGGCAATATGGGAAAAGGTTTTGTCAGCGGTTTCGGCTTAAAAAAAGGCGCCCTGGCATCGAGTGTGGCCCATGATTCCCACAATATCATCGTCGTGGGAACCAATGATGCCGATATGAAAGCCGCTGTTCAGACGGTGGTCGCCATGAAAGGTGGGCTGGCAGCCGTATGTGATGGCCGGGTATACGCCGCTTTAGGACTTCCAATTGCAGGCCTTATGTCCCAGGAACCGGCAAGGATGGTGAATGATCAACTGGGCGGTTTATTAATTGCAGCCCGGAAGTTCGGTTCAACTTTAAATTATCCGTTTATGACCCTTTCCTTTTTGGCGCTTCCTGTCATTCCGGAGTTAAAAATCACGGACAAGGGACTGATCGATGTTGTCCGGTTTAAAGCCGTGCCTTTGTTTGTGGGTTAAATGGTAGGCAAGAACTG
>JBFESJ010000201.1:0-6645 GCA_041548585.1 Desulfobacterales bacterium | reverse complement strand
GATCGATCGAGAGTTGTCGGCTATACAGCCATCGCATTTTATGGAGGTTTGTCTATGAAAAACCGTATGGATTCCCTTCAATCATTGAATGAGGAACAGGGGCAACTACTGGTGAAACTGGCCCGACAGACCATTGAGGAAAGGCTTGACAAATGTTCGATCAAAGTTGATCCGGATTCAATGATGAACTCGGCCTTTAAGGAAAAAAGGGGTACCTTTGTGACGCTGACCATTAACAAACAGTTGCGGGGTTGTATCGGCAATTTGGATTCCACGAACTCAATTGTGGACGGGATCGAACGAAATGCCATTAATGCCGCCTTCCGTGACCCCCGTTTTCCCCCTTTGAAACCCGATGAACTTGATCGGATGGATATCGAAGTGAGCATCCTTACCGAACCCCAACCCCTGAAATACAGGGACAGCAAAGAGTTGCTTTCCAAGTTGCGTATCAATGTGGATGGGGTTATCCTTCGAAAAGGATCGGCCAGCGCCACTTTTTTGCCACAGGTGTGGGAGCAGCTTCCACAGCCTGAACAGTTTCTTTCCCACCTTTGCACCAAGGCCGGTCTTCCTGCAGATGCATGGAGGAAGGGGAATCTTGATATTTTGACCTACCAGGTTCAATGCTTTGAAGAGGAAAAATGAACGTGCAATAACACGGGTGATCATCGCTACGGGCATTTCATCCGTGGTGACCCAACTGTTGATCATTCGTGAATTTTTAGCCCAATTCCAGGGGAATGAGTTTATCATTGCCCTGATTCTCTTCAATTGGCTGGTTCTGGGGGGAATCGGCACAATTCTGACCCGCTGGATCACCCGAGACTTGTGGGCGGCCACCGCAAACCGTCTGGGTTGGCTTTCACTGATTCTTGCAGGAATGCCTGCTGTGCAAATTCTGGCCATTCGGTTTCTTCGAGATGTTTTCTTCATTCACGGAAGTTCCGTTGGATTCTATCCGACGTTAAGTTATACTTTTTTGATCACCGCTCCCTATTGCTTAATGATCGGTTTTGTTCTTCCCTACAGTTTTTTCGCCATTCGGGCAGAGAATCCGGATTATCCCGGCGCACGTATCTACATTACTGATAACTTGGGAGATGTGTCCGGTGGCGCCCTGTTTTCTTTTGTCCTTGTTTTTCTGGTGACGCCGTTAAAGGCTGTATTTTTAGCAAATTTGCCATTGCTTCTGACAGCCTGTCTGCTACTATCTCACAACAGTTTCAGGTCACGAATTTCTGTTTATTTGGGGACGGGAATGACGTTTGTCATTCTGATTGCCGGTATATTTCTGGAACCTGCATCTCTGTTTCCGCCTTCAGGCAAAATGGTGTATTACGAGGAATCCCGGTATGGCCGGATTGAAGTCCAGAAGGATCAGGAACAGTTTACCCTGTTTGTAGGAGGTGTCCCGCTGTTCGGCACACAGAATTTGAGCATGGCCGAAGAAACCATCCATTATCCTCTGGCGCAATTATCCCGGGTGCAGGATATTCTTTTGATTTCCGCTGAAGGCGGTATGATGAAAGAGCTTGAAAAATATCGTCCGGCTTCCATCGATTATGTCGAACTGGACCCAAAGGTGGCTGAAGTTGAATTCAGGTTCAACATGATAAAAAAAATACCGAGCCTTAAGGTTATATATCAAGACGGGCGAGCCTATCTGGCTGATTCGAACAAGATCTATGATGCGATCATCGTCAACTTAAGTGAGCCGGATACATACCAAGTCAATAGATTTTTTACCGATAGATTTTTTGATCTTGCAAGGCGTCATCTGGGCCGGCATGGGGTGTTGAGTTTTTCAATGGAGGGGTTCGACAATTATCTGGCCGAACCTCAGCGACAAAAGCTTTCTTCGCTCTATAATACGGTGAAAGACTATTTTAAACATGTGCTGTTGCTGCCGGGTGAAAAAATATTTTTCCTTTGCAGTTCCCAGCCGCTCAATACCGATATCCCGGCGCTTCTGGATCGAAAAAATATTCCCACGAGTTATATCAAAGGTTATTATTACGGCAATCTGACTCAGGAACGAATCGAGCGCCTCAATGCCCTCATAGATCCCTTGACGCCTAAAAATCGCGATGATTATCCCCAGCTGATGCGCCTGATGTTTCAGCAATGGTTCGCCAAGTTTTCCACTTCTCCAACCGCTTTCATCGTTATTTTGGCCTTGGTGTGCATGGTTTACCTCATTCGTATCACTGCTGAAGAGTTTGTTCTTTTTTCCACCGGTTTTACCATCATGGGAAGTGAGCTGTTGGTAATATTTGCCTTTCAAATTTTTTTCGGATATATTTATTTTCAAATCGGCCTGATCGTCACCGTTTTTCTGGCAGGCCTTTTACCCGGCGCCTGGTTCGGCCATAGGTTTCGCTACAGGAGCAAGCAGACTCTATCGCTGGCCGATGGACTGCTGATTCTCCTGATGGGTGTGCTGATTGTGGTTTTGAAACAGGGAAGCTATCGTTTGCCGGTGAGTTTTTTCCTTTGTTACGGTTTTGTGGTGTCCCTGATCTGCGGCTTTCAGTTTCCGGTGGCGCTTTATTTGCGAGGCGGAGATGCCCCGGCGGTGACCCAGACCTTTTCCGCTGATTTAATCGGAGCAGCTTTCGGTACATTGATTACCAGTGTTGTCTTGATTCCCTATTTTGGAATCATCTGGGCGGCAGCCGGCCTGATTGGGCTTAAGATCTTGAGTTTAATGATTATCTTCAGGCGTTATGAAAAACATTAGCAGACGTCGTTTTCTTTATTGTGGTGCCGGATTCCTCTGCAGTGCCATGTCAGCCGGTATTTTCTGGCCTTTTTCAGAAAAAACAGCGATGGCATCGGGTCCGGAAGATATCCGTGGCCATGTGTTCAAAGGGGATTCGCCGGAAACGCTGTGGAAATGGTCCCACGAAGGCTTTCTCTATACAAAGATGGACAATAAACTGGTCATGTGCGGTATTTGTCCCAACAGGTGTCTCCTATCACCGGGTGACCGAAGTGTTTGTCGTTCCAAGATCAATATGGACGGCATCCTCTACAGTTTGACCTATGGCAATCCATGCAGTGTGAATGTGGATCCTATTGAAAAAAAACCGCTATTTCATTTCAAACCTCGCTCCAAAGCCTTTTCCATTGCCACCACGGGGTGCAACCTTCGCTGTTTGAACTGCCAGAACTGGGAAATTTCTCAGGCCAAGCCTCACGAAGTGCGCCATTACGAACTTTTCCCGGCAGATGTCGTCAAAACCGCGCAGCGCAGCGGATGTCTCTCCATTGCGTATACGTATTCAGAAGCGGTTACATTTTTTGAATACATGATCGACACCGCTCGCTTGGCCAGAGATACCGGGATATCCAATTTGTGGATTTCCAACGGTTATATCAACCGAAAACCACTGCTGGAGCTATGCAAGGTTCTGGATGGGGCCAACGTCAACCTCAAATCTTACAGCGACGCTATCTATCGGAAACTAAACGGCGGACGTCTCCAGCCGGTACTGGATACGTTTAAAACACTTCATGAACAGGGCGTCCATTTTGAGATAACGAACCTGGTGGTTCCCGGGTATGTGGATGATGACGAGATGGTCAAAGAAATGTGCCAGTGGATTTTGACACATCTGGGGCCGGATTATCCGCTGCACTTTTTACGATTTTTTCCCAAATATAAACTCGACCGCCTGCCGGCCACCCCGATTTCAACCCTGATTCGGTTCCGTAAACTGGCAATGGCAGAGGGAATTCATTATGTCTATGTGGGCAACGTCGCTTATCCGGACGGGAATAACACCTATTGCCACAATTGTAAAAAATTGCTGATTGAACGGGTCGGATACTTCATTCCCACTTACGATCTGGAGGAAAATCGATGTAAATTTTGCAAAACTTTGATACCCGGCCGCTGGGTGTGATAGGGTAAATGTTCACGGGGAAGCATACCCAGTGAAAACGTACGTGACAGGTTACCAGAGAATTAAAAACTTCTTGTCATCTCTTAATTCACCTCTTAACTTCTCCATGTGCCTCAGTGCCGCAAATTCTCTTTCCAAATCCGCCGGTTTTATTTGAAGTCTATCGGCTATGGCTGCTGGCTCAGCACCGCCGGTTTCTTTTAATATAAGCAATATTTGTTCCTGGATTTCATTGAGTTCCAGGGCGCCGCCTTTGGATTTTGCAAAGGACTGGGCACTTTGAACTGCCCATGGATCACACGTTTTGGCCGGTGACAGCGCATCCATATAACAGTCTTCGCATAAGTTCAGGCCGAAGTGTTCTCGTGCCTCTTTTGGTTCAATTGTTTGGGAACACCGGTCACATTTCATTTTATTAACCCCGTAGTTTATTATTTCCTAAGTCGAGTGTTTTAAATTTAAAAAAAAGATGGTTGTGTGTCAATTCAGAAACCCATCTCATTGGAAAGCATGCAGAACTTTACAACAATAAAATGTTGTGCAATAATTCCGAACCGTTCGATCCCGTGAGAAACAACGATATAATTTTTTGGGCTAATATTTTATTCGACGTTCGATATTCAACGGTGCATATTTTTTTTCTTATTATTGGAGCAACCTTGAAATGAATGCTTTTTTCGGCAGATATTTGAAGATCGATTTAACCGATGAAACGTATGATGTCGTGCCATTAAATGAAGAGATCCTTTTGACATATCTTGGCGGGAAAGGTTTAGCCTCTTACCTTCTTTATTCGATAAATCCCCCGGGCGTCGATCCATTGTCGCCGGACAATTGCCTGATTTTTGCCACCGGTCCCATTACCAACAGCAGAATATGGGGCTCAAGCCGTTATGGTGTATTTACAAAATCACCCCAAACCGGTTTTTATTCGGAATCATATGCCGGCGGAAAAGTCCCTGAAGCCATCGATTCTTCAGGGTTTGACGCCATTGTGGTTAAGGGCAGAAGCAAACGTCCGACCGTGGTTCTCGTACACCCTGATGGTGCCGAATTCTTTGATGCCTCAGACATTTGGCGTATGGAGACTTATGACACCGAAGATACTGTGAATCGAAAATTCGCTGGCGCCGTTCCGGAATCAGAAAAATCGGGTGCTGTTGTCATCGGTCCGGCCGGAGAAAACCGTGTTCGATTTGCGGTGATCGAAAACGATTACTGGCGATCGGCAGGAAGAACCGGCGTTGGGACTGTGATGGGATCAAAACACCTCAAGGCCATCGTATTTAAGGGCGATAAAAGGCGCTCTCTTTTCGATGCCAAGGGTGTGAAGTACTTTTCTAAGGAAGTCGCTGAAGAATCAAAGAACAATCCGGTGGTTCAGGCATACAGAAACATGGGGACGTCTTTGATGGTAAAAAGGATCAATCAAGCAAAAGCGTTTCCGACGAAATACTGGTCAAAAGGATTTTTCGATCAATGGGAAAAGATCAGTGCCGAGGCCTTGCACAGACAATGTCGTGTTCAGCCACGGGCCTGTGCAAAGTGCTTTATTGCATGCGGCAGAATGACCACGGTGTCAAACGGCCGCCATGCCGGTTTGAGGATTGAAGGGCCGGAATACGAGACTATATTTGCCTTTGGCGGGCTTTGCATGATCGACAGTATCGAGGAGATCGCGTATTTAAACGACATCTGTGACCGACTCGGTATGGATACCATATCTGCGGGGAACCTGTGCGGGCTAACCATTGAAGCTGTCAGAAAGAAAAAGATTAATGTTAAGGTCGATTACGGCGATGTGGATGCCATTGCAGGTTTGCTTAAAAAAATAGCAAACAGGCAGGGTATCGGAGACATTCTGGCCCGGGGAATTAAACATGCGGCAAACGTCTGGGGCATGGAAGATATGGCGGTGCATGTCAAGGGCCTTGAACCCCCGGGTTATGATCCCAGGGTTCTTAAAGGAAGTGGGCTGGCATTTGCCGTTTCAGACCGAGGTGCATGTCATTTAAGGGCGACGTTTCACAATCCCGAATTGAAAGGAATGATCAATCCGGAAGTGTCAAGAGGGAAAGCTGAGTTTTTGATTGATTTTGAAGATCGATTGACACTGATGGACGCTTTTATTTTATGCCGATTTTTCAGAGACCTCTATCCATGGGACCGGTTGAGCAGGATAATTGAGATGACCACCGGTCTAAAAGCAGATAAAGCGGCGTTGCAAAGGATTGCTTCCGAGATATCCACACTGACGCGCTGTTTTAACATTCGGGAAGGGCTCAAATCTGAAGATGATAACCTTCCCACACGCTTTTACAGAGAAAACCTTAAAACAGGTCATGTTGTTAAAGAAACAGACTTGGCGGCAATGCTGAAAGAGTATTACACCCTTCGTGGTTGGAATAAAAACGGAGTCCCCATAGTAAAACCGGCTATTTCATTATACGTTAATCAAACCCACCCTCCTTTTCTTTAACAATTCTACAACGCACCTGCCTATGTAAAATAATTCCTAATATCATGTGATTTGCCTTACCATTTATATAGTTTTTTATATGAATCAACACAACTCTTCTTGCACAATTATTGATGTAACTGCTTAATATATAGATAAATATTGTCTAAACCCATGTATTTGCATGATTTTTGCAAGATATATAGTATAATAAAATCAAAACTAGGAGACAAATTCATGGCATCAAATTTCCAAATTTCTTCTTTTAAAACCAAT
>JBFESJ010000200.1:0-6674 GCA_041548585.1 Desulfobacterales bacterium | reverse complement strand
TAAACTTTTTTTCCCGTTTTGGTAAGCCCTCTTTTTTCATTAATAATATCCGACACGAAGATAGTGTTAACCTTTAAGAGTTTTGAATATTCCTTGACTCTTTGTTCATAGTCATAGCCTTCATCATCCGAAGCGTGGGAAATAACCAGCCTGGCTTTTTTCCCCAGCCTGTGAAGAAGTTCTATGGCATGTTCAATCCCCTTGCGCTTAACAACCCGGGTCGGCTGGAGGATTAAAAGTTCGTCATCTTCGATGCCGAGCGCCTCTCGCACATCTGATGCATAATCATCGATGGGCGGTGGCGGATTTTCAAAGTCCATGACATTGGGGATAATGGTTGCTGAAATACCGGTTCTGAGACTCAGCTGATTGTCTCCGGAAGAGTTGATGGTCACGTGCTGTATTGACGACAGGTGCGGTGGAAAGGCCATGTTCAGATATTCCCATACAGCGTTTGTCAGAAACTGCTGTCGTTCCCAGAAAAAATCGTGATGGTGAGCAATGGTTGGAATTTCGGTTTCGGATATGACTTCAGTGATGGCAAGTCCAAGTGGAATATTCAATGGGATGGTGAGTGAATTTTCCGGAACCAAAAGATCAATATCGAATTTTTCGATGAAGCTGTAAATTTCGTCTTTTAATTTTTCCTTCAACGCATGAATCTTTTGTGTCGTTTGACGTTCTCGTCTATGGACCCCAAAACATTGATGGTAAATATCTTTGATGTCCGGGTGTGCAAAATTAGCTTCTTCGACCATAAAAGAGCAGTCCGGCGGCCGATCAAGCTCACCGGCAAGGTAGAAACAAGAAAATCCTTCGTCTTTAAAAACATCCGCCCATTTTGTCGTTTCCAAAGAGACGCCGTCCGTTCCTGCAAAACGTGTTGATATAAATCCGACATTGTGTGTTAAACCACAGATTGAACATGCAACCATCTTTTTTTGCTCCTTTTCAAATAGAGTACCCAAGATCCATCTTTTTAGAAGATATTTCTGAAACCAGTCGCATTTACAATGTGTTATATGCAACACTTTGGATATTTTTTCAATCCATATTTTTTGTTTATTCTTCTAAAGCCTTATCTGATTTCACTTGGACAGGTCTTATTCAACTGAATTTTGATGATCGAAGTATTTTCGTTCAAATGAGATGATATCCTCTTCATTTAATTGTTGGCTTCAAACTTCTATATATTGTGCTGTTTTTTTCTTGACACACAATATATGTTGCTTTATAGTCAAACTCAATTTAAATGCCGATAAAAGCGACCTAAAGCTATTGTTTTAACAGATAGATCACTTACCATTTATATATGATGGAGGTAAGATGATAAATAGCGAGAAGTTAATTGAGAGAAGAATTCATAACCGGTTTCAGGTTCAGCAGGGCGTATATGCGCTTCTTAAGAATGGTTCATCGAAACTGGGTCAAATTAAAAATGTCAGCAAAGGCGGGCTGGCCTTTATGTATATTAACCATGGAGAACAACTGCATGAGCCAGTTGAGGTTGACATATTTTTAAGTGGTTATGGTTTTTTTTTAAAAGGCATACCGTGTAAAAAAATTTCAGATATCCATGTCGAAAATTATGTTCCTTTCAGTACGTTTGAAATGAGACAACTGGGTGTTCAATTCGGCGTAATGAGTGGCAACCAGATGGATCATTTGGATACGTTTATTGAAGAATATGCCACGGGTCAAGAGCTTTAAAACGATCCTTTCCTGCCATACGATTTCCCATACATACAAGCATTGTTCTGTTTGTTTGACTCCCCATTGTCGGCCATAAAAACAGATCATCTTTTTCTTGATAATAACTCCCGAATAAGTTAAATAATATGGTTTGATACGCATTTTTCAGCAGATCAAATTAACGTCTTTATTTTATATACTGCCGTCAGCTGGAAAACGTTAGCGCTTTTAATAGAACGATAACTTAAGTATCGCACCCTTTTATTCTGCTGAAGCCTGATCTGGTGGCGCTTGGATAGGTTTTATTCAAGTGAATTTCGATGTAGGTGACCCATCGCCATATATTTTCCAAAAAGGCAATATGAACCTTAGAATAGTGATTAATGATGAATGCCAAACGGCAAACAAAGAACGCATGCCCAATGAAACCCGATGGTAACTGATAAATGATCATCGATAAATAATACAGGGGGTGTACCATGGCCGTATCAACCTATTGGGCTGACAATTATGTCGAAAAGAAGTGCTCTGCACAAGAAGCCATCGGACGGATTAAAGCAGGTCAGCGGGTTTTTATCGGCTCATCTTGCGGAGAGCCCCAATATCTGGTCAAAAAACTTGCTGAAGCAGCGGATACGTTTACGGATATCGAGATTGTCCGTCTGCTGAGCCTGGAAAGTACACCCTTGACATTGATTGCAGATAAAACCAAAGACCAGAGCTTTAATATCCGGTCATTTTATCTGGGATCGGCAAAACCAAAACGTCTTGCAAAAAACAAACGCTTTATTACCCCGATGAACCTTTCAGCGGTACCCCGTCTTTTTGAAACCCGTCAGCTTCCGATTCATGTGGCACTCATTCAAGTATCTCCGCCGGATGACTTCGGATGGATGAGCCTTGGGATTTCCGTTGATATTACTTTGGCGGCGGCGTTCTCCGCCGACCTTGTCATTGCCCAGGTGAATTCAACGATGCCCCGGGTACTGGGCCGTAGCTTTATCCATGTCAACGACGTGAATGCAATTGTTGAGCATGAAGAAGAACTTCTGACCATCGACGAACTTCCGGAACTCGATACCGCCAATCATATCGGCCGGCTTATTGCAAGACTTGTTGAAGATGGTTCAACCATTCAGATCAGCCCCGGTACAACACCCCAAGCCACCCTGCTTGCGCTTTCCGATAAGAATGACCTCGGCGTCCACACCCAGTATGTGACCACGGATATTATGCGCCTGGTTTCAATGGGGGTGATTACAAACCGGAAAAAAGGGTTCAACGAAGGAAAACTGGTCGCAAGCTGCGCCATTGGATCAAAAAATCTTTATGAATTCCTTGATGATAATCCGGCCATTGAATTTCATCCATCGGATTACGTAAACGATCCGGGTATTATTTCACGACATAAAAAAATGGTTTCCATGAATGTACCCATGGCTATGGATCTCACCGGTCAGGTTGCGGCGGATGCACTCTCCTATAATCATTTTTCCGGTATAACCGGTATGCTCGACTTTATTAGAGGATCATCCCGGTCCGAAGGCGGAAAATCGATTCTCATGCTTACATCAACCACCGTTGATGGCAAAAGGAGCCGGATTGTCCCAATGCTGAATGATACCGCCATCGTCGTGCCGAGGGGCGATGTTCAGTATGTGGTCACCGAGTATGGGGCTGTAAACCTGTTTGGGAAGAGTTTGCAGGAGCGAGCCATGGCCATGATCAGCATTGCTCATCCCGATTTTCGGGAAGGGCTTTTTTTTGAGGCCAGAAAAATGGGCCTGCTCGGTGCTGAGCGGACCTTGTCGGAATCGGTCCAGGGAATCTATCCGATAAAGCTTGAAGAAACAAGGGAAATTGATGGTGATCTGATAACCATAAGGCCGGCCAAACCGGTGGATGGGCGAAGGATACAGGAACATTTTTATACGCAAGATAAAGATGACATATATTCCAGATTTTTTCAGGCGAGAACCCGTTTTGTCCGTGACGATGTGGAGAGCATGTTCCAGATAGACTACGTAAAAAATTTAACGCTTCTGGCTGTGGTGGGGGAATTCGGCTTCGGAAAAGTCATCGCTGTAGGGGAATACTTGCTTGATCCTGCAAAGAACATTGCGGAAGTTGCATTTTCCGTGAGTAAAGAATGGCAGGGAAAGAGGTTGGGCAAGATTATCATGGGGAAACTATCAGAGGCTGCCAGGGAAAACGGGATCTCGGGCTTTATTGCCTACACATTGCCCAGAAATCAGGGAATGATAAAGCTCTTTAAAAGCTTACCCTATAAAACCAAAACCGTTTATGATGGAGAAGTGGTGGAGTTGACCTGTATGTTTGATGAACTTAAATCAGGACAGGAAAACGGATGATGACGGATGGGCTTTGGCAGAGTAACAGCCGGAGGAATGCGCGCTTCGGCCGTTTTTTCCAGTGATCTAACAGACCATTATTTCAGCTATAATTACGTTAATTTTGACTCATCTATTGACAAATAATTCATCCCAATATAAAAGGTCATATTTGGCATGTTTTAAAGATCATCTTCATTTATAGGGTATACTGCAATTCCTTTTTATTATTAGAAAAAAAGTTTTTTTGAACGAACGAAAAATTTCGGACGTATTTTTGAAATTTCCGGCTATAAATCTACCGATGTAGATCGTTTTATAACCAAATTCATTTTATGAAAGGGGGGTGAATTTTACTGAAGTCCAGAGGCGTGTCATTTTCTTGCCTCTGTAAGATTAATCGAATGGGTTACAATGTAATACACCTCAAACACTAAACTTATTGTCATGTAAAGGAGGTAACATTGGGTTTGGAAATATACAAAGAATCTTATACCGGCAATATAAAGGAAATTACCCTGGGTAAGGGTGACAAGGCCGTTACCGTGGGTGGTGAGGCATGCTATCCTTTTTACAATTTTGAAGGAGATATGCCCAATAAGCCGGTCATTGCAATGGAAGTATGGGACATGGAGCCGGAAGAATGGCCGGAAGCAGCAGCGAGCCATTTCAAGGATGTTCTTTCAGATCCGGCTGCGTGGGCAAAAAAATGTGTTGATGAATTCGGGGCCAAACTGATTGTTTTACAGCTCAAGAGCACCGACCCGAACGGCCCGAACGCCAGCCCTGAAGATGCAACCGCCACAGTTAAAAAGGTCCTCGATGCTATCGACGTACCTCTGATGGTCTGGGGTACCAGCAACATCGAGAAAGATGAAGAAGTATTAAAAAAGGTTTCTGAAGAAACCCATGGTGCCAATCTCATTTTAGGGCCGGTTGAGGACAAAAACCACAAGGGCATCGGGGCAAGTGCCATGGGATATGGGCACACCCTAATTTCATCTTCGCCCATTGACATTAACCTCGCCAAGCAAGTCAATATCCTTCTTGAAAATCTCGGGATGCCGTTGGATCGGTTGATCGTCGATCCCACCACCGGCGGTCTGGGTTACGGACTGGAATATACGTATTCCGTCATGGAAAGGCTCAGCATGGCAGCCCTGACTCAGGGTGACGATAAGCTGCAGCTGCCGATCATTAATAATCTGGCCAACGAGATCTGGAAGTGTAAGGAAGCCAAACAAACCGTGGATGAAGCGCCGACGTTGGGCGATCCGGAAAGACGCGGGATTCTCATGGAAGCCGTGACTGCCGTCATTTATTTACTGTCAGGGGCAAATGTTCTGATCATGCGGCATCCGGAAGCCATACGGCTTACCCAGGCATTTATCGATCTGGGGCTGGACGGCGGAAGTGCCATGGATGTTGCGCCCATAAGCAAGCAACTTGCTGATGTCGATATCGACTATGCATCTCTTGCACCGGAAGTGGATCTGACCATTGAGGGGGAGGAACCCAAGAAAGCTGCACCTGCAAAGAAGGCGCCACCCAAGGCCAAAAAAGCAGCACCTGCGAAAAAACCTGCCAAAAAAGCGGCACCAAAGAAAAAAGAGGTAGATAAAGCCGAGGAAAAGGCCGAAGCCGAAGCCAAAGCCAAAGCCGAAGCCGAGGCCAAGGCCAAAGCCGATGAAGAAGCCAAAGCAAAGGCAGAGGCGGACGCCAAAGCCAAAGCAGAAGCCGACGTCAAAGCCAAAGCAGACGCCGAAGCCAAAGCAAAGGCCGAAGCCGAGGCCAAAGCCAAAGCCGAAGCCGAGGCCAAAGCCAAAGCCGAGGCCGAAGCAAGGGCCAAAAAAGAAGCTGAAGAAGAAGCGATCCGAGAAAAGCGCGCAAAAGAACGGGAAGCGCTTGCGGCCAAGCATAAGGCCGTAGCCGGCGAAATCTCCATGACACCGGCGGCCCAGCAGAAATCGAAACTGGATAAGATGCTGGAACGGTTAAACAGAATACACAAAAGGGTCGCTTAACAAGACAAAAGATTCAGCTGACAGGATATGGCTTGAATGCAATCCAAAAGCTGTAATTTGAGCATCATCGCAAGAACAAAAAAACTTACGAGGAGGAACCTCTAATGGCAGAAGAAAAAAAAGTAAAGGTCGCGAAGCCGAAAAAGATGGCGGATCCGATCGGGGCCTCTATTGATCCTGCAACTCAGGAAATGATTGTTCGGGCTCAGAAACTGGATATAGAGACGGTTTTTGATCGAGCAGTAACCATGAAACCGTGCAATATCGGAATGCAGGGCACCTGTTGTAAAAACTGTGCTATGGGGCCATGCCGTTTGCCCATGCCCAAGGCGGGGATCGAAGGTGAAGATACCCGAAAAGGTCTGTGCGGTGCTACGGCAAATACAATTGCAGCCCGGAATTTTGCCCGCATGGTGGCCGCCGGTACTTCGGCCCATTCAGACCACGGGCGCTCTGTGGCCGAAGTCTTTTTGTCGGTGGCCCGAAAAGAGACCGAAGACTATAAAATCAAATCTCCTGAAAGACTACTGCAAATTGCACCTCACTTTGATGTGGCAACCACGGTTGAAAAAGACGGCGAAGAACTCGATCGCGATTTTGATGAAAT
>JBFESJ010000199.1:0-6678 GCA_041548585.1 Desulfobacterales bacterium | reverse complement strand
TTGAACTTAACTCAAGTTTTTAGATAATTTCAGGGGTCGGGGAGTTTTTCTAAACCATCGCTACATGGTTAATCTTTTTTTAAATCGCATGAACTCGCGGCAAGGGATCGTAAAGAAAAAACAGGAAACTGTCTTTTAAATATCCATAGGGTCTCTGCATTATTTTAAAATTCTTTTAAAGATACAATTTCGGTATGCGCCTGTTCTTTCTAAAGATCCCTAAGCCACTCAAACAGCATCCGATTTAAAAAAAGATCATCCATTCCGCTATATTCAAGGATTTTGGAGAAAAACTCCCCGACCCCTCGGATAATTTACAATTTATTAAATTGAACCATTATTAGGTTTGTGACAATATAATGCCAGATTCTGTTTCTCCCCCCAAAAAACATGATTTCAAAACGTCGATCCTGCAGGGTCTGTTGGCGGCCTGGCCCATTTGCCTCGGGTATATTCCCATCGGCATTGCCTTCGGCGTCCTGGCCCAAAAGACCGGGCTTCATCCCATAGAGATCATGCTGATGTCTATTTTGGTTTTTGCCGGCAGCTCACAGTTTATTGCCGTATCCATGCTTTCAGCCGGTGCAGGGGCTGTTTCAATTATTATTACAACATTTGCAGTCAATCTAAGGCATTTACTGATGAGTTCGTCTCTGGCGGTATTTATAGGTAACACCACCCGAATGAAACTGTCCCTATTTGCCTATGGTGTTACCGATGAAAGTTTTGCCGTCAACCATACCCGGTTCAGCCAGAAAATCTGGAGCCTGGATCAGGCGCTGGTGGTGAATCACACGGCAAATATTGCATGGGTCGTCAGCAGCGTCATCGGCGGTTACAGCGGCCGATTCATCCACGAAGGTGCATTCGGTATCGATTACGCGCTAACGGCAATGTTTATCTGCCTTTTGATATTTCAGCTCAAAGGGCGTTTCTATGTGATCACCGCGGTTATTGCCGGTGGTACGGCGGTCATCCTGTCTTTGATCATTCCTGGCAGTTCATACATTGTACTGGCTTCCATATTTGCGGCCACCACGGTACTCAGGATAAAAAAATGGTTGTTACGATAATTCATCAAAAGGTTGTGTGGATCATCCTGGGTATGGGCCTGGTGACCTATGTCCCGCGCTGGTTCCCGCTGGTGTTGCTGTCCCGACGTAATCTACCCCAATGGTTGGTCGAATGGCTCGACCTGATTCCGGCAGCGATTCTCAGTGCGCTGCTTTTGCCGGAACTGGTTACCAGCGGCATGCCCCGGCATATGTCCCTATGGCAACCCGAGCTCTGGGTGGCAATCCCTACCTTTATTTTTGCGCTAAAAACCAAATCCTTAGGCGGTACCGTCGTCATCGGAATGGCCCTCTTTTGGCTGGTTCAAAGCATCATTTGAAAACCTGTTCCTACCACTTTTTTTCTCATCAATTATCATTCGCAGCTGTATCTGCTGTGAAGTCTTTCATGTTTGTTCGACTTTTTTTGGAGGGGAAAAATAATGGACTATCGATTCTTTTGATATATTTATGCTTGTTTTTTTAACATTGACAACTTTATTTTATGATTTATCGTTAAACAATTAAAGAATATTTTATCGTCATTCGATTAAAATGTGAGAGGCGGAGTTATGAAAAAACACCGCATTATTATTACATCTTACATAATTTTAATTCTGTTTTTATGTTTTACCCCTCAAAGTGAAGGGCGATCCTTTTACCCTTTGGATAAGATTTTTGGCAGACCTTTATGCTGCGAATGGTTTTCTGATTGCCAAGACTCGGCAACCAACTTGTTTTATAACCATCTTCAATACGATTATACCGAGAATTCCACGCCGTTTTGCAATCGAATGAACCCCTTCTATTATTACGATGAAATATTTAATATCCATGGAAAAAGATGTGTTCTTTCAGTATGGATGCGGTACACCGGAACATCACAGCGCCCTCCCCCTCTTTCTTTCAATCAATTATACATTTAACTTAAACAGATGATAATTCGTATTGAGTTGTATATTTATAGATTATTGAAAGAACATCGTAAGGACAAATATAGATCTATATGTTTAAATGATAAAAAATAAGGAGAACTCCGATGAATGATCTCATATCCAAGCATAACAGAACAACAACAAAGGCTTTTGTGGCGGTTGTGATGACGGTTGTCTTAATTTTAGCGGTATCAATTTTTCACCCGACTGTGAATGCCTCGTCCATAACGTTGGGTCAAACAGCAACCCCCGAAAGCTTCAGCACACTTGCCGATACCGCCAGTCCGGCGGTGGTCAACATCAGCACCGTAAAAACCATCAAGGACGGCGGGCCTGTATTCCGTCATTTTTATCAAAGTCCATGGGGGGATCAAGACCCGTTTAAAGATTTTTTCGAGAAATTTTTCGGTGATGAACAGCAGCAAGAGTTCAAACAGAGAAGTCTGGGGTCCGGATTCATCATTGACAAAGACGGCTATATCGTTACGAACAATCATGTTATTGCCGATGCGGACGAAATCAAGGTTAAGCTGAACTCCGGTAAAGAATATGATGCCAAAATTATAGGGAGGGATCCCAGCACGGATATTGCGTTGATTAAAATCAAAGCTGACAGCAACTATTCTATTGTCAATTTGGGTGATTCCGATGAGTTAAAGATCGGTGAATGGGTGGTAGCCATCGGCAACCCCTTCGGTCTGGAGCATACCGTAACCGCGGGGATTGTCAGTGCCAAAGGCCGGGTCATCGGTTCGGGCCCTTATGATGATTTCATCCAGACCGATGCATCCATCAATCCCGGCAACAGCGGTGGCCCGCTGATCAATATGAAAGGTAACGTGGTTGGAATCAATACCGCCATTATCGCCAGCGGTCAGGGCATCGGATTTGCCGTACCCGTGAATTTAGCCAAAGGGGTTATCAAACAGCTCAAAGATGAGGGTGAAGTGACGCGAGGTTGGCTGGGGGTCGGTATTCAGGATATCAACGACGAAATGGCAGAATACTACGGCGTTAAAGGTAAAAAAGGCGTGCTGGTGTCTGAAGTCTTCCCCGGAGATCCTGCAGATAAGGCCGGAATCCAAACAAAGGATATTATTTTTGAGGTTAATGGCCAAAAAATTGAAACCAGCCGGGAACTGACCCGCATCATCGCTGGCTTTCATGTCGGTGAAGTGGTCAAAATAACGGTATTTCGTGACGGCAAGGAGAAAACCTTTAAAGTTAAAATTGCCAAACGAGGGGAAACAGAGAGAGTGGCTAGCGGCATAACGCCCAAAGAACAGGATGTATTCGGCATCGGGGTTTCAGATTTGACGACCGAAATCGCGCGCAGATTAAATTTGCGGGAAACCCAAGGAGTTTTGGTAACAGGTGTTCAGCCTAACAGTCAGGGCGAAGACAAAGGAATTAAAACCCGTGACATTATAAAAGAGATCAACCACCAATCCATAAATACGGTGGACGAATACAAGGACGCCATTAAAAAGGTGAAAAAAGGCGACACCGTCAGCATGTTCATTAAACGGGCCAACTCAGGATTTTTTGTGATCAAATTGACAAAAGATTGATGCATCAAATATAAATACACCCAACATGTAATCTGAAAAACAAATTTTTCGGTTGATGTGCTCGACAAATGTATCTAAAAGACAGATATTGAAAAAATCATTTTTTGTCTGATCGTCATAAAGAAAGGAAAAATCATGATCCATGTTGAAAATCTGACAAAATATTACAACGATTTCTGCGCTGTGGATCAAATTAATTTCGACATCAAAAAAGGTGAAATTATCGGTCTTCTGGGACCCAACGGTGCAGGTAAAACCACGACTTTGAGGATGCTGACAGGCTATTTTATGCCCACTTCCGGGACCATTCGCGTCAAGGACTACTCGCTGGATGAGCATCTTTTAGAAATCAAAAAGTTGATGGGGTATTTGCCGGAATCGGCGCCATTATACCACAGTATGCTGGTCTTTGATTATTTAGACTATGTTGCCAGAATTCGGGGAATGGACAAAAACCAGAGAATCTCAAGGATTCGACAACTGGTTAATTTATGCGGATTGGATGAAATTATGCATCGGAGTATCAATGAACTCTCCAAAGGCCTGAATCAGCGAGTAGGTCTGGCACACGCCATGATGACCGATCCGGAAATTCTGATACTGGATGAGCCCACGTCAGGTTTGGATCCGAATCAGATTGTAGAAATTAGGAACATCATTCGAAAAATCGGAAAAGAAAAAACCGTTATTCTATCCACTCACATCTTGAGTGAAGTGGAAGCCACCTGTGATCGAGTCGTGATCATCAACAGAGGCAAGATTGTTGCAGACGATATTATGGAAAATCTCAAGCAGTCTGCCGGTCAAAAATATTTCATCCATTTAGACCTGCTGAACGCCGACTTTCAGGATGTGAACGAACAATTCAGCAGGATCGAGGGTGTCGAAAAAATCCAAAGAATAAACGAAGCGCAAAACGGCAGCCTTAGCATACGGCTTACATGTGAATCAGCGGTAGATTTGAGAGAAACCATTTATCAAACCATCAAACGGACATCCTGGGTTCTCATCGAGTTTCACCAGGAAACCAAAACATTAGAGACCGTATTTCGCGAGTTGACCAAGGAGGACTGATATGCAACAGGCGATCCGTATCTGCAATAAAGAGTTTAAAGACTATTTCATATCTCCCATTGCCTATATCGTCATCTCTATTTTTCTGCTGGTGACCGGGTGGTTCTTTTTTACGACATTTTTCTATTACAACCAGGCGGACCTGAGAAATTTTTTTAATCTGCTTCCTATTACATTTTCCTTTTTGATTCCGGCGGTGACCATGAGGCTCTTTTCCGAAGAGCTGAATGTGGGTTCCTATGAAATACTTCTTACCCTTCCGGTAACATTTACGGATATTCTTTTAGGTAAATTTTTAGCCGGTGTTCTGTTTGTGGCTATCGCTCTGGTCCCAACCTTTACCTATCCAATATGTATCGCCTTTATGGGTCAGCTCGACTGGGGACCTGTGGCCGGCGGCTACTTAGGTGCTGTTTTACTGGGGGCATCGTTTGTTGCAGTAGGTTTGTTTGCTTCCTCGCTGACACGCAACCAGATCATCGCATTTATAGTCGGCATGACCATCTGCTTTACCCTCACGTTGATCGATAAAATGCTTTTCTTCTTTCCCCGTGCACTACTCGGTGTCATCGGTTATCTCGGCGCTGATTTTCATTTCAAAAACATCTCCAAAGGAATTATTGATTCGAGAGATGTCATCTATTTTCTAAGTGTCGTGTTCATCGGACTTTACAGCACTCATCTGGTCATGCGGGGAAAAAATTAAGGAGCTTAAAATGGGCATTCAGAAACGATATGCAAAATATATCAAACTTTGTATTTATCTGGTCATCATTGTCCTCATAAATGTGGCGGGGATGACACTTTTTTTCAGAATCGACCTTACCGAAAACAACATTTATTCAATATCCGACGCCAGTAAAAAGGTGGTGTCCACCCTTTCCGAACCGTTGACCATCAACGTCTTCTTTACAAAAAACCTGCCAGCACCGCACAACAATACAGAACGATACCTACACGATCTTTTGGAGGAATATGCCATCCATGCCAATTCATATTTTAATTACAAATTTTATGATGTCAGCCCCGAGACCGAAGGGATCAACGCTATGACGCGGGAAAATCAAAACTTGGCAAACAATTACGGTATACATCCGGTTCAGATTCAAGTTTATGAAGAAGATGAGGTAAAATTCAAAAAAGCCTACATGGGGCTTGTGTTGATTCACGGCGATTTGGTCGAACGGATTCCCACCATTACCTCCATCAATGGGTTAGAGTATAAACTGACAACGGCAATACAGAAACTGAACAATAAAATCAGTGCACTACTGAGTTTGAAGGATAAAATAAAGGTCATACTATTTCTGTCTTCTTCATTAAAATCCGTCGCGCCTTTAATTGGCCTTAACCAAATTCCTGAATATCCGGAAAAATTAAAAGAGAGCATTGAACGCCTTAATACCAAAAACTTTGGGAAACTGGAATATACTTACATCGATCCCTCTAAGGAACCCTCAAAGGAACCGTTATGGAAACAATACAATTTGATGCAACTTCAATGGCCGGATCTATCCGAAGGGAACATCCCGGCCGGAAAAGGAATGATCGGTCTTGTAATGGAATACGGCGAAAAAGTCAGAAAAATTCCTCTGTTAAAGGTGCTCCGGCTTCCCATCATCGGAACCCAGTACGATCTTGTGGATGTTGATAAATTGGAAGACATCGTCAACAACAACTTGGAAACCCTGGTGGATATCAACCAGGATCTCGGGTATCTGGCAGGACACGGCACGCTAAGTATTTCGAGTTTTTCACCCATGGGGCGACAAAATCCGGATGAAATATCAACCTTTTCAAATTTGATATCAAAGACTTACAGTTTGAAGCCCATTGATCTAAAAGATCAGTCTATTCCCGATAGCCTCAATTGTCTGATGATCGCGCGGCCAACTGAAAATTTTTCCGATGATGAGCTTTATCAGATCGATCAGGCATTGATGAAAGGAACCAATCTTGCACTGTTTGTTGATGCTTTCAAAGAAATCAACATGAATAATCAGCAGCGTTTTGGATTGAACCGGGGCCCCACCTATGTGCCGCTGG
>JBFESJ010000198.1:0-6679 GCA_041548585.1 Desulfobacterales bacterium | reverse complement strand
CCCAAAGTCTCCGGCATTATGGGACGAGGGCATGTTAACGCCGGGCAAAGTTCCAACATTGCCTATCATTGGCCGAACCTTCGATACAATTCCAGCAGGCATATCTGCCAGAGCAAAAACCAATATGGAGTGGCACGTAGATCCCGCAGGTGCTCCGGAATAGTCTTCTGCATTTCTGGCTATTTCTTCTGCAACGTGATTGGGAACTGTAACTCCAACGGTGCGTTTATCATCAAAAATCATGGTAAATCCATTGGTCACATCAAATGCAGAAATCGAGGTGTTACAATCGGAACAGCAGATTGCATCCCTGCCAATTCCTTTTACAACTGTATTGGGATTAATCTTTCCGCACCCTGGACATTTTTTTGCAACAAATGGATCACCAACAAAGCTTCCTTCGCGAGGCGCTTCAGTTCCAGACGCTGACGCTTTGGAAGTAATCTTTATCTTTTTAATTTTTAAGGCTACACCGTCTCCAATTTCTGCACCCTCTACAGCTACGGGGCGGCTGATCGTGTGACCACTTTCAATTTCCGGCGTAATCATGGGGCCATAGCACGCGGGTTCTGTGCCCGCTACAATTCGGCCACCATCCTTAACAGGGCCAAGCATAACGGTTTTCGGACCAACTGTATCAACAAATTCACTTACGTAAACTAAATTTTCGCTCGATAATGTCATTTAACTCCCTCCTCTCTTTCTTGACAGAGTCAAGATCTAATTTTTCCCAACCTCTCCTTGACACAATCCAGTATAGGGGACGTTCGTGCAGAACGTTCACAACTCTAAATTGATGTCATCTATATCTTGTCTTTTCCCAGTTGATATCATTCGTGTCACACAAGAGTTCGTAACGCCAAGATACCTCGCAACATCGGCTCCGGAATAACCGAGTTCCCTGACACCTATCCAAGACATGGCACGTCTGGCGTTAACGACTGTTTTTCTCCGGCTCCCTGATCGAAGTTCCCCAATAGAGACATTGTATCTCTCAGATACCTTCTCAGCAAGTGTATTAATATCTATTCGCTGTCCTGACAGCCTTAAATTCTTTTTAACAAGATCATCAAGGCTCGATATGACCTGTTTAACAAAATCTCAGTCTCCGAGTATCCGCTGGTCAGCCACCTGTCTTTCACCACGCCCTCGGCTGGCGAGAACCGCCGACCATCCACCCATCAATACCCCGTCCCATGACATGGTGCAACACTCCAGGGGCATCTAATCTGGCTAATCTTGGCATAACCTGTAACTTTCATATTGAAAACACTTTCTGCACGAACGTCCCCTATTAGTCCCCTGTGCTCATAACAAGTATGTTGACAATTCGACATATTCTATCATATTAATAAATTACAAATTGAAGTGGGCTTATTTTTAGAATAATGTTCATTTTGCACTGCCTCGGGTACCTTTCCTTTTTTTCGTTGTTACCGTCAAAACCATTCAAATAGGGGGCTCCTATGCCAAATATTTCCAAAAAATTACCTGCTTTTTATTTGGCGGTCATCTGCATGTGTTGTCTCTTTTGGGCATTACCTGGTGCTGTCCGGGCCGCCCCAACAGTTACCGGAATGGACCCTGCCGATTATCCGGCACCCGCTGCAGGATGCCTGGCGCCCGGCAAGTGTCACGCCGGTCTGGAACCGATTCGGGCTCACGATTCCCGGATGGCGCAACAGATTTATGCCAGAGGGGCCGAACTGGGGGACCCCAACGGATGTGTGGTGTGTCACGGCGGTAATCCCAAAGAGGAAAAAGATGCCAAAATTGCCCACACCGGCGCACCAAAAGGTGGCACAATCAACACCTTTGTTGTGCATTCCGGTTCGGTTTGGGTCAATGAAAAGATTTGTGGTCAATGCCATAAAGAGTGGACCTATGCCCAATACCGCTCCATTATGCAGACGGAAGCCGGTAAAATACAGGGTGCTCTATGGGGATGGGGTCCTGCAAGTACCGGGTATGCAAAAAATTACGGCAACTACGACGTCACGGATCCGGACGGACCCGTACCTGTTTTTGGTACCGCAGATTACAAATCGTATACCCAGGCGCTAATGAAAAAATTTCCGCATAACTTCCCCTCCCAGCTCAAACAAATCCCCAAGACCAATGTTCAGACGCTGAAGGCAAAACCCTGGGAAGCCATTTATACCTACCTTCGAACAGATTGTCTGCGGTGTCACGTGGGCGTCAAAGGCCGTGAAAAACGCGGGGATTTCAGAGGAATGGGTTGCGCTGCCTGCCATATTCCCTACAACAATGCCGGACTCTATGAAGGCGGCGATAAGACCGTTAAACGGGATGAGCCGGGCCATGCCATGGTGCATACCATTCAGTCCTCACGCAAAGCCAAGGTTGTCGTCAATGGAAACACCTACTCCGGCATTCCCCATGAAACCTGTGTTTCCTGCCATAATCGGGGCAAACGCATCGGTGTATCCTTCCAAGGATTGATGGAATTCCCCTATGGAAGCCCCTATACCCAAAAGGGTGATAAGCAGCCCAAGCTGCACACCAAGTTCTACCAATTTATCAAAGATGACGTGCATCATCGCTTAAAATCCCGGGAGGGTAACCCCGAAGGCGGTCTGCTCTGCCAGGACTGCCACACCACTGTATCCATGCATGGTAACGGCAACATTACCGGCACGCTTTTGGCCAATATCGAAATCGAATGCTCAGACTGCCACGGAACCGCAACCCGTTACCCATGGGAGCTCCCCTTGGGTTGGGGCGACGAATTCGGTAATGAAATCGACATGACCAAGGCGCGTGGTCTGGCAACCGCACCGCTGGACACCCACTCCAAGTTCAACACCCTCTATGAAGCCCAGGACGGCTACCTGCTGACTGCTCGGGGAAATCCGTTTAACAACGTGGTCAGAGAGGGCCAAAAAGTGGTAGTCCATTCGGCCTCCGGACTTGATTTTGTGGTGCCGACCTTAAAATCATTGGCGACAGCCAATCAATGGCGCAACCCGGCCAAAGCAGTCGCTGCCAAACTTCAAGCCCAAAAGCACTTAGAGAAGATCGAGTGTTACGGGTGTCACTCCTCATGGGCACCTCAATGTTATGGCTGTCATGTGAATGTCAATTTCTCCGGTAATAAGAAGGCCACGGATTGGGTTGCTGCAGGGACAATCCACTTTGAAAACGGCCATACCGCCGAATCCATGCGCGGGGTTGAACCGCCTGTCGCACCTGGCGTGGCCTATGGCAAGACCAACGAAAACCGTTCCTATCTGAGATGGGAAGACCCGGTGCTTGGCATCAACGGCGAGGGACGGGTAAGCCCCATCATACCCGGCTGCCAGCAAATAACCACTGTCGTAGCGCCCGACGGCGAAGTTTTGATCCACAATAAGATATGGCGAACCGGAAAAGATATGGAAGGAGGAGGTGCTCAAGGCCAGAGAAGCATCGACATGGCACCGGCCGCGCCGCATACCGTGGATTGGCAGGCCCGCGAATGCACCTCCTGTCATGCGCGATCCAAATCATTGGGTTATGGAACTCACGAAGCTCGCTATTTAAGGGGATATTCCGAAGGCATCTTCGTAGATATCATGAACGAAAGAGGGAAACTGGTCACCCGGACAGCCCAGTACCAGATCAGCCCGGTCAAAGAACTGACAATGGATCTTGACAACGTTGTCAATCGTGAGGATCAACAACTCCAAACCGTCGGTCATCACTGGCCGCTGGATGGCCCTTTACCCAAAGAGATCCGGGCGAACATGGAGCGCCTGGGGGTTTGCCTATCCTGTCATCGTGAAATTCCGCAAGGAAGATTTATTTACCGGGTTATCTCTAAGTTAGGGGACGCCTTGGGCATGATACCCGCTAATGATGCCGAGCATATGAAACTGATTGCAAAGGGCATGTTCATCGCTGCGAATTTTCAAATTTTTGGCCCGCCGGTTGCTGTGTTGATTGTAATTCTCTTTGTCTTTTTGATTCGAAGAAGAAAATCCGGTTGATTCCAACCTTTCAAATAAAGAACGGCTTAGAAAATTCAAGAACAGACACTTGGCCGCACCCGGCGGCGGAAACTTACAGACTTGCGCACGTCTCCTGATACCAATGCGTCCCTTTCTTACCCGGACAATACTAGTTTTTCAACTTCGGAACTGAATCCCAGGCTTTCCTGGTCAGCTGCTAAAGTTAAACCTATCTGTTGCTTTTGTTTAACCGGGGTTTCGAAGAAAAGGAGCGGAGTTTACCTCGCCTGTTGGAGCGTAGCGGAAATCCCGTTATCGGGGTCCTGCTTGCCCAATGAAACCTTTAATCTGTTTCATCGGGGTTAAATCTGATTTTTTCCATTTAACCGGGATTAAACCCGCTTGATATTGTTTAACTGGGGCGAATTTAACTGGGGTTTGACCCCCATTTCCTCTTGTTAATTATTGAACATCAAGCACTTTCTGCACGAACGTCCCCTATTAATACTGCCTGTTATATTACTTTAATCACCAATCAAGATGTGACCCCAATCCTTGTGCAAGTCTGATTTCCGTGATGTAATTTATTGACAATTATATCAAAATGTTCTATAATAAATTTAAAATAGAAAGATCGAAAGGGCAAATCCGTTGAAAGGCGGAGACGCAAAGTCACGGGTCTAAAGCTGAAACGCTATGACGGCCGGACTGCCGAAGTTACTTGATAGCCTTTGGGAACGTTTGCCCGAAGGTTTTTTTGTTTTAAAGCTCTTCCGATCGATTTGCGATCTTGTCAGTAAAAATTAATGGGAGGTGGTGATAAAAAAAACAAATACGTTAAGAATTGTTTTATTCAAATTTTTTACTGTGGGGGTAAAAAATGGAACGAATTATAAAAGTTTTGATGCCTGTCATGCGACTCGTCATACCGGATCTTCGGGTTCTACCATCAGTGGCGGGAAAGTCACAAAATACAATCCTGACGATTAAACAGATGCCAAACGGGGTCACGAAACTTTTATAATTCACGGGAAAAAGGGCGGGTATCTTAATATAGTTGTCGCTCACCAAAGTATTTAAAATCTTCAGATCCGATTCCTCTCGTAAGATACCATCGTATTCATCCCGCTTAACAAATAATACCGATAAGAACCATGAAGACTATAACGTTATGAAAGAAACCATTTTGATCGATACGACTGAAGTCATTAAGCTTTTGAATTTTTCTCTTGAGTCTTTAAGAAAATATAAGACTCTTGGGGTGATCAAGGCATCTACAACAGTCTGGGGTAAAGATCTTTTCGACAAGGAAGATATATTAATAAGAAAAAAAATTGTAGAGGCATGCAAGAAAAATGGCATGGGTTTTGATGAAATCGTAAAATACATAAAAGCATATGAAATGAATAAAAACATCCCGTTTGAATTCAATAACTTCAAAGGAATAAAGACATTATTAATCATAGAAGATGATGAGTCGGTATATGAGTTTTTAAAAAAGTATTTAGCGCGTGCTTTTTCTGCAAATGAATTGGTAATTTTCTATGCAGCGGATGGTAAATCTGGAATAAAAATCGCCCGTGAAATACCGCAAGACCTTATCATAATGGATATGGTTTTAGGTGTAGGAATGGATGGAATGGCCGTTTACAAAGAACTCATAAATGATCCTCGAACGAAACAGTCAAAGTTTATCTTTATTTCAGGTAATTTTGAATTCAAATCCAAGAAGGGAATATTTTTTAAAAAACCCATAAACATGAAAGAATTCGTAGATAAAATAAAAGAATTAATCGAGTTAAAGAAGAATTAGAACCTATCTCAAAAAAAATATTTAGGGTTCAGGGCAAGGCGCGAAACGGTGAAAAAGCGGAGCATACACGTAGTATGTGAGCATTTTGAACCGTTTTGCAACACTGCCATGGGCACTTAGATTGTTTTTGAGATAGGTTCTAAATAAAAATGGAGATAAATTCCCTCCCATGCCTGGCATTTTCTGTGATGATTCTCTTACCTAAAGATTGGATGCTGTTGTGATCTGCAAGAGATATTTTTAGAGTAATGCCAATTACTTGATATTTGCAAGCCCTTTCTTAAGAGGCCCATTTCTAAAGCAAAAGCAGCGTCTTAAGCCAAAAATCAACCACGTTTTTTCGTTAATTTGATATCAAATCATCATGTTGGCTCGGTCCGACCCGGCTCTGATACCCTCGACCCTTAAAAACGTCAATAATTAATATTTAAGATTTATCCCGCCTGTTGGAGCGTAGCGGAAATCCCGTTATCGGGGTCCTGCTTGCCCAATGAAACCTTTAATCTGTTTCATCGGGGTTAAATCTGTTTGTTCCATTTAACCGGGATTAAACCTATCTGTTGCTTATGTTTAACCGGGGTTTCGAAGAAGACGGGCGGAGTTTATCCTGCTGTGCCCCGTAGCTCATTTGATGGTACTGGGGTGAAACCTGTCCGTTTTTGTTTAACCGGGACGGATTTAACCGGGGCCCCCTGATCCTTGAACCAATGTTAAATCCGTCCCCTATTTAAACTAGAAAAATTGCAAAGAAATTTAAACTTTTTTATTGACAAATAATCGACTAGTTGGTAGATTAAATGTCATGATCAACAGAAAAGAGCAAATCTTAGAAACAGCAGCGGAACTTCTGCAATCCAGATCTTTCAGCTCATTCAGCTATAAAGATATCATGGATAGAATAGGAATAACTAAACCT
>JBFESJ010000197.1:0-6685 GCA_041548585.1 Desulfobacterales bacterium | reverse complement strand
TCCCGCGCCGTGGCATTCAATGAGATCCACATCCTGAGGAGACCAGCCGGCCTTTTCATAAGCGCTGCGCATGGCACGGACCTGGCCTTCGCTGTCCGGGGCCAGAAGGTTGCCCCGCATGTCATTGGAAAGCCCGATGCCTTTGATCAGGGCATAAATCGTATCCTGATTGCGCAGGGCATCATCCAGACGTTTCAACACCAGGATGCCAACGCCTTCTCCCACCACGAGACCGTCCGCGGTTTCGTCAAACGGGGCGCAGCGACCGGAAGGGGACAGCGCGCGGAGCTGGCTGAATCCCACCTGGGTGTACAGGCACTCGGGTCTTGAGATTCCCCCGGCCAGCATGGCATCGGCCCTGTAAGATAAAAGTTCGTCGCAGGCCAGTTTAACGGCATACAGGGACGACGCACAGGCCGCATCAAGGGTCATGGTTCCGCCGCCAAGGCCCATCGCTTCGGCCAGCAGCGCCGCCGGGAGGCTGGTGACCTTGGCGGCCAGGCACGCTTCTTTAGAAAGTGATTGATGCTGGTCCGAATCAGGTTCGCCGAACAGCTTTGCTTCAAAAGATGTTCCAAGGATCTTTCGGGTGATAGATGAAGATGAGTCCGTGGGGAGGGCGATGGCAGCCAGCACGATCCCGATGTTTTTTTTGTCTATCGACGAGGTGTCACAGCTCGATAAGGCGTCACGGCCGGTGTGAAGGGCCATCTGATGTAAAGGGTCCAGGGCGTTTAAAAGATCTTCGTCAAGATCGAGTCCTTGGGGATTGAATTTAAAATCCTGAATCAGACAGGCCCGTTTTGAAAAGGCTTTGTCCGGCATAGGATCCGGGTGATACATGACCTCCGGTCCGGCAATCCATCGGCCCGGGGGCACATCGCCGGTGGTATCCTTCTTGTTAGCGATGTTTTGCCAGAAGGTATCAAGGTCCGAGGCGCCGGGAAACAGTCCGGCCATCCCGACCACGGCAATGGGTGTTTTCTTTTCGTTGGTCATTTACCTGCCTTGTGAAATTCCGTCAGGACGATTTCACTGGGTTGCTGATAGTTTGTAGTGTTCAGGGGGTGCTCACCCCCTGAACGCGTCAATTCGTTTGTTTTCCGTGCCGTCGCTCGCCAAAGTGAAGGCGGGTCGAACGAATATTTTTTCTACAACAGTTATATAAAAAAAACAACCGGCTGCTGCCTAATCTGACCGGTCCCAAATCGTGAAAGTAGTGCCTGGGAAACAGAGCTAACTGAAATTATTATAGGATAAAGGGTTTCGGAATTTAAGGAGTCCAGGGTTCAAGTGTTTGTTTTTTTAATTTGGATTTTTTTGGTGGACTCTATGAATCCCTCCTGATATTCTTTCGTCATTCTGCATGAAAGTTAAACCTCAATGGATTGTAAAAAAATGGGAAAAATATGAGACATTTTTTTAATCTTTAACGCTTGCCTCGAATATGGAACAATAATAGTGGAATGCCAGAACGTTGGTTTTTAAAAGGATATTATCCATTTTTAATTTTTATCTTCGGCAAAAATTTTACCTATAATCCATAAATGCATTATTCCAGTACTCCATTATTCCATTATTCCGATTGTAAGCGGAGCGAACGAACGGGTCATTTCGGTTAAAGACAATCATACCCAATATTTTGGTGAAACCTTAGATTGCTATGAAATCAAACATCATTGACCTGCCCGAACTGCGGGAACAACCCCATGTTTTTCAGGACCGAACCCATGCCGGTCAAGTCCTCGCCCGGATGCTTGCAGGCGATGAAAAGGAAACCGGGATCATTTTAGCTGTACCAGCCGGCGGTGTGCCGGTAGGCGTGGTGATGGCTGAAAAAACAGGGCTTGATTTTGACGTGGCTGTCGTCAGCAAAATTACCTTGCCCTGGAATACCGAAGCCGGCTACGGGGCTGTGGCTTTTGACGGCACCGTTAAACTGAATGAAGATCTGGTGCGGCGCGTAAACCTGACTGCCGAAGAGGTTAAAAAGGGAATCAAAAAGACCACGGCCAAGGTCATGCGCCGGGTGACAAAATTACGGGGTCGGCAGCCCTTCCCGGATTTTGGGAATCGATCCGCAATTTTGGTGGATGACGGACTGGCTTCGGGGTTTACCATGCGGGTGGCGGTCACTGCATTGCGAAATGCCGGGGCCGGACGGATTGTTGTCGCCGTACCGACCGGTCATCGCCATTCGGCGGAAACGATCGCACGTGAGGTTGAGGTGCTGTATTGTGCCAATATCCGTGGCGGCTTCAGTTATGCCGTGGCCAGCGCCTACCAACATTGGTCGGATGTCTCCGAAGAAGATGTGGTAAAAATTCTGGAACAATTCAAAACCAGAGACCGTTGACCTGCCAAGGGAAAAGCACGAAAATTTATTTGAGAATCGCTAAACGTTTGCCCAAGCAAATTGAGTTTTTGTGAAAAATACCAAACAGCATAAAGACATTCCCCTTGTAAGAAGCGATTTGGAATTTATTCCCGCACAGCACGGCGCTCAGCGGTTCGTGCTCATCAAGGACCATCTTGGCCTGGTTCGAGAAGGCATGGGAATTGCCCTGCACCTGTATCAATTTATTACATTGCTGGACGGGACCAAGACGGTCAGAGATTTGCAGGCGGAACTCATGAGGCAGAAAGGGGGCATCCTGGTCGATTTGCACGAAGTAGAAGATAAGTTAACAAAACTGGATGACGCCTTCCTGCTCGATTCAGACAAATTTAAGAGAACCAAAAATAAAATCAACGCCGACTTCATCTCTAGCAAAATAAGGCGTTGTATTTTAGACGGCAAATCCTATCCCAAGGATCCTTCAGCGTTGAAAAAAGTGCTGGATAACATTCTGGCCGTACGGCCGTCTGTTCCTCCGCCGGAAGGAAAAATTATCGCCCTGGTTGCACCGCACATTGGCCTTACCGCGGGACGTCACACGTATTCAAGCGCCTATCAAATGCTCAAACATGCAGCGCCGTCACGGGTTATTTTGTTGGGAATCGGGCATCAGATGTCAGGCGACCTGTTTTGCCTTACGGAAAAGGATTTTGAAACGCCTCTGGGTGTTGTCAAAAATGAACCGCTTTTGATTCGAGCGCTGCGTGATTCAGGGAAAGGTGTCGTCGCTGACACCGATCTTGACCATCGTTCGGAACACTCCCTCGAATTTCAGATTGTTTTTTTACAGCATCTGCTGGGAACGGAAAGTTTTACGGTCATTCCGATCCTTTGCGGTTCTTTTCATGAAAGCTTAGCAGCTTACAATAGAAAAATCTACTTGAATAAAACAGCACAATTTTTGAAGAAATTAAAGGAAGTTGTTATGGCGCCTGATAAAGAAACGCTGGTGGTGGCAGGGGTCGACTTTTCTCATATCGGCCTGAAGTTCGGTCATCAGATGCCGGCCCATTATCTCGAAAGCCGGGCAACAGCCCACGACAAAAACCTTTTAGATTATTTGTCCGGGATGGATGCCGATCGTTTCTGGGAAGAATCGATCACAGTAGAGGATCAGTTTAATGTCTGCGGGTTTCCTGCCATGGCCGCCTTGCTTGAAGTATTGCCGCCCTGTAAAAGCCGAATCATCGATTACCAATTACACCATGAAAATCAGGCCCAATCGGCTGTGGGTTTTGCAGCAGTTGTTTTTTTTGATTTTTGATAACAACGTGTTGCAATAATAGGGGACATCGTAAAGCGCGTTCTGCACCATCCTCCCCAAAACCTTACGCGTTTGTTTTAATAATTTTATACCCCTCCTTGTGCATCCTATCTAGTCCAAATTCTAAATTAAACTTTATTTTGCTTACGCTCAATTAAGGTTAAAGAATTCCCATATAATTCCGATATATATAGTAAGGTGAAAAAATGGGAGCTTATGTCGACAACAGATGGTGTGCCTATAAATCATGGAAACAGCCTGTCAGAAAAAGACAAAAACTGATTTTAGGGCCACAATACCGAAATGCGCTGCATGTTGAATGCCATATGGCCGTCGTATTCGGCTGTAAAGATCCGCTGCTGGCAAAAATTCTGGCATTTTCTCATCCCTCCGAGTATGAATACATAAAAGCGCTATTCGCCAACAAAATTGACATCACATTCAGTAACGGAAATCTTGTTATCTCCAATTGAATCCAAACCGATTTATGTTCTAAACATTTCACTCTGACCCCTGACCTCTGATCCTAATTTCCCTTGACACACCCTTGCTTTGGTCGTAATAAGCTAAATACACTCAATTTTTACGATTTTAGATTCTGCATTTAACACTGTGTTGTTATTTCCTGACCTGGCAATGCAGGTGTCTATCAATAAGGCATAAAACCCAAGGACATCAGATATACAATACATTGAATAGAAAAGCATGTTAAAACCAATAGAGATCGACCCAAAAACATTTCTTCGCGAGCATTGCAGCCTACCTGCACTTCCTGAAGCAGTGATACGTATTCAGGGAATGATTCAAGACGAAGGAACAGACAGTGCAATGGTAGCAGAGATCATATCAGGAGATCCATCGTTAGTTGCCCAAGTATTAGCGGTTGCTAACAGCGCATATTATTCACTTCCTAAGACTACTTCAAACCTGAAATATGCTGCTGCATACTTAGGACTTAGCGTAATACAACGAATTGTAATTTCTGTCGGTGTTGTTAATACAATTGGAATCAAGGAAAAGAAAGCGCTTAATAACTATTGGCACCATTCTTTCTTTACAGCTCTAACCACAAAGTATTTAGCTAAAAAATTTTGGACTTACTTGGACCCTGAAGAGCTATGGACAGCATCAATACTCCATGATATTGGAAAGTTGGTATATATTAAATTTTTCCCTGAGCATTACAAGGCGCTCAGGCGGTATTGTGAACAAAATGGTTGTTTATTTTCAGAAGCAGAAAAATATTACAAACTACCTGCCAGCTCCTACTTAGGTTCTCTGTTATGTCATCATTGGAGGCTGCCTAGCAAAGTCGAGGATGCATGTAACTATCATAATTTATTCCATATATCTGAGCAAGGATCAGATTTTCAGACAATAATCGCCTTGGGAAATCTTCTTGCAGCGTTGGCCGCAGGTGGATTAAACGAATCCTGTAAAAACAGGATAAAAGAAGTAGCTGAGAATATCCTTGAATTGACTCCAGACAATTTTATTTCAATCATGGCGGATATTTATGATTTGGAATCAGAAGCAGAAAAGTTTCTGAGAAGTTTATAATGCAGACATGTATTATATTGCCTGTCAATAAAGTTGTTGGTGAACGGAGATAATTTAACAATTGTCAAATACAGGATTTGCTTGACCTGACACCAGGGAAAATATGATGTCTGTATAAAAATTGTTTTTGTGAATGGTTTAGAAATTGGCAAGAGATTACAATATTTGATTTCGGTGAGTAATCTTCAATTTCCGGCAATTGAAGTTTCGGTACGGAGCCTTCAAAACACTAATTCAGGCGTCAATATCAAAATATTGTGTTACCGAATAATGTTTCAATTACCTTCTAAACGACTCAAGCTATCCCTCCTGTCTTTATGATGATTTTCAGTTTTTTCTTTATCCTGCTGTTACTCCAAAATAGTTAAAAACCCGTCAATATAAGTCACAGCATTGTACAAATGTTGCCAAATACAATTGGTGTTCAACATGCTTATTTATGCTAACCAATTGAATTTAAATCATATTTTCCTTATAAGACGGCATTCTAAACTTTGCATGATTTTTGCATGTAATAATTAGATAAAGCTTATTAGGATGTATATGAAAAAGTATCTACTTTCATGCATTACATGAAAGGAGGGTGAACAATGAGTAAAAAACATAAATATTGTGGAAAATGTATGTTCTGTGTTTCTGTTTGTCCTGAGTGTAATTCAACTGATGTGGATGTATCAGGTCTGATAAGCTTTTCCTACAGCAACCATCTACAGGATGATATTGATATGAGTCTCGAATTTGATTATATTAAGGGGTTTTTCTGCAATGAATGCCATACAGATATAGATCCAGAGAAGCTTGAATCTGCAATTAGTGAGGCGTTACCAGACAGTTTAAGGGCAAAACGGAAAGATGGCAATATGGTCACGATTTCGATATGAAATCATCAACTTCAACCCGTTGATACCTATATATAATCGGAGTTGATCAACCTTGGTTTGCTATTCCGGCAAGCAAACACAACATTTTTTCTTCTAAATCTACCAATAAATAAACCCTATAATTGACATTTATTCCTTCATGAATACTTATATATTATATAATATATTTTGATATTATTTTTATTTTACAAATTCAAAGAAATACAATTCAAAGACAAAACGATGGGAAAAATGAAAAAATATAAATTTCTAAGTGTTTTCTTGTTCGCTATTATTATCTCCAGTTGTGCGTCATGGTCAAATAACTACGGAAAGCTCAGAATGATACATAAAAGTCAGAACGAAGTGTCGATTCAAGATCTAATAGACAAATGGGGTGATTATAACATTTATTATTCAGACATATATGAAGGATACAACGTTCGAGCAGCTTTGGGGATCATGTTCGATCCGAAAAATAATGAAACAACACTGGTGGGTGATCGGTGGAAAAAGGTCAAGGATCAGAAAGATTTGATAGAGATGACCAAATGGATTTATTCGAACACTCAGTATGAACCTTGGCTCAACGAGATTTTAGGG
>JBFESJ010000196.1:0-6686 GCA_041548585.1 Desulfobacterales bacterium | reverse complement strand
TGGGCTTTTTCCCATAGTGGGATAGCTTGTTCAAGTATTTCATTTCCTTGATCTGTAAGAACAATTTTCTTCATCCTTCTGTCTTCGGCCTGCTCGAAATTGATAAGATTTTTTTCCTGAAGACTCTTCAGGTTTCTCGTACATGTTGTTCGATCCATAAGCAGTTTTTGAGCAAGCTTGGTTATGGTAATTGGCCCAAGTATCTTAACAGACATAAGCATTATGAACTGCGTAATCTTAAGACCAGATGGCTGCAGAAAGTTGTCATAAACCTGCGTGATTAATCGGGAGGCTCTACGCAGGCTGCCGCATGCGCAAGTTCGCCCGATCTCCAAGTATCTGCTCATGTCTTGGTTTTTAACCGTTATTGGTTCCATGTTAGTCCATTATAATTGTCTTTATTTCGATTCTGATTGTTTTAGAGAATGGGTGAGCAGTACCAGCCATGAACTATATTAAGTTTACGAATTAACAATAGATAGCTTTATTGCGTGTATATACACCCTTTAATCATGTTGTCAACAGTTTTTTCTATTTTTTTTCAACCTACCATTCTTTTTCTATAAAATCATTTAAGCCGGAAAGTTTTGGAAAGCTGGTCGGATTGGCATTTTGGTATTCTGTAGGTAGCTTCTAACAGACCAAGCACGTTCTATTCAAAGCTAAATGATTGGACTTGGAGATTTTTATAAGGAGCTGCTCATGTACAGATACCTTGCAAAAAGTCCAGATATCTAATTATTCCATACCAATGTGATACTAAAAACCTATCTATTACCCAATCTCAATATTTTAATGACAATCTGATCTTTTCCATTACACCATATATTGTATAACTTTGATCCGATCTCTTTTTCACAATTGTGAATATTCAGATAGCCATTCAAAAGATGAAAATATCATCCGTCTCAAAAACTTGGGATAAGTCTGACTTTGGCCCTGATTGAAAATATCTGCTATATCGCTGCGTCTGCACCATCAAAATATTCTGTTTTCTTAACAGCTATCTGAAAACTAACTTCGGCTAAAATCAGGAATGGAAAATCTGAAAAACGATCTTGACTTGGTATTTACAGTTCGAGGTTGAAATCCTCAATTGTTTAAGATGCGATCATGGCCAGATATCAAAGTCATACAGTGCCAAGATATCAACAAATCTTGTTTGGTTATGCACTGCTTGGAATGTTGCACAGGTATTTTTCACAGACGAATTTATCTGGATATTCGAACGATCTCGATGGGCAGCTTAGGGGTAATTTCGTAGAGGTCTGGCCTGCGGTCGCGAAGGTGCGTAACCGAACCGAGTCCCCGCTGCATGGCCAAATCATCCAGGTTGAGGTCCGTTATGACCACCGTCTCTGTATTTGACTCGGCTTCGGCCTGTATGGCGTTCATCGGAAATGCGAAATCGCTGGGCGTGAGTACCGCGGCCCTGCCATAATTGATAAGAAAGCTCCTCACTTGAGGCAAATTTCCCACGTTGCCGGCGAGCACGACATATATCATGTTCTCCACAGCACGGGCATGTGCGCTGTAACGCACGCGCATGTAGGATTTACGCTCGTCGGTACTAAAAGGCACAAACATGAGCTCCATACCGGACAGCGTAAGAATCCTTGATGGCTCCGGGAACTCAACGTCGTAGCATACCTGAATGCCGATGCGTGCAAGACCGGTATCAAATATTTTTAAACCTTTGCCGGGTTTGATGCCCCAGTGCTCCCTTTCTCCCGGGGTGATGTGAAGTTTTTCCTGGGTGTAAACGTCACCGCCCGGCGTGAACAGGTGCGCTGCGTTGACCAGTCCTTCCTCGCTGGGTATAGGATGGGAACCACCGATGATGAAAATGCCGCTCCTCTGGGCCATCTCTCGGAACATTTCCACGTAACGCTCCGTATACTCGGACAGCTTTATCACCGCCTCATGCGTCTCCAGATCTGGAGCCATCATGCTGAACAACTGCGCGGTGAAGAGTTCCGGGAACAGCAGGAAATGGCAGTGGTACTCCTCCGCAGTAGAAACAAAGAAATCGACCTGCTTCTCAAACTCGTCCAAGGTGCTGATCCTGCGCATGAAGTACTGGGCAGCGCAGACCCTTACTCTGCGCGCAGGACGCTTGATGACGGAAGCCGCAATCTTTCGCCGGGTGGGCCTGAAGCTGGGATTTGCCATTTCGATTAAGGTCGCATAGTTCAGGCTGGCTTCGTCACTCAGGTAATCCAGGTGAACACCCTTGACCTCGTAACCGGCCTTGAGATGAGCATTCAGCGCCATGTCTTTCAGCTCACCGGATTTAACCTTCTCTATATATTCTTCGGGCGACATCTTGCCCGCATGGTTTTTGTATCCCGGTATGCGCCCGCCCGCGACCATGCGCCGCAGGTTGAAGCGGGTCATGATCCGCTTACGGCCCTGATAGAGCTTGCCCGCGATGCCATGTCCGCGATAGTCCGGATGTACGCCTATGTCAGCCCCATACAGTGTGTCCCCGCTGGGGGTGTGGGTGCTGAAGGTGCCAACCCCTGTAATCTCCTCATAGGAATACCAGGGCGACTCATCAGAAAGCTGGACGATTAAGGAGGTGGCGTAACCCACGATTTTGCCGCCAATCGCGGCAAGTATCTGTCCGTCCGGGAAAGCCTCTATCTGGAAACGGTAGTTGCGTTCGTCGCACAAGTCACTTTGCGCAAAGCTGGGATACGCCGCTCTTTGTAACTCGACTATTTTGGGAATATCTTCCGGTTTCCAGCGTCGGACCTTAACTTGACGTTGTTTCTTCACCAATTGTCAACCTCATGAAATAAAAAACAACTTCAGCACCTGTAGATCAGCATAATTTTCTTTGGGATTCGTAAATTACCGATTATACATGTAATTCAGGAATACCGTAACGTATAAAAACATCGAGTTTGCGGTGACAAACTACCAAGTGTGAGCCATATTGTCAATCACACTTTTCATACAACGGACTGACTTCATGGTTATTTTTGGCATAACTTATCATAGGGGACGTCATAGAGGACGTCATGGGGGACGTTCGCGTCATGGGGGACGTTCGTGCAGAACGTGCACAAATCAATTTGAAATAAACTGCAAATATTTGCCAGCAGATAAAAATATCATCCACGCCATAAACCTGTGATATGTCTGACTGAGTCAGCCTAACCATCTAAAATAATAATTTTAATGATACCGGAGACAAGATCTTAACATAGACGACATCATCAATATTGAAATTAGTTTGGAACCATTTCTTTAATTCTTTTCCACCCATTATACTAGGAGTCCCGTTCGTATTTGCTGTGCGATTGATATAACCAGTTATGATTCGACCGATTTCCCCTAAAAAGATCTGAAAGCGAAAATATTAGCTCAAAAGAGTAAAGAAAATGGAATCTGTGCTCTGAATGGATATTGGGTTTTAATTGCTTGTTTGAGTCACGTTTTTTGCTGCGGGAGTTCGCAACTATCCGGCAATCTGGGCGTAAATCGTTCGGGACCGCGAACCATGGACTTGCCGGTGGCTCCGGCAAGGGCTCGAAGCATGCCGCCAAAAACCCACTCATGAAACGGATAAAAGGCATACCAGTAGAGAAAGCCCCCAAGTCCTCGGGGCAAAAAGCGGGAAAGTAGCTCGAGTTCGCTAGAGCCGTCAGCTTGGGGTGTTATTCGAAATTCAAGCAATGCCTCCCCAGGCACTTTCATTTCAGCAAATAAAACCAACCGCCGTTCATGCTCCACTTCCAAAACACGCCAAAAATCAATGGCATCTCCGACCCGCAACTCGGTGGGATGCCGTCTCCCCCGGCGCAGACCGAAGCCGCCGATCAGTCTGTCCAAATCTCCGCGAAGTTTCCACAGTGCTTTACCGAAATACCAACCGGTTTCTCCGCCGATGTTTTGGATGGGCGTCCAGATCTCTTGGGGCGTCCCTTTTATCCGGATTCGATAGCCGCATTCCAAAACGGTTCCACCGGTGTACTGCGCATCACCGCAATAGGCCCATTCCGGAGGAAGCAGGCATCCAGCATCGGTCCAACAGGTTTCCACCTGCTGGTTTTTAATATGTTCCAAAGCGATTCGAATGGCTTCACGGCAGCTTAACGGCGTAAGCGGGATGATGGACCGTATGCGATTGTCCTTGCAAATAACCGGAATACTCAAACCCTGGGCCAAGGGCCTGGCAATGGAAGCCGGAACCGGCGTAATCAAATGAATCCAATAAGAGCTTAGTTTGGGGGTCAGCAGGGGAACCGGGATAATCAAGCGTTTGCGCAAGCCGGCCTCTTGAGCGTAGCTATCGATAATTTCTTTATAGGTCAATACATCCAGATCGCCGATGTCAAAGGATTGGCCGGTGGTTTCATCGTGTTCGAGACACCCCTGGAGATAATGCAGTACACTGGTAATCGAAATGGGCTGGCAGAGGGTGTGAACCCAACGGGGCGTTAACATCACCGGCAGGCGTTCGACCAAATAGCGCAGCATTTCAAAAGAAGCGCTGCCGGATCCCAGGATCATGGCGGCCCTAAGCACGGTAGCGGGTACCGGACCGGACTGGAGAATATCGCCGACCTCGTGGCGCGAGCGCAGATGCTCGCTCATGTCGGGATGGTTAACATCACCGAGCCCCCCTAAATAGATGATTCTCTCCACACCTTGGGTCACTGCTGCCGCTACCATATTTCGGGCCGACGTGCGGTCGGCATCCGCGAATCCCTTCTTCTGTACAATCATGGAATGCACCAGGTAAAACACCGTCCCGCAGCCCCTGACCGCTCGCTCAAGGGACGGCAGGTCCAGAATATCCGCTTCAGCCAACTCGATCATGGGGTGATTCCCCCAGGACCGTGACTTCATTTTGGCCAGGGATCTTCCCATAGCCCTTACGCGATATCCGGTCATCAGCAATCGCGAGATCAGGCGCGCGCCGACGTAGCCGGTGGCTCCGGTAATCAGAACCGGTTTTGAATGATCCAATTAATCCTCCTTGCACGTTGTGATGCGGGCTTGAATATTTCATGGTAATGACCCTGTGGGAGCGTTTGCGAAGGTCTCAAAAGTTCCGGCGGTGCGTGGCAGTCAAATGAACACCGGCACATAATACAGTTAGTGCCTTAACGAAAAATCCTAGTTTTCGTTCGGGCACTATTTATTAGTTTCGACCAATTATGAATTTTTAAACGATAGCACTTACCTCATTGGAGGTTCCGAAAAGGCATGAATCTCCAGATTATATTCCTATTGAAACAACTTACGATACACAGCGCGTTTTTCTTTACTCCATTTTGGACAATAGGCGGGTTTACCCTGCATTACCAGTTGCAAACAGGCGTCGCATTTAGGACTGCATTTCAGAATTGATCGCTCATCTCCTTTCCAGGCCTTCTTCGGCCATTCAGGATCAACCCACAACATACGAGCCAATCCTATTAGATCTGCTTTTTTGTTCGTTAGAATGGATTCGGCCCGTTCAGGGGTTGATATTCGTCCTGCGGCAATGACTGGAACTGTTACTTTCTTTTTAATGGCGGCAGCTAAAGAAACCATGTAGCCTGGTTTTTTGGATTTCTTAATGACTTCCGGCAAAAAAAATGATTCATATGTTCCACCCATTGTTGATATATAGGCTATGCCCTCTTTCTCCAAGCTTTTAGCTAAAACAGCAGATTCCTTTATGTGAAGCCCATCTGGCAGCCATTCATCAGCCAAAAACCGATACCCAACTGGAAAATCTCCTACAACATCTTTGACACGTTTTAAACATTCCAAAGGAAATTTAATCCGGTTTTCTATTGGTCCGCCATATGTGTCGGTCCGTTTATTGGTTCTTGGTGATACAAATTGAGAGAGAAGGTAGCCGGTTCCCCCATGAAGCTCAACCAGATCAAAACCGGCCTTTTTAACTCTTAAGGCAGCATTTGCAAACTGCTTCTGAATCGTTGTAATTTCCTTTTTTGTAAGCGCCCGAGGTATTCTTTCAAATGTTGGAACTGCTGATGGTGCCACTGGATCTGATGCATGGGCGAATCGTCCGGCATGGTTAATTTGAAGACCGGCAAGGCTCTTTTCTCCCTTTATCGTACGGGCAAGTTTTTCAAGGCCGCTTAAGTATCGATTGTGATCACACCTAATAGTCCGTGGCGATCCGCTACCATTTGGTGTAATACTCGCATTTTCAACCATGATCATCGCTGCTCCGCTTTTGGCCATCTCTTTGTAGTAATGAAGCAATAGAGATGATATCTTTCCCCCCATAGCTGCATAGCCCAGATATAAAGGAGCCATTGTAATACGATTTTTCAACCTAAGACCATCCAGTTTCGAAGGTTTAAATAAGTTTTTATAAACAGGCTTTTTCATTTTTCATCTCCATTCGCTGTATCTTGTGATAGATAATCATATGAATTTATGTTATATTTGATACATAATTTCAAGTATCATATAATTTCTTTCAACGCAATTTCGTGTTTTTTATTCACCCACAAACAAAAGGAGGCTCATTATGTAAGTATCACAACGACCGAGTGATATCTTGGGAAGATCAGCGATGTAGAAGCCTTGAAATGGATCGATACTCTGTATGCCTAACCGAGAGGAATCAGGATGAACGGATAGTTTTTTTCACCCTGAAGATCTCTGAGATATTCATCAACAGGTGAAAGTATCATCCAGATCAAAAACCT
>JBFESJ010000195.1:0-6776 GCA_041548585.1 Desulfobacterales bacterium | reverse complement strand
TGGTAATGGGGAAATCTGCGGTCTTTTTTTCCGGTTGGCGCGCTCAGTACGACCGGTTTTATATTCTGCGCAAGTAGAAGGGGAATCCGGTCGGTAACGGTATGACTTGCAGCTCTGCCATCCATGTTAAAACAGTGGGCTAAAATAAACCATTTTGTGTTTTGAAAAGATTTCATAAGTTGTTTTCTTGAGTGATGTATTTTCTGAAAAGCATTATGTTTGTCCGTTGCTCTATTTTGCGCAAAGGCCCCATATTTGGAAATTTTGGTCGGTTTCTAACATAATTTTAAACATTTTACAAATTCTAAAGTTTTGGATTACGCCGCAAAGTCAAGGTTCATATCGTGTTTGTAAAAATACATTGCGACAAATCTTTGCTGCTAAAATCAAATAAAAACATTACCAAATAATGTGTTTGAACATAAGTTGGGTTCCAAAACGCGATTCATTGACGAGTATCATGAGCATTATGCATTAGCCGATATTTTGTTGAGGAGACAAGCTGTTGAAGATGCTTAAAATTGCATTTTTGGTTAAAAGATTTTGTAAGTCGGGTGGCAAAGAACTTTATGCTGTGGAAGTTGCAAGGGGATTGGTCAAACAGGGCCATCAGGTTGACATTTTTTCCTATGTGGCTGATACCAAACTGATTAATGGGATAACCTTCCATCAGGTTCCCAAACGGTTGGCCTTTTCCAGCATATTAAATACACTATCCTTCATTAGAGAAACGACTAAAATGCTGCGAAGCAACTCTTATGACATTATTCATTCCCATGAGCGTAATCATAAACAGGATGTCCTGACCTTGCATAGTTTTTCCTACATTTCCGGATTGGAGAAATATTCAGGCCTCAGACAAATAGAGCAGAAATATTTTAGCCTACGCAGTCTTTGCTATCTCTGGCTAGAGAAAAAACAGATGACCACTCCATGGCTGATTTCAGTTTCTGATGAAATAACAAAAGATGTCAGAAGACAATACAACCGTACTGAGAATATTGTCGTAATGCCTCCCGGCGTTGACACGGAATTATTCCATCCGGACGTAATCGCAAAAGAACGAATAGCGGCTCGAAGTAAGGCACAGGCGGCAGACGACGAACTCGTCATTGTTTTTGTGGGTTCTGCTTTCAAGCGTAAGGGATTAGACCGGTTGTTTCCGGCGCTTTCAAAAGGCATGCGGCTTTTGGTTGTAGGTACAGGTGACAACGTGAGAATGTATAAGCGAAAGGTAAAACAGTATGGCATTGAAAATCAGGTTCAATTTGTCGGCTTGGCTGATGATGTGAGAAAATATTTTGCCGCAGCGGACGTTGTGGTTCTGCCATCTCGCTCCGAAGCTTTTGGTATCAGCGTTTTGGAAGGGATGGCCTGTGGACTGCCTGTGATTGTGAGCGCGAATTCCGGAGTGGCCGCTTTAATTAAACATGAAGAAAATGGTTTTTTGATGAAGCACCCTGCAGAGCTTTCTGACTTTTTAAAACGATTGTTTTCCAGAAGTAGACGGATAAAGATGGGTGAACACGCTAGGAACACTGCGGAAAACTTTAGCTGGCAAAAAACTGCTGAAGCGCATGAAAAATTTTACAGGCAAGTTTTGTCACAAAAAACAATATAGCTATTGTCAGAATAACATTCCGTTTCAGCCGCCGGACAATTTCGTTTAGGTCGGCAAGAACTCGCGAACAAAAGCGCGTAAAAGAGAACATGGTCATGGCTTTTTAGAATATCGTGTCGTCGTTTGATTTTATTTTCTAATTTGAAAAACTTCGAAGATGTTCTCTTTAACGCGCTCTAATTTGCTCAGACAGCTTCCCGACCTAAACGAAACCATCCGGCGGCTTACGGCAAATTGTGACCGTTATTAATTCAACCACACCAAAGGCGGATAAATCGGAACATATTTTTGGCAACTGCTATAACCTAAAATTCGAAGAAAAGCATCGTTTAAAAATGAAGCAAAATTTTCGTCGTAAAAACTTCTTTAATTATACTGTATGTGAAGGGAATTTTATCTCTTCAGAGATGCAAAAAGTTCTCAACAATCCGGATATTTTCCTAAATGACAAAAATACTAGAATATTGCAAAACAACTTCAAAAGCAAGATAGGGGTGGTTTATGTAGATGGCAGAAAAGTTGTCATCAAAAGGCATAACTACAAGTCGCGCTGGCATAAATTCAAACGTTTCTTCAGACAGACACGTGCGAGTCGGAACTGGTATTTTTCACAACTGCTGCTCTCCTATGGTATTTCAGTGCCCCGACCGGTTGCTTTTGTGGAAACAAGAATCGGACCGTTGCGTTTAGAGTCATATTTTTTATATGAATATGTTGATGGCATAACCGGTGATGAGTATTTTAAAAAATATGCCGCTACACCCGAGAAAATTAAAGATGCGATAAACTATATCGTTGGTTTGCTTTCAAAGATTAGAGAACTTCAGTTAATACATGGAGATATTCGTATTTCAAATATGGTTTTTAAAAATGACAGGATCTGGTTACTCGACTTTGATGACATGCGTCCGATAAGGTGGTATAAGCCGCTACGGGTTAAAAAACGGGATATTCGGGGACTCAAAAAGGATATTCATTACAATGTGCCGCAACATATCAAGAAACAATTCATAGAAAAATTGGACAGGCTTTAGTACCGATTACCTTTTTATTAAATAGGTGTAATTAATTTAGCGTTAGGTACAGTTTATAAATTTTTAGCTCAATCCTAAGCCATAAAACCTTTGCAATGGTTGACAAGCGAATAATAATGAGAGAATATCTGGCGCAGCTTATCTTTTGAGATTTTGGTTCTTTCAGCAATTATAATTCAACAAAGCAGAAAGGGTAATTATGCACTTACGTAAACGTGTTCTGGTTACCGGCGGGGCCGGATTTTTAGGTTCCCATTTATGTGACCGCCTTCTCAACGAGGGATGCGATGTTTTATGTGTGGACAATTTCTATACCGGAAGCAAAAGAAACGTTGAACATCTTTTAAGAAATTCCTATTTTGAACTCTGTCGGCATGATATTACGTTTCCGTTGTATGTTGAGGTGGACGAGATATACAATCTGGCATGTCCGGCATCGCCCATTCATTACCAGAATGATCCGGTTCAGACCACGAAAGTCAATGTTCATGGTTCCATCAACATGCTGGGACTGGCCAAACGGATCAAGGCAAAAATCCTCCAGGCATCTACCTCAGAGGTATATGGTGATCCAACAGTTCATCCACAGCCCGAGGCCTATCACGGAAACGTAAACTGTATTGGCCCTCGTTCTTGCTATGATGAAGGAAAACGTTGTGCTGAGACGCTCTTTTTTGATTATTTCCGGCAGCACAAACTTAAAATCAAGGTTGCCCGCATTTTCAATACTTACGGTCCCAGAATGCACCTTAATGACGGCAGGGTCGTCTCCAATTTTATCGTTCAGGCGCTCCGTGGAGAGCCGCTAACCATTTTTGGCGATGGAACTCAGACGAGGTCTTTCTGTTATGTGGACGATCTCATCGAAGGATTGGTGCGATTAATGGGCAGCAATGACGATGTAACAGGCCCGATCAACCTGGGAAAGCCGGGTGAATTCACGATACTGGAACTGGCGGAAAAGGTGGTTGAACTGAGCAACTCAAAGTCTGAGGTAATTTTCAAGCCTCTTCCAGCGGATGATCCTAAACAGCGGCTGCCGGATATTACCCGGGCCCGTGAAATTCTCGGATGGGAACCTGAAGTTGAACTTGAAGAGGGACTGAAAAAAACAATCGCTTATTTTGATGAAATTTTATCATCTGTAATTTAAAAGGAGAGGATCATGGCATTAAGTGAGGAACTTCTTGAAATACTCGCTTGTCCGAAGTGTAAGGGTGACATATATCTAAACAATACTAAAGATGGTCTGATTTGCGAAAATTGTAAACTTTTGTATGAAATAAAAGATGATATCCCGATTATGCTGATTGATGAAGCCAAATCCATAGATGAATAGTTGATTTAGAGGCAAATTCCAAAAATCATGAGTCGACCTCGACCTCCAAAGCCTGCCAAGCTTGTGATAGGTTTTTTTTTAAAGGAAAAGAGATTAGGGGTTTCTGTAGTAAAAGCGCTTGTTGAAAAATTTGGCTCTGTTGACATGACAAGTTCATGGTTCCCCTTTAACTTCACCACCTATTACAATGATGAAATGGGCACGCCCCTTTTTAGACGTCTGATTGTATTCAAACAACTAATTAAGCAGAGCGATTTTGTGGAGATAAAACTGTTCACCAATGCTCTTGAGCATGAATATTCAAAAGACGGCAAACGCTCGGTTAATATTGACCCCGGGTATCTGCTTCAAGAGAGATTTGTCCTTGCGACCGGGAAAAATTACAGCCATAGAATTTATATCGGAGAGGGGATTTATGCTGATCTGACACTGATTTATACGAAGGGCCGGTTTGAACCTTTGCCATGGACCTATCCTGATTATGCTACGGAAAATATAATGACGTTTCTTAAACAGGTTCGAAAGAAATACGTGGTCGATTTAAAGCAAACCGGTGCATCATCAGAATATTTCATAAAAAATGAGGTGAAAAACGTATAATGATGAAAAGTATGACCGCCTATGCCAGAGCCGAGAAGGTGGAAGAAGAAATAAATGTCTTAACTGAAATCCGCTCTTACAATAGCAGATATCTTGATATTGTCCTGCGTGTTTCGCATGGATTTAACGCTTTGGAGGACAAAATTAAGGCCTTGATAATCGACAAGGTCGCAAGAGGCCGCATCGAGGTGAGTTTGCAGATAAGTGATGACTCCGATGAGGCTTATAATTTTGAAGTCAATATTCCAAAAGCCAGGGCATATTATGATAGTCTAGTTCAATTAAAAGATCAGCTTAATCTTCATTCAGAAATATCCATGGACCTTTTGATCAGAGAAGGGGGCATAATTCGGCCTGCAGAGATTGATCGGGATATGGAAGCAGTATGGTCTGTTGTGAGAGATTGTATTGATGAGGCATTGAAAAATCTTGTTGAGATGCGAAAAAAAGAGGGAGAGTTTATCGCTTTGGATATTACCGGTCGGATAAACCGGATTGAAAAAAGTGTTCATCAGATCGAAAAAGAATCAAGAGACCTTTTATTTCATTATCAACAGCGTCTAAAAGAAAGAATCGCGGCTTTAACCCGAGGAATGGTGGAGATAGAGTCTGAAAGAATCACACAGGAAGCGGCTTTTTTGGCTGACAAAAGCGATATCTCTGAAGAAATTACACGCGTGGTGAGCCACATAAAACAGTTTCATGCGATTATGAAATCAAAGGAACCTGCCGGCCGAAAACTCAATTTTTTATTACAGGAACTTCATCGTGAATTCAATACCATGGGGTCCAAAACGGAAAGTGCAAGTGCATCGCACACCATCGTCGAAGTGAAATCTGAGCTTGAAAAAATAAGGGAACAGTTACAGAATGTGGAATAGACTGCCATTTGGCAATTCGAATGTATTCATTTATACAGGATGAGACCTTTGAAAAATGTTCAACTTTGTTCAAGACCAAGGCGGGCGAAAATTTTAACCACAGGCATACATTGAGTATTTCGAGGATTTATCCGCCTTGGGCGGGTTGAAATTTGAGCCTAACATCGAGATTGGACAAAAGGGGACGTTTTTCAAAGGTCCCAGGATAGGGGTAACAAACATGGATCAGAATCTTTTGAATATCGGTTTTGGAAATACAGTAGTGGCGGAACGGGTGGTTGCCATTGTTTCCCCAAATTCAGCCCCCATGAAACGTCTTAAAGATGAGGCTAAGGATGAAAAACGGCTGGTAGATGCAACACACGGCCGCAGAACACGTTCTATTATAATAATGGACAGCAATCATATCGTGCTTTCTGCAATACAAGCAGAAACCATATCCCAGCGTTACATAACACTTAAAGGAACGGCATAAATTCATTATGAATTCGAAAGAGATGACCCGCAGAAGTGGACATCTTTTCATCATTTCAGCACCGTCCGGAGCCGGAAAAACAACCCTTGCCAAAGCTGTACTTAAGCGGCTTACGGATATGCTCTATTCGGTTTCGTACACAACAAGAAAGCCCCGCGACGAGGAACGGGATGGCGTTGATTACCATTTCATTTCAAAACAAGATTTTGAAAAAGGTATAAAAGAGTGCCGTTGGGCGGAATGGGCTGAGGTTTATGGAAATTATTACGGGACTTCGGCCGAATTTATAGACAAGAGCCTGTCAACCAGCCGTGACATACTCCTTGATATCGATGTTCAGGGCACGATACAGATTGTCAAACATTATCCTGACAGCGTGACCATTTTCATTCTTCCCCCGTCAATGGACATCCTTAAAAAGCGCATAGAGATGAGGGGGACTGAAAGCAATGCGGTTATAAAAAGGCGTCTTGTGAATGCAGAGAAAGAGATGGCCCAAAAGCATCTATACCGCCATGTTATTGTGAATGATACGCTTTCCGCAGCTATTGATGAACTCATCGCCATTATTGAGAAATATCATTAAAAGGATTATGATCGACTGAAAGGTCATCGTGAAGACAGAGATACTTTTTGGCATCAATCCGGTTTATGAGGCCCTCAGGGCGGGCCGGAGAGATATTTTTAAGGTCTACATCACGAAAGAAAAAATTTCAAAGCGTCTTGAGAGGGTTATAGCGCTGGCGGATTCTCTAAAAATATCTGTACAAGCGTCTAATCCGTTATATCTAAAATCTATATCCGGCACGGATCATCACCAGGGCGT
>JBFESJ010000194.1:0-6804 GCA_041548585.1 Desulfobacterales bacterium | reverse complement strand
TTCCTGTCTTGTTTTGATTCTTACCATCTAATACCTCCTTAAATAACACTGATTGATTCAAAAACATAAAATATCCTGTGCTGCTTATCTATCAAATCAGCAAATCACTTTATGCTCTTTCACAAATTGGAAATAATCTTTAATTAATGAAACACTTTATTTTTTTCAGAAATTTTCAACGTCACAAACTGGAGGGTGCCACTTTGGCAAATGGATTGTTCCTTCAGAGAGAAACCGTCCCACAGATTAAGCAGGACTTAATTAATTAAATATATAATAACCTTCATTTGGGAAGAAAGCAAGCTAAATATTTGTTTTTTTTAATTATATTGTTAAATATGCGTTTAAACGTGCAAATACGAAACGTTAAGCGAACAATGCCAGAGACGGATCTGTATGCAAGATGGTCGAGGACGGCCGCGACGTGAACCGAGGGGCGTTCTCAACGGCATCCTATGGATACTGCGTACAGGCGCTCCGTGGAAGGATCTTCCACCACGGTATCCCCCTTGTTGCTGTAAGTGTCATAAGGCAGCGGTTGTGGTTAAGTAGCGCAGGGGAGTTTCTACCCCCATGCTCTCCAAGAGTCAGCCTGTCTTGCTTCCTGATAATCTCACCCATGTGGCAAAAAAAACTTTTTCAAATCTGATAAGTAAGGTATGCTGTACGCAGCCGATCTTCAGAATACTGAACTCCAATGTATATGGCTGTCATCCTTCATGTTGGCTGTTCTTTCAACCCTGATTCGTCGCTCAGCTGCAAGACACTAAAAATTTAGTATAGGAACTCCCTCATCACAGCGATACCCTAAAGGCGCTTATGACATCTTTTAATACTCTCAGCGAAGAGGAGATTCAGAGGATCAACCAGCTCCAGCGAATTTCATTTGATAAACTCTACCAACTCTTTGAGCCGCCTTTGCCTGAGGGCGTACCTGAACGTTTGGAGAAAATCGTGGCAAATGGCAACATCGCCAAAGGTGATACAGTTCTTGATGTGGGATCCGGCACGGGAATTTTGATTCCCATAATCAAGAAATACAAGCCCGGTAGCATTTATGCCTGCGATCTTTCAAGGCGTATGCTGGAACAACTGAAAAAAAAACTACCCCTACGCGAAAACCATTATGGCGGATGTCCGGGATCTCAAGTTGCCGAAAGGCAGTATAGATGCTACATTCATAAATGCCTGTTATCCCAACATCGTTGATAAGGCAGTTGCTTTCTCTAATATCAGCAGGATGATGAAAGCTAATGGACGCATTGTTATCAGCCATCCACTGGGGAAAGCATTTATTCTTTCATTAAAAAAGGGTGCGCCTTTCCCTCTTGATGAATTCCCGGAAGAGCCGGAAGCAGGTGCTTTGCTCAAGCCCTTTGGGTTTGAAATAGAAACGTTCATTGACGAGCCTATGCTTTACATCCTGGTTGCCATAAAATGCAGGTTCAAGTCGGCAGTTGACAAGATTGAATAACTGAGTGCGGCTGAAAGTCAAAGACCTTTAGACGGCAAGATGCGTCAGGCATCCAAAATATCGAAAATGTAAACTGAAAGGAGACGATTAAGATGAACGAGAAAAGAGACGCCTTCGTGCAAAAGCTGAAAGCTCAATTGGACGAATGGAACGCCGATATCAACGAGCTGGAAACTAAGGCTGATCAGGCAGAGGTCAGGGCGAAAATCGAGTATCATAAAAGGATTGCTGATTTACGTGCAAGACTTAAAGAAGTTGAGGATAAGATCGTTGAACTGCAACAGGCTGGCGAAGGGGCCTTGGAAAATCTTAAGCAGGGGCTTGAAAATTCATGGGAAATTCTCAAGGCAAGTTTCACAAAAGCCAAATCCGAGTTCGAGCGGGGATACAAAGAAGGCAGGGAAGATTCCAAGTAAAACGTTGGTTCCAATACAACTTATGAAAATTTAATCGACACTTGAGATTTGATAGTGCTTAATCTGTGATATCCCTCGTTCAGATCAAAATTTCGCCCATCTCAAAAACCTTTGATTTGTCTGATTTATGGCTTTATGGCTGCTTTTTTATTTAATATCAAATTGTTATATCATTACTTCGATTTGCATTAGATTAGGATTTGAGTATTGACGCGAAGATTCCCCTTACCCGACTCGGTAACGCCGCCAAAACACGTTTTTTACTATGCCGCCAAAATTAAATTCAACCACGTAATACACTGAACATAAAAACAAACATAGAATGCCGAGTGTAAAAAATCGTGTTGATGGCTTTGTTAAACGGCTTGTTTTACTCCTTATCAAAACTATCTACTATAATAGCTCCCATAGATGCTGGCATGGTAATCACGATTATACGCTTAAACGAAACTATAGGATTTTCTATTAATGGAAGCTTGTTTAGGCACAACAAAACCAAACCAACCACCAGAGCTGCCATTAAATAAGCGATTATTATACGAAATATGAATTCAATTAAACGCGACTGAATATTTTTTTGGAATACGCTCTGATATGTAAAAAAACCAAGAAATATTACTGATAAAGTAAACAGCATAAGTAAATTATAAAGAGGTAACGTTTCACCTAAGCGCCACGCCTCTTCCGAAAAAGATATTGGAACAGCTAGTGCAAAAGCACCAACAAACACCTGACTGGCATCCTCCATATTGAAGCTAGATGTCATATTGCCCTCTTTATATTTCCGATTGCCGTTTAACATTATATATTATGAAGAATCGTCTTTTTGATCGCTCTGATCTTTAATGAGACACTTTTAATCCAGCGAAAGGAATTTTTCGATAACTGAGTATTTAATTTATTAAAGATATCTTGCCATACACAAAATCTATTCACATTTTTCACAATCTCGATATAATAAAATTATAAAGATAAAGTATACCCTTGCCCGCCACCCACAAAAATCCTAGCACCAGTAAGACAACTAAAATTTGAACGGTTCGGTTCGACTTTCTTTTCACATCTTTTTGAACCGTGTTTTGTTTAACTTTAATCTCTTTTCTCATAATCTATTGTGATGCCTCTTTTTTCTCTTCCTTGACCTATTTGACTTATTCCGAGAATCCATCATCTATTTGTCTAAAACTTTCGTTTGAAGCGCTTCTTTGAATGTAAATGTTCGGTAAGGAAACGGAATCTCTATACCGGCTTCATCCAGAGCTCCTTTAACTGCACTGATAATTTCCCCTCCGGAACGACGCACGTCTACTGGTGTTGAAACGCTAAATGTCTTGCATCCGGATGCGTTAGCATAGGCTATCCTCCTTTTCTAAAACGTCCCATATTCCACATTCGTTCTCCATATTAAAAATGATGTGCAATTATTTTTGCCGAAGCTCTAAATCCTCGACACATCATCTCCCGTGATATTCGCCATTTTTACGTCCTATCTTCTGCCGGCTCGTTGCGCCTCGGTCTTCAGGTGTTTCAAGGAAAAACCGCTTATGGCGTTGACCACCGGTTTCAACATATCGTAAGGATCCTGACCTTCGGCCAGACCGCCAAGGTAATAGACCCACCCTCCTAATTTGGCCGCAATCCGTTCGATTCCGTTTCTGGCCACCTCGTCCCAGTCGTACACTACAATGAAGTTCTCAATATCAAGGCCTTTGAGAATGTTCGCCGCCTCGGGGGTGAGATAGGAACCCAATGTCGAAACCACCACCGGTTTGTCCTGGTCTTGGAACAGATTATAGAAGGCGAAATAATCAAAGATGCCCTCCACCAATATTATCGTCCGGTACTGCCGGATATATCGCCCTGCTTTTTCAATGCCATAAAGCCAGGCCCTTGTGGTAAGAGCAATTTCTCTGGTCTGTTGTTTGAGCCAGCGAATGCCCCTATCGTCCGGGCGTCTTCCGACAAATCCGGTCGGACAAGCATCTGCATCATAAATTGGAAACACAATCCGTCCGGCGAAATAGTCACCGTAATTTCTTAAAAACGGATCTTTCCGCGTGAAGTTGATCTGCCGGCAATAGTATCCGTATCCTTTCACGGTCTTATCGTTCAAAAATCTGACCAATCCACCGTCTGAAAACGCATTGAAGGCCCCATAATCCTTTTCAAAGCGTGGGAAGAAGCTGGCTATAAGCGCCCTGCCTTGGTGCTGATCATCGCTGTATGGTGGGCTGTAGCCGATGTTGAACTTGTGTATGGTGTCTTTTTCGATGCCCCTGCGGGCAAGATAATCCCAAATGTGTTTGAACCGGTCATCATTCGACATTAAAAGGTCATGGTAGAAGTTGGCGGCATCATCTAGGGCGGCAACTATCTTTTCATCAAGTTTCTTCGGTTCGGCAAAACTAACCGTGTCATCAGGCTCCGGTGTTTCGTTAGGTTCAGGAATACATGAGCTGCTGCCATCATAAGACTTGAAATCCTTGACACCCAAATGCTCAGCCCAAACCTGCTGTGCCGTTCTGAACCGAGATTTCTTCCGCAGCATTATCATGTCGTAAATGTCCCAATCTCCCTTACAGGCACCGAAACAATGGAACCGGACCTCATCATTTTTGTTCACATACACCATGAAACTGTCTTCGGTGTCAGCGTGGAATGGGCATATAGCATTATATCTATATTTTTTTACACTTTTGAAACGAATACCAAGCAGCGTTTCGGTATAGTTGATTATGGCATCGATGTACGCTGCCGATTTTATGTCCTGGTAGGTTTTCATTACGTATCCGGATTTTGCATTATGTAGTGTATATCTGCATTATACATAACAAATTAGTGTTTTATCCATAGCAGTAGATAAGTCAAAGATTATAGTTTTTTTGCTCTATTGGCAACAGGATTTCGATTGGGGATTTATCGAGGCGGGATGATTGATAAAATTGAGGATATCAAAACCGAACACTACTTGCCAGAGTTTCCAATCATAAATAGCAGCAAACCAGCGAAGCTAGCAATAGATAGTGTTGATTTTTAGAAATTGTGGAGAATCCCACATATTGTGGTTCACATAAAATCCAAAAATTACAGATAAATTCAGACTATGCTAGAAAAAGTAAGAGCTTGATAGCGTGACAAAATTGCAGTTAGTTCAATCGCTATCATTTGGTGATACGATATTATGTTATCACAGAAAAATCAAGCAGTTGATATCTGTTAGGTATTGCAGGTATCACAGATCCGCGATAAGTTGGAGATAGTGCGCCATGAGCGCACTTTTATATAAAGTGTGTGTAACTGTGCGAGAGATGAGGGTAGGGTCCCTTGGGGTCGGCTTGCAGGAGCAGGCTCCAAAGCACCTCAAGCTGCATTGGTAAAGAGCCATTGTGGTGAGCGTTGAGGAAAAGGTCCCGGTGGACGGGATCAGCTGTGAATCAGAGAGACGAGCGTAAGCGAACCATCCGATGAGGTGTCGAAAACTATCAATGACTTCAAAACTGGTGACTATCTCTACACCAGGAAAAGCCCAGGGGAAACCTGCTTACTGTCTGGGCGGGGTCCGGCATAAAGGTGGCGTGAATCTGTTTTAGGCTCTTGCACGGAACATGGGAACCTGTCGTCCTGATGACAAGGGAGAAACTCAAGTGGAGGACCCACAAGAGTGAGAGTACCAAGGCAGGGCACAGGGGCGGAGCAACTCGTAGTAGCGTTGAAGGTTCTGTAATGGAATCGGAGCAAAGGGGTTGCATTGTCTGGCTTTATTGGTTGGATCAACCAGTAATGGGAGGAATCTTATGAATAAAGCAAAGCCGTTTTCGATTGCCAAGAAGGAGGTTTGGCAGGCGTACAAACGGGTGAGGTCAAATCAGGGTTCTGCCGGAGTGGACGGGCAAACGATAGAAGGGTTTGAGAAAGATTTGTCCAATAATCTTTACAAGCTTTGGAATCGAATGTCCTCTGGAAGCTACTTTCCACCTCCAGTGCGCAGAGTTGAGATCCCGAAATTAGACGGTAGGCTTCGGCCCTTGGGGATACCAACGGTATCAGATCGTGTGGCACAGATGGTTGTCAAGCAACGTCTTGAACCAGAGCTTGAGCCGTATTTTCATTCAAATTCGTATGGATATCGACCGGGGAAATCAGCGATTGATGCGGTGGGTACAACACGGAGAAGATGTTGGCGATACGGCTGGGTGATCGACCTGGATATCCAAGGCTTCTTTGACAACATAGACCATGATCTGCTGATGCTCGCGGTGAAAAAGCATACCGATTGTAAGTGGATACAACTCTACATCTTACGGTGGTTAAAAGCACCGGTTCAATTACCCGATGGTTGCTTGATAGAACGGGGTAGAGGAACGCCGCAGGGGGGAGTTGTTAGCCCACTGCTAGCTAATCTTTTTCTTCATTATGTGTTTGATAAATGGATGGAAAGAGAGTTCACTTCAGTTCCGTTCGAAAGGTATGCAGATGATATCATTTGCCACTGTGTAAGTGAAGATCAGGCGAAGTTTGTGCTCGGAGCGATTCGCAGACGAATGACCGAATGTAAGCTTGAGTTGCATCCGGATAAGACCAGGATTGTTTATTGCAAGGATGACCGGCGGAGAGGAAGTTACTCCCATGAAAAATTCGATTTTCTGGGATACACATTTAGACCTCGTCCATCGTTAACCAAAAGTGGGAAACAGTTCGTAGGGTTTAATCCGGCTGTCAGCAACAAAGCTATGAAGGCTATGCGCAAAACGATTCGAAGCTGGAATTTGAAAAGACGCACAAATGAGACCATTGAGGACTTTGCCAAAATGTACAACCCGATAATAAGGGGATGGATAAACTATTATGGTAGCTATTGCAAAACCGTCCTCTACCAGGTCTTCAAGTATCTTGATGTGGTTTTATCAAGGTGGG
>JBFESJ010000193.1:0-6821 GCA_041548585.1 Desulfobacterales bacterium | reverse complement strand
GAGATCATCAGGCTGCACTCGCAAGGGGAGGTAGAAGTCTGAGATCGGAAATCAGAAGGCAAAAGCCAGAAATTAGAAAAGAGAAAAGAGGATAGGGGACGTTGCGCGGTTGAAGGTTTAGGCTGGAGGTTGGACGTAAGAATTCAGAAGTTAGGAAGACAAGAAGATAAGAAGGTGAGCCCGCCACACTAACGGCGGTTAAAAGGGTGAGAAGGGTAGACGGTGAGGAAATGAGACGGTAAGAAGATGAGAAGGGCAGACCCAGCGCTTTGAACCTCGAACCCTGAACCCCTGAACCCAGAGTTGTTTTCCATCATCCAAACGAACTAAACGAAACTAACGATCTTAACGGAAGAAAAACAATGTTTGCATATTTTGACTGTTTTTCAGGTATCAGTGGCGATATGGCCCTGGGGGCATTTTTAGACCTCGGCGTTCCTGTAGAATGGTTGAACGATCGTCTTGAAACAATTCCTTTAACAGGGTTTGAGCTGTTGGCGACAACGGTATCTCGCAATGGAATTCAAGCGAAAAGCGTAGAGGTTCGAGTAAAAGATGATGCAACATCAAGACATTATGAAGATATAACGTCCATCATAGAAAAAAGTCCGCTGTCCCCCGAAGTCAAGCAAAGGAGCCTTGATATCTTTGAAAAGATTGCCAATGCTGAAGCTTCGATTCACGGATGCCCCAGGGAAAAAGTCCATTTTCATGAAGTGGGTGGTATTGATGCTATGGTTGATATCGTGGGAACGGCGCTTTGCATCGATTACCTGGGAATTGATAACGTCATCGCTTCACCGATCCCTTTGGGAAGCGGGTTTGTTAATTGTCAACATGGAATACTTCCGGTTCCCGCGCCTGCGACACTTGATATTTTGAAAGGTGTGCCGGTTTATGGCACAAAAGTTACCCATGAACTGGTAACACCCACAGGTGCGGCGATTATTGTCACCCTTGCAGAATCTTTTGAAGAAATGCCGGCCATGATCATTGAAAAAACCGGTTATGGCGCTGGAAAACGTGAACTGGAATCGAGACCGAATCTATTGAGAATCATTACCGGAAAGGCGTTGGTGCCCCCAAAAACACATCCGGCCGGTTATCAACAGGATTCAGTTGTGGTCGTCGATACCTGTATTGATGATATGAATCCGGAGGTATTTGGATTTTTGATGGAACGACTCTTTGAAAAAGGTGCCCTTGATGTTTACTGGATTCCCATTTTTATGAAGAAAAACCGACCGGCCACAATGGTCCAGGTATTGTGTCCGGAGGATTGCCTGGATCTACTTGTCGACTGTATATTGTCTGAAACTACCTCATTGGGTATACGATATTATCCTGCTAAACGGCGGATGCTTGTCCGGGAACAAACAATTTTGGAAACAACATACGGTGAGGTGGCGGTTAAACGTATTGTCGAATCGGACGGAAGCGTCCGAATCGTTCCCGAGTATGAAGTCTGTAGAAAGATTGCCATTGAAAAGAATATTCCCATCAGGGTAGTTTACGATACGATTATTAAATCAATTCGGTTGGTTTAAGGCGAGATTCACTGGAATTTTAAAGGCAGATTTTAGGTTTTAATGGTTTTAAATACTATTTCTTGACAAAAAATATGCCAGGCTATAGAGACAAGCCATGAATTTTAAACAGAAATCGGTCATGTTTCTTGCGACCGGCTGTTTTATCGGGAACATTTCTTTTGCTCCCGGCACTTTTGGATCTATTCTGGGACTTCCGCTTTGTTTTTTTCTCTCGAAAATCGGCTTTTCGATGGCTGTTTTTTTAACCTTGATATTTATCTTGTGTGCCGTGTGGATAGCCCATGAAGCTGAAAAAATATTAAAGACAGAAGATCCAAGCTGTATTGTTATTGATGAAATTGCAGGCATGATATTGACATTAACCGGCCTGCCTTTTAACATCATTTCTGTAACTGCAGGATTTTTTCTGTTCAGAATGCTGGATATTTGGAAGCCGTATCCGATTCGACTTTTGGAAAGAAAATTTTCCGGGGGCACCGGAATTGTTATCGATGATGTCGCAGCAGGCATTTTCAGCAATCTTGTATTAAGAATTTTGTTTAAAGCCTATTAATTGATGTAATTACAAGCTGATAGTTGATAAAGTTAATTCGGTACTTTAACTAAATAAAATCGTGTAACGATTTTATGAAACTCCCGAAGGTAAACCTTCGGGATCTAATAAGCGAAAGGTTCTTATACTTTATTTGAATTCATCCTGCGCTGCCCCGAGAATCGGGATCTCCACTGCGTTCAGACAAGCAGCGGGGAATTCAAATTTAAAATTTTAAAAAATCACTTCATAACAGCACCTGAGAGATCAGTACGTTTATTGTTGATTCTTTTTTTGCCCAATCGGGAGAATCTATCACATCGGGGTGCTGTTATGACGAAATTACAAAAGGTCAAAATTACACTTGAAGAAAAACACCCCTGTTAATAAAGATAAAGAGAGTATAAAGAAAAAGAGTGGCCTCAGGGAAAATATTGAAGCCATTATTGTGGCCATTGTATTGGCCTTGTTCATACGAACTTTTGTCATTCAAGCGTTCAAAATACCTTCGGGTTCCATGAAACAGACACTTTTAATTGGAGATCATATCCTGGTCAACAAATTTATATACGGCATAAAGATGCCCTTTTTACAAAAAACAATAATTCCCATAAAAAATCCCAAGCATGGGGATATCGTGGTTTTTAAATTTCCTGAAGAACCCGATAAGGATTTTATAAAGCGGGTTGTTGCCGTTGAAGGAGATGTGATTGAGGTCCGAAACAAGCAGGTTTACCTCAATAACAAGCGCCTTAATCATGATTTCGGTATTCACACGGACCCTTATGTCTTGTCTGCAAGGGATAATCGCGGTAAAAAACAGCCCAGGGATAATTTTGGACCGGTCGTTGTTCCGCCACACTCTCTTTTTGTGATGGGAGACAATCGCGACCAAAGTTATGACAGCCGATTTTGGGGATTTGTCGACTTGAAGGCTGTAAAAGGTAAAGCCTTAATAATATACTGGTCTTGGGACAAGCAAAATTTCGGCGTGAGGTGGAACAGGATAGGGCATCTATTGAAATAAAACAGGTGGTTCATGGAGCTTTCAAAAAAAGATATTTTGGATATGGAATCCCTTTCTGTTGATGAAATCACCCTGATTTTGGATACAGCGGACAAGATGAAAGAAATATCTGAAAGGCCCATTAAAAAAGTCCCAACGCTAAGAGGCAAAACCGTTGTGCTTTTTTTTTATGAGGCGAGTACGCGTACGCGGACATCATTTGATATCGCCGCCAAACGTCTGAGTGCCGACAGTCTGTCCCTATCCGCAAGTACCAGCAGTATGGTCAAGGGAGAAACCTTGATTGATACAGGCCGGAATCTGGAAGCCATGAATCCTGACGTGATCGTGATTCGACATACTTCGGCAGGTGCGCCCCATATGCTGGCAAAGCTGTTGAAGTCACCTGTTATCAATGCCGGTGACGGGATGCACGCCCATCCCACCCAATCTTTGCTCGACCTGATGACGGTGAGGGAACATAAAGGTAAAATTTCAGGCCTTCGAATCGCCATAATCGGCGATATATCCCACAGCAGGGTCGCACGGTCAAACTGCATCGGATTTACAAAAATGGGTGCCGATGTTGTTTTGTCAGGCCCCCCGACCATGATTCCAAAAGGCATCGAAACTCTGGGTGTTTCTGTGACCCATAACGTTCAAGAAGCTATGGGAAATGCAGATGTCATCATGATGCTCAGGATACAAAAAGAACGTCAGCAGCACTTTCTATTTCCGACAGAACGTGAGTATTCGAGAGTCTATGGATTGACAAAAACCAAACTGGCAAAAGCGAAAGATGATGTGCTGATCATGCATCCGGGGCCGATAAATCGAGGTGTTGAAATTGCCTATGATGTGGCGGATGGACCGTATTCGATTATTCTTGAACAGGTAACAAATGGTGTTGCCGTCCGTATGGCCCTTTTATACCTGGTGACTGGAGGGATACATAATGCTGACGCTGGTTAGGGGAGGAAGGGTTATTGATCCCGGAAACCTGGACGGTATCATGGATATCGTTATTGAAGATGGTAAAATCGTTGAAATTAAAAAGGACGCTTTGACAGGCAATGAAGATCCAGAATTAAAAATAATTGATGCTTCCGGAAAAATAGTTGCCCCGGGGTTGATTGATATGCATGTGCATCTTCGCGACCCGGGACATGAATACAAAGAAACCATTGAAACCGGGGGGCTGGCGGCAGCTTTTGGTGGATTTACAACGATTTGCTGCATGCCGAATACAGATCCGGTCAATGACTGCAGGCAGGTTACGGAATATATAGTAAAGAAGGCCATAAAGGCCGATACGGTCCGTGTTTATCCTGTTGCAGCGATTAGCATGAGACTTAAAGGAGACAACCTTTGTGAATATGGAGAGTTAAAGGACGCAGGGGCCATCGCAGTATCCGACGATGGGAACTCTGTGATGAACAGTCTTTTGATGCGAAGGGCATTGGAGTATGCAGGGGGGTTTGATTTACCTGTCATTTCCCATTGTGAGGATCTTGACCTGGCTGCAGGCGGTGCCATGAATGAAGGTGCGATTGCTACACAAATGGGCCTTTCCGGGATACCCAATGCTTCTGAAAGTATTATGGTTTTAAGGGATATCGCTTTGAGTGAATTGACAGGCATTCCTGTTCACATTGCCCATGTCAGCACTATGGAATCTGTCAGGGCAATAAGGGATGCAAAAAAAAGAGGGGTGTCTGTTACTGCAGAAACCGCACCCCATTATTTTTCAATTACCGATGCTTTTGTAAAAAATTATAATACAAATTCGAAAATGAACCCGCCCTTGCGAACCGACCAAGACAGGGAAGCCATTTGTCAGGGGCTGGCCGATGGAACCATTGATGTGATTGCCACGGATCATGCTCCGCATTCGATTATTGAAAAAGCCGTAGAGTTCGATCAGGCTGCAAATGGAATCATCGGTCTTGAAACATCGGTTTCTCTAAGTTTAAAATTGGTTGAAAAAGGGATCATTGGCATAACGGATCTTATTGAGAAAATGTCGACGAACCCGGCGCGGATACTCGGGTTGGAAAACGGCTTAGATATTGGCCGGGTGGCTGATATTACCATCATTGACCCTGAAATATCATATTGCATCGATGCCGACAGGTTCCAGTCACTCAGCCGAAATACACCTTTTGACGGCTGGAATGTCAAAGGAAAAGCGGTTTTGACCATGGTCGGCGGTAAGATCGTTTATCAAGACCAAAGTTAAGCATCCAATAACCCAATGATCAATGTTCAATAAAAAATAAACAAAGACGAATGACCAATGGAAAATAACACACCTCATATACTGGTAGTAGATGATGAACTCAGCATGCGCGAATTGCTGGAAGTCATACTGGTCAAAGAAGGGTATAAGGTTTCATGCGCGGAAAACGGTCGCACGGCCATATCCATGATAAAAAGAACATATTTTGATCTTTTACTTTGCGACATCAGGCTCGGAGACCTTACCGGAATCGAAGTATTAAAGGCATCCAAAGATCAGAATCAAGACACTGTGGTCATAATGATTTCAGCCTATGCAACCACCGAGGCGGCGGTTGAAGCCATGAATCAGGGGGCCTACGATTTTGTCCCCAAACCGTTTAATAATGACGAGCTCATAGATACCATTAAAAATGCCCTGGAAATAAAAACCATCGAGCATGAAAAAGAAATCCTCGATGATGAGCTCAAGAAAACCCTTCATTTTGGAAAGATTGTCGGAAGCAGCCCGGCAATGCGAAATATTTACAATCTTATCCGCCAGGTGGCCAAAACCAAGACAAGCATCCTCATCACCGGAGAAAGTGGAACCGGCAAAGAACTGATTGCCAAGGCCATCCATGAAAATAGTGACCGAAGTGAAGGCCCCTTTGTTGTTGTAAATTGTGGGGGTATTCCGGAAACATTGATGGAAAGCGAGCTTTTTGGTCATAAAAAAGGCGCCTTTACAGGGGCAACCCACGATAAAAAGGGGCTTTTTGAAACTGCGGACAAAGGAACGATTTTTCTGGATGAAATCGGAGAACTTACCCTTCCCATACAGGTGAAGCTACTAAGGGCCGTCCAGGAACGCGTATTCAAACCTGTTGGCAGTAACGAAGATGTATTCGTTGATATCAGAATCATATCTGCAACCAACAAGAAGCTTGAAGAAGAGGTTATTGTCGGACATTTTCGGGAAGATCTTTTTTATCGTTTGAATGTCATCGAAATAAGGGTGCCGCCTCTCAGAGAAAGAAAAATCGATCTTCGTATTCTTGCCCAACATTTTCTGGAAAAATATTCCCGTGAAATGGGCAAAGAAGTCACCAAGATATCATCTTATGCCATCGATCTTTTAAACAAATACGATTTTCCCGGAAATATTCGTGAACTCGAGAACCTGATGGAGCGGAGTGTGGCACTTTCAAGCACCAACATTATTCTGCCGGACAGTCTGGCGCTTTCGGTTCACAAGCGAAGATGGATCGAAGGGGTTAAAAACAGGCGATTCGATCTGGATGAGGTGAAAAACGGGGTATCGCTGGATGCTATTCTCGAGGAGATCGAAAGGGCGTACCTTGAAAAGGCCCTTGAGTGCACCAATGGTAAAAAACAAGAAGCGGCCGAACTCCTGGGTATCAGCTTTAGAACGTTTCGCTATCGTATGAGCAAGCTGTATGGAGAAAGATAAGCCAAACGCTTAATGTCAATTTTTACCAGAATAATTTATATG
>JBFESJ010000192.1:0-6880 GCA_041548585.1 Desulfobacterales bacterium | reverse complement strand
TTGAGCGATATATCCTTTGACAAGCATGGGATCAAAGCCGCAGATACCCACACGACATTTTTCAGGCATATCAAACCTCCTTTTTACTTTCGTTGGTCTCCACTGTATCTAACTGGTCGCGAAGATCTTCAACCTGGCTGTAACAATAATCCATGAACTCTTTGGCCTCAGATTGGCTGAGATGTTCGGCCTCAAGCAATCTTGTGACATAGGGATAAACCTGCTGCTGGATTTCTTCTTGAAATTCTAAAAGCACATATTCGTTATCCCCGTCCGGGGATGCCCAGCTTAAAAAACCTCTTTTCCAGTTGTCCAACATCTGCTTGAGGGTATCGAGTTCTTTAATTACATTTTCTTCCATGCTATTTTTTCTTCCTATCTTCAAAGGCATAGCATTTTTTAACCACGTTGAAGTCTGCTACACACCAGTAATGGGGCCAGTGGATCTTTTTGCACCAGCCGATAATGTCTGCGGGCGGAAATTTGGAGCCCTTGAGAACCGGCTTCAAACCGGTGCAGTTCCAGCATATATGGTCACTCTGTTTTTCCGGAATCATTATGTTATCCAGAAATTCTTCAGGTGTTAATTCTGCCATAAGACACTCCTTTCTAAGTTACCAGTCCTTGACTTCGCCTGCGGCGAGTTTCTGCTGATACTCTTCCCAGACCTCGGGCGACAGTTTCTGAATATCCCAGTTGAAAGGGAACTGTCCGGCCAGCCCTGCTGACGGCGGTTGTGGACGCCATCCTCTCATCGGCCGCCCCCGGATGCTGAACTTGCACATGTCGGCGGTACCCGTCAACCAGGCCCTCGGCATGCACTGATAGGGCCGGGTTCGGCCCTCGGTATCAGGCCTGTAGTTGGAATAGCCGTCATACGGTTTGTCCGCATACAGCGGCCTAATGTCGGGTTCCTCACCGGGTCTATCCTCAGGGCCCTTGTACATAAATCCGTTAATCATGTGGATGTAGTACACCGCACCGCACTCGGCACAAGCGATCGTGCCTTCCCAGTTCCAAAAATAGTATGGGTCGAGGTAGTTGATGGTGTCACAGTCTTTTCCATCCACTTCTTTTTTGCACCAAATTATATCACACACTGTACCACCTCCTTTTTTATATCCAAGCCTTGTCATACCACTCTTGAATCGTACTGAGCGGAATACCGAGCATGTCGCGGTAGATTTTTTTATTGTCTGCACCCACCGGACGCCAGTGCCAGTTGACCCTTCGCGGGGTTTTTTCCATCAACCCGGCGCTGTAGCCGGAGTGGACCAGCATATCGCCGAACAAAGGATCGTCCAGCCATCGGACCGTACCTCTTTCCCGGTAGTGCGGGCTCTCGTAAACCTCGCGGTCGTTTCGGACCGGTTCGGCCAGAAGACCGGCATCTTGCAGGATCTTGGCAACTTCGGACCGGGATTTGTCTTCGGCCCATTTTTCCAGCGCGGTGTAGATTTCCACCTGAGCCTCACCTTCACAGCGTTCATTATGAGATTTGTACTTCTCATACAGATCTTTTATGCCGGTAATGGCGCACAGTTCCTTGAAGTCTTCGTCCTGGAAGGCGCTGACCATGACATAGCGCGCACAGAACTTGTCCTGCGGGTTGTCGGCATCCGGAAAATCGGATTTGCCGCACAGGATGATGCCGTGCACCGCCAGTTGGGTGTCCCAGTTGCCCCATCGCTGGCGAACGATACCAAACTTGCCGTACATGGGGGTGGTATGTCCGAGCAGCCGGGTCGGCGTCTGTACCTGGGACATTTCGATCATGGTGCCCAGCCCGGTCTTTCGGCGCCAGTGGATGGCCGCCATGATGCCGGAAGTGATAATATTTCCGGATTCCCAGTCAATGATCCAGTTGGTGTGCTTGGTACAATGGCCGCCCATATACTCGTGCATACCGGTTATGGAAGCGAGTCCGGCGTGGGCCTGGCCCAGGATGTCGTAGGAACCGCCGAAGATTTTGGGACCGTACCCGAAACCACCGCCCCAGACATAGATGAACCGGGGGTTGATTTCAGACAGGTATCGGTAACTCATTTTCCACTTGTCCAGGGTTCCCGGCCGGTACAGCTCGGTGAGCCCGTCAAACTTTTTCACCAGGCCGTAAAAAATCTCCACCATCTCGGGGATGTGGTAGTCCATGGTTAGAAAGTACTTGTTGGAATTGGCGTTGGTGAAACCCAGGCCGGTGCCGGTCATAGGACGGGTGTCGTGGAGCGGATACAAATAGCACTCGTTAAACGGGGATGTGTGCCGCATGGCATCCCCCATCCTCGGCATCTCGATCTTAATGACCTCGGCGCCTAATTCAGCCAGGTTGACCACAGAGTGGGGCGTGAAGATATACATGGTGCAGCTCAGCCACTTGATCCCCCTCAGTGCATTGGGTTTGGTGTGTTCATTGCCTACATCAAAGAGATTCTTGCAGTACTCCTCGTAAGGCATCTTCATCTCTTCGAGTTCTTCCTTGCTCTTGGGGCCTGGCAGGTCTTCTATTCGTGTTACTCTTGGATCTTTTGCCATTATATCACCCCCTTGTCTTTAAATTCATTCACTGTGGTCTGGTCCATTCCAACCCATTTCATGTAGATTTCATAGTTGTCAAACCCCAGATCTCTCCCCATCCACTTGCACCGGAACGGTGTGTAGACCTGATAGGACAGCCCGCTCGACGCAATCAGCAGCGGGCCGTAATCTGTCTCATGGACGTAGATCCAGGGACGATACTTGAAATGGGGGAACTCACAGACCTCGTCGATGTACAGCACCGGACCGGCCGCCAGCTGGTACTCGAGCAGCTTGGCTTCGGCTTCAATCCTGTTCTGGTCTCTGAGCCACCGGGTTGTCACTGTATAGGTCTTGATCAGGGCGTGCAGCGCGTTCCTGGCACCGACCTCCTTGAGGAAGGGATCTTCGTGGATCAGCCGGCCGAACTGGGTGAAATCGCGCTCTAAGCAAAAGCCGATGTTGTACCAGAGCTTGTCGGTCTGGCCGCCGATCATCATGTAGCCGTCCTTGCAGGGGTTCCAGGCATATTGGTTCAAATTGGGGTCCCAGCCGCCGGATCGGCCCTTGATGCTGGCATTGAACCCGTACCAGCTGATATCAAAGTCAATAATGTCCATCATTGTCTCGGCGCCGGAGCATTCAATCATCTGACCGGTTCCGCCGAGTTCGTCTCGCCAGTAAAGGGCGGCTAGAGCGTTAATGAATGCCTGTGTAGCGGCCACATAGTCGGCCGCCCAGATCCCGGAGCGGGTCGGATCGCCGCCCCTACCTCTGGGGAGCAGGTCCTGGGCCAGACCGGTATTGTGGACCCAGGAATTGGCGCAACAGGCAAAGGGCTCGAGTTCCCACTGGCCGAACTTGGACTGTTTGTCCTTCCAGGGGCCCCACTGGCCCATCATGCCGATCCAGATGTAGACCATCCGTGGATTGGCGTCCTTGAGCTGTCGGTACCCGATTCCCAGGTTATCCAGGTATCCGGGGGGCATGCCGTCGATCAACACATCGACAGTAGACGCCATTTTTTTGAAAATTTCCTGGCCGTCCGCGGTTTCGACATCCAGAGTCACACAGTGCGTGTTCACCGTCTCGCAGACAAACTCCATGCCGCACTTTTCGCCGGTCTCCTGGTTTTCCAAAAGGTACTCTTCACGGCCAAAGGGCGTCAGCTTTCTCAACGGATCGCCGCCGGGTGGTTCGATGGAGACACACTCGGCCCCGGATTCGCCGAACAAAGACGTGGTAAACTTGTGACCCAGCCGCCAGAGGCCGATGTCCAGCACCTTGAGTCCCGCCAGCGCCTCGTCTTTGCCGTACCTTTTTGCGAATTTGAGGTTTTCCTCGGCCCATTCACAAAATTCCAGCGCCTTCCGTTTCTCGTACACCGGTTTGACCTCCTCGTAGGGAGGCGGCGGCGTGACCGGGAAGGGTCTAACATCCATGTCCATAAGACCAATGGTGTCAGCCCGGCTGTTTATTTCAATATCTCTCTTTTCTGCCATATTTTACCTCCAATCAATTGGTTTTGCTTTAGACTAGATCCAAACCCCTCTTTAACATGGCAACGAACACTGTTATCTATTCAGAACTATACATTTTTTAAGATAAGTGTTCGTTTGGAGGAGACGTCTCTTTTTGTTGTTCTCACCTCCTTTCATTTAATGTAAGCGATTGTTGCCTGAATATCGCTGAATCAATATTATATACGCTTCAGCAATCTTGTTTTTCTCTTTTTATGGGAAAAAGAATGACATACATGGTTATTTTCCCTTTTAATCCAACTGGCAAGAAGAACCGGAGTGTTGGACAATTTCAAGCCAAATTAAAATGGTTCAACAAGCAACAACATCACTTCAATTAAAGCCTGTTCGCAAGGTGTCATTTACAACGAAAACATTTGTGAAAGATTTGTAAGGCTATAGATCTACGAGACATACGGATCGTATTTGTCTCAATTTGTTGGGGTTTTGGATTTAAACTTTTGGAAAGTTTTATTTTGAACAGCAATTAATTAGCGGGAGAGAATCAGAACATTAACGCAAGAGAATCAAAACATTAACGGGAGAGAATCAAAACATTTTTAACAACTATAAAACTCTTTTAAGAAATTGTGCAAGATCAATGCCAAGAATGAAGAGGTCGGCTAAAAATCAAGAACATAGAATAATTCTGATGAAATTCAGTCGGTTATCCGATTAAGCAAATGAAATAAGGAGGGTGATATTCGACGCTACTTCCTATGAAATTTCTGGTTTTTGTATGAAATCGGACACTAATTTTTTCGAAAATTTTACAAACCCCGCATAGGCAGGGCTTTAGGGAGATGTATAGAATGCGACATGGATGTATAGAATGTGACATAGCTGTTCACATTTGATACGCTAAGCAGTCCCTTTTTCTATACGATGGCTTCGGATTTTGCTGTAAAGGGTGCTACGGCTAATTTTAAGACGCTGGGCAGCCTTAAATTTGTTCCAGTTGGACTCTTGAAGCACATTGAGAATCAGTCGCCGCTCATTTTCAGCAAGGCAGGTGCTTGAAGGTTCGGGGACAGATTGTTTAAGGAATTTGGGTAGATACCTCCTCTCGATAAACTTGCTTTGAGCAAGGATAACCGCATGACTGACAGTGTTTTCAAGCTGACGAACATTCCCGGGCCATTCGTAATCCATCAGGACTTGCATGGCATCGGGGGAAAAAGACTTAATATCTTTGTTCTCTTTCAAATTGTATTTTTCGAGAAAATGGTTGCAGAGTAGAGGGATGTCTTCTTTGCGGTCGCGCAGGGGAGGTAGTTGGAGGGTGATGACATTCAGCCGGTAATATAGATCGTCTCTGAATCGGCCCGCTTTAACTTCCTTGCCCAGATCCCGATTGGTGGCAGCCAGTACCCGTACATCGACCTCCAAAGTTTCCTCCCCGCCAACCCTTTCAAAACAATGGTCCTGGAGAAATCTGAGTAAAAGGACTTGGGTGGCAGGGGCAATGTCACCGATTTCATCTAAAAACAGAATGCCGCCCTGAGCTCGCTCAATGCGACCAAATTTTCTCTTGATGGCGCCCGTAAAGGCGCCTTTCTCATGTCCAAAAAGTTCGCTCTCCAACAATGCTGGCGAATAGGCCGAACAGTTGGCTACCACAAAGGCACTGTCTTTTCGATGACTCTGTCGGTGGATGGCTTGGGCGACTAGCTCCTTTCCAGTGCCGTTCTCGCCGGTAATTAATACAGTCGCGTCAGAAGCAGAGATTAAATCGATCAGTTCATAAATCCTTTGCATCTCTTCGCTCTGACCAATGATTTTGCCATGGGAGGTTCGCTCAGCAACTCTTTTCCGGAGGTTATTGATTTCATTTTCATGAGTAATCAAATGACGAATATGCCCGGCGATCTGCCTGAATAGAGTTAAGAAAAAGTGTATATCCTCACGAGAATACTCTTGGGAAGCTGATAAAGCCAGCACGAAATAGCCGATGCATTGTTTGGGTGTGGAAATGCCAAGGCCAAACCATTTCGGATATTTCATTGTAATAGCATTGAAAAATTGAGGAATATCAGTGGAGTTTTCCGAATCGATAACGTGAGGGCTCCTGATTTTTTGCAGATACTGGATAAATTCCGGAATTAATCCGGCTTGCTCGATTTCCTTCTGCACCTGCAAAAATGACTCCATTACAGTGGGGTTGCAGTCTTCCAAATTTAAAAAATTCTGGCCTCCTGGATCCAATAGGAAAATTAGTGAGGCTGATTCGGGGAAAATTTTTCGGGCGATTTCATGGATGTAATCAATGATCTCTGTAAGAGTGTTCTTTGCACTCACCTGCCGTGATATATTAAATAATTCCTCCAGTTGATGCTGGGCTCTCTGAAGTTCCTTTGAGCGAAAGACCAAAGCATGCTCCATCCGCTTACGTTTGGTAAAATCTTTCAAAAGTCTCGCAAGAGCATCTATCAAGTCTCTCTCTTCCTTGAGGAACGGTCCTTCATCAATATCAGGTTTTTCTTCCAAGTAAGCAACTTCTATGCTCCCTACTTTCGCAGTTCCAATTGTTATATCAACAGACTGTTTCCATATAGTCTCTTCCCAGTTAGTCGTGACAAACTCCTTCCCCTCAAATGTAATTCTGGCACAAGTGATGTCCGGATATTGCCATGAGGTGGAGATCAAATTAACACAATCCTCGATAATTTTGTCCGTTGGTCTGCCAGATTCTCCCATAAGTTGTGAAGCTTTATAAAGACAATTAAATTCTTTGACCCGTTCGTCAAGGTCATGGGTCCGTTTCAGCAAGGTGTCCTGAATCTTACGCTTTTCAGTAACGTCTCGTTCCAGTCGGATGATGGAACTGATCTCACCCTGATTATCGA
>JBFESJ010000191.1:0-6939 GCA_041548585.1 Desulfobacterales bacterium | reverse complement strand
GGCATCCTTGAGCTGCCGGTAGCCGATCCCCAGATTATCCATATAGCCCGGGGGCATCCCGTCGAAGAGCACATCGACATTCGATGCCATTTTCTTGAAAACTTCCTGACCTTCCGCGGTCTCGACATCCAGGGTGATGCAGTGCGTGTTCACCGTCTCGGCGACGAACTCCATACCACACTTTTCACCGGTGTCCCTATTTTCCAGCAGGTACTCTTCACGTCCGAAGGGCGTCAGCTTCCTCAAAGGATCGCCGGCCGGTGGTTCGATGGAAACACACTCCGCCCCGGCTTCGCCGAACAAAGACGTGGCAAACTTGTGGCCCAGCCGCCAGAGGCCGATATCCAGAACCCTGAGATGTGAAAGAGACTCATCTTTCTGGTACCTTTTTTCGAACTTGAAGTTTGTCTCGGCCCACTCACAGAATTCCAGCGCTTTCCGTTTTTCGTACACCGGTTTGACTTGCTCATAGGGAGGCGGCGGTGTGACCGGATAGGGTCTAACATCCATGTCCATAAGACCAATGGTGTCAGCCCGGCTGTTTATTTCAATATCTCTCTTTTCTGCCATATTTTACCTCCAAAAATAGTTTAAATTCCATTCAAGAATTTATCCAAATGTCATTTTCAGTATCAGAGGAACGGCAACAACTCCTCCTAACTGGCACTTATCACCTCCTTTCCAGTTGAAATCCGGCCTAGACAGCGATGACATTAAAACGACCTTTGTGTGTCAAGGGATTATGGTCGTGTCTGTAGCCGAGCTGATGGTTTTTTAGAACGTCTTGTTCGGTCGTTTCTCTTTCCGCTACGTCCGGAAAGCAAAATAATCTCGCATCACCTCCTTTGGGTGCTTCAATGAAAAATAGATTTTAAACCTTGTACAAAAAAAAATGAAAAAATGAAATGCTGAATGAATTATTTTATTATGTTGAATTCAATTCAGTGAATGCAATATTTGGGTTGAGTTATCCACAAAATCAATAAGTGAATCTGATTCAGTGCAAAGTTTTTTTTAAAATTGTTTGATAATTTTGTCAAGAGTAAAAAATGAATTTTATTCAAAAAATTCTAAGATTCTGCAGTATAAGCACGGATGACAAGGGTTTATAAAATTGCTTTCTTAAAACCCGTAGTGAGTGAAGGAATATCGAACAGAATAATTCAAACGTTTTTTAAATAGTGCTGTATACCATATAACATACAACATGTAGATTATATCGTATTTCAGAGTACTTTATACGGGAAAAATTATCTGAAAACATGCACTGTCGAACCTAACATTGTCCTCCGGTTTCGTGCCGAAAAAAAAGCTTTAAAAACATATGTTTTTTTACCTTGCAATTTATTTCCGGATATTTTATACGCAACTGTTTGATAGCTTTTTCTAAACGGTATTGAAACGGTTTTTAGTTTGCGTAAAGTTTATGAAAAAATTTTTAATCGGTCCCAACATTTTTTTGGAAAGGAGGTGAGCTTTAAAAAAAAAATTCTGGGGGCATATGCCCATTGTCTGCCGGATTTGGAATTTTGAAAAAAATCAACGGATAAATCACACTTTTGCAGGCAGGCATTAAAGGGGTATCCCCCCGGTTGCTGAGAGATAGGTTCATGTTACATTAATCAGACAATAATCAAATTAGGGGAGGTTTATGCTATGGGTAAAATACCGGAAAATATGCTGCCACCAAAGGATATGTGGCCGGAATATTTGGTTCCAGAAGAGTTTGCGGATACACCGGATGAATTGAATCTTGCCGACTTTTTGCTTGACCGCCATGTTCGAGAAGGCAAGGGTGATAACGTCGCCATTAAATTCATGGACCAGGCCGTCAGCTACGCCCAGCTCCAGGAAATGGTCAACAAATTCGGCAACAGCCTTAAAGATGCCGGAGTTGAACCCCAGGACCGAGTGGGGATTCGTCTGGTGAATTCCATCCAGGCCCTGGTGGCCATCTTTGCCATTGAAAAAATAGGCGCTATTCCAGTGCCGACATCGCCGCTGTGGTCCGGTGAAGAAGTTGCATTTGTGGCCAACAATGCCGAAATGAAGCTTTTTATTGTCAATGCCCCGCTGATGCCTCCGGTGGAGCAGGCCAAGCCCAACTTCGAGTTCGGGACCAAAGTCATCGTTATCGGCGGCAATGCAGACGAGGTTAAGGCCGCCGGAAACATGGTCTATGAAGAAATGCTTGCGGCCGGTTCTGCTGAGCTGGAAGCCACCATGCTAAAGGGTGACGACATCGGCATTATGCTCTATACATCCGGTACCACCGGCATGCCCAAGGGCTGTGTCCACTTTGTCAAACCGATTGTCATAGAGACCAAATTGGTCAACAAACATGTGTACAAAATGGGACCCGGCGATGTTCTGGGCGGCGCGGCGCCGGTTTCCTTTGCTGCAGGGTTCGGCACTTTTACGTTGATGCCTTTTGAGGGCGGTGCAGCCATATCTCTGATTCCAAAGTTCACACCGCCGGACATGTTGGAACTGATTCAGAAACACAAAATAACAATTCTCACGGGTCTGCCCACCGGCTACCGCGCGCTGATGAAGTTCCCCAAATTCAAAGATTACGACACCAGTTCAATTCGTCTTTACACCTCCGGCGGCGACGCTCTGGGTTCCGAAACCCTCTCGGCATGGCAAAAACTGACCGGCCTGCCCATCTGGGAAGGTTTGGGCGGCACTGAAATGCTTCATCTGGTTACGTCCAACACCATGAACCCCGAGCCGATGCCCGACTCCATCGGCAAAGCACTACCTGGGGTTGAGGTGCGGGTGGTTGACCCGGAATGGAATGACTGCGAACCGGATCAAGTCGGCAGCATGGTTCTAAAGGGCCCCTCGGGAAGCCTGTACTGGAAACCTTATGTGGATGGTGAACGCCTCATCAAATCCCAGAAAAAGGGTGTGGTCGACGGCTGGAACCAGATGGGTGATGCGGTCTACATGAAATCAGACGGCAACATTTTCTTCGTATCCCGTGAAGACGACATGATCAAGAGTTCCGGTTACCGAATTGGCCCCGCAGAGGTAGAAGAGGCCATCGAAAAGCATCCGGCCGTTGCCGAAGCCGGCGTTGTGGGTGTTCCGGATCCAGAAAAAGGTCAGATCACCAAAGCCTTTGTGGTTCTGAAAGAAGGTCAGGAAGGCAGCGATGAATTCTTCGAAGAACTCAAAGAATTCTTGAAGGAACATATTGCCATCTACAAGCTCCCCAGAGCCATCGAGTACCGGAGTGAATTGCCGCGTACACCCACCGGCAAGCTCCTTCGGCGTCATCTGCGTCCACCCAAATAATAGATGGTTCGCAGGATGAGATAATGATTCCCCCCTCACTCTCCGAAGTGAGGGGGGTTTTTCTTTAGTGCAGCATCTTACCTTGAAATATGGGGCTTTCTAAAAGTAATAAATCGCTTTACATGCTTATTTTTTTGCCATAAACATTAAACGGAGTTTTCTTTCGATCGTTATCGGTAATACGGGGTTTGTATAAACAACAATCAGCGCCGAATGGAGGTAATGAGCACCCAATGGAGGAAAAACCATGAATGAACATTCAGCTGCTTCGTTAAAAACGGTGGATCGTATTGAAGTTACCACGCTAATGGACAATTATGTTGATCTTTTGCTCCCAAGCACCGACATCATCGTCCGGCCCCCTTTGGCAAAGGAAGGCAAAATTAACGCTGATACGTTGCTTGCAGAACACGGCCTCTCTTTGCTTATCACGGTTTATCAAGGGGAAGATAAACACACCATTCTTTTTGACACTGGCTACACAAAGGTGGGGGTCCTGCACAATATGGCACGACTCGGGGTGGACATCGAGGAAATAGAAGCCATTGTCTTAAGTCACGGTCATATGGATCATACCGGTACGTTGCACGGGATTCTCGATAAAATATCCCATACCATACCACTGGTGCTGCATCCCGGGATTTTCAAACATCCCCGTTATACTCGCCGACCGGATGGCGCAAAAAGCATTTGGCCCAGAACAGTTGTGAAAAAGGATCTGGAAGGGAAAAACGTTGACATCATAGAAAGCAAAACACCCGTTTGTATTGCGGATGATATGATCATGGTCACCGGTGAAGTGGAAAGAACCACCCCTTTTGAGAAAGGAATGCCCAATGCCCTCATGGAACAGAACGGCGAACTTGTCCATGATCCGATTCTTGATGACCAGTCCATTGCCATGAAACTCAAGGAAAAAGGACTGGTGGTGGTTTCCGGCTGTGCACATGCCGGGATTGTGAATACACTGATGTTTGCACAAAAAACCACCGGGGAGCAGAAAATCCATGCGGTTCTGGGAGGATTTCACCTGTCCGGCCCGTTTTTCGAAAAATTCCATGATCCGACGGTTGATGCATTGAAGAAAATAGATCCCGATGTACTGATGCCCATGCACTGTACTGGTTGGAAAGCGATACAGCGATTTCAAAAAGAATTTCCCGAAGGCTTTGTGCTCAACAGTGTGGGATCTAAGGTGATGCTTTCGTAGATCGGGGATCAGGGGTCAGGGATTGAAGGGCAATAATGGTAATGTTTCAAAGTTATCGTGATTTAGAAGTTTGGCAAAAAGCAATGGATTTAGTATTGGACTGCTATCAAATTACGAGGAGATTTCCGAAAAACGAAATTTATGGACTTAGTCGTCAATTACAACGTGCTGCGGTATCAATACCGTCAAACATTGCTGAAGGTAGACATCGTAATCATAGCAAGGGATTTCTTCAATATCTATCAATTGCTTATGTTTCTGTCGCAGAACTTGAAACTCATATTCAGATAGCTGACAATCAAAGCAAAAAACGATTGGATAAAACAGCCGAAATTGGGAGAATGCTTAACGGATTAAAAAAATCAATTGATGACCCCTGTCCCCTGTAAGCTTTTTAAAAGGCTTTTATTTTGAAAACATCACCGAAAAATCATCAAAACTTTTTTTTCTCACTTCATAAATGCTCGTTCGTCCTTTTCTATTTATCCTTTCTTATTTTCTGGACTCAAATAAGTATTGCCGATACCATTAAACTCGGCGAAATCAATCCCCTTTCCGGCCGGTTTGCAAAAAATGGCATTGAAATCCATCAAGGGATAAAAGTTGCCGTAGCCGAAGTCAACGCGGCCGGAGGCATCGGCGGAATGCAGATACAGATTGTTTCACGGGATGACCAGAGCCGGCCCGATGTGGCCATCTCCAGAGCCGAAGAATTGTGCTCTTGGGAAAAAGTGGCGGCTATTACCGGTGGTTACGTTGATTCATTGGTGGGGCCCATCGCTGCCGTTACCCAAAAATACAAGATTCCGTATGTTGCCAGTGCCAGTCTCCAAAAAGAATTGACACAGCACAAGAACCCTTACCTGTTCAGGGTTTCAAGGCTTCAGGGATTTGTTGAACCCCTTTGTGGAATCCTCACTGAGCGTTTTAAACCCCAACGTCTGGCCATTTTACATGCCGCCACTCCCGGTTCCACCGAAATGGCCAGGGGTCTGGAGCGCTGTCTAAAAGATCGGGGCCTAAGGGTCCGGTTGTTCGAGAAGTTTCGTCCCGGCACCCCCGATTTTACACCGCTGATTGCCAAACTGGCCGGCATGAAAATCGATGTGATCGTTTCCGGCGGTTTTACGCCGGATCACATTCTTTTCGTGAGACAGCTTAAAGAGAATAGAATGACCCCCAAGGCGTATATTGGCCCGTTCGGTATTGCATATGATAGTTTTATTCAGGAATTGGGGAAAGACGCCGACTATCTTTATAGCACCTGTGCCTGGCATCCGGGAATTACCGTACCGGGTACGGAGGATGCTTCTGCGTCTTTTGTCAATAACTTTCAAAAGATGTTCAGCCGGCAGCCGAATACCACCAACATGCACGGTTATACGTCCGCCAAGGTCCTCATTGCTGCGATGCAGAATGTTCTGAATGGCGGTCAAATCCTGAACGGCGAAAATATTCGACACGCCCTGACCAAACTGGATCTAAAACTGCCCATGGAGCATCTCCATTTTGACACCGATGGAGATCCGGTAAATTATCGCCACGTGGTCGTTCAGATTCAGAAAGGAAAATTTGTGGTCGTCTATCCGCCGGATCGATCTGCCGGACAGTTGGTATATCCAATGCCGTCATGGGATCAGAGATAGCTTATGTGGACGACCATTCTAGTTTCCGGTATTTCTCTGGGGTCTTTTTATACCCTCATCGCCCTTGGTTTTGCCCTGATCTTCGGCATAACCCGAAACTTTAATCTATCCCATGGCGATTTGTTGGTTTTGGCAGGATATGTGGCATACGGGTTATGGAAAGTATGGGGGGTTCCTTTTGTTTTAACATTTCCTGTCGCTATTCTGGTGATACTTTTCGTTTGCCTGGGGCTGCAACGCCTGTTTTCCCGTCTCCGTGATCCGATAGAGCTGAATTCCATTGTGCTCAGCTTTGGTGTGGCCATTTTGATCCAAAACAGCATGCTTTTTTGCTTTTCCGGCAATTACCGGCTCATTCGCATTCCGATTTTGAGTCAAGGGTTTCGCGTTCCCGGATTTTACGTCAGTTACGGTCAACTCACCCTATTTTTTTTATCTTTGATCATTCTTGGAATACTTTACGTGGTGATGTATCGAACCTATCTCGGAAAAGCCCTAAGGGCCACCATCCAAGACAAAGATGCCGCCGCCCTGGCGGGTATCAATGTGGCAGCCATGAGCACACTCGCTTTCTGTATCGGCGCCGTCCTCATCGGGCTGGCCGGCCCCCTTTATGCCTGCATACACTACCTTTATCCATCTACCGGTCATGAAGCCACTCTGCTGGCGATTACCATTACAATTTTTGCAGGTGTCGGTCGCCTGGGGGGCATTCTCCTTGCCGGATGGATCCTGGGGCTGGCGGAGTCTTTTACCGTCGTCCTTTGTGGCGCCAGCTGG
>JBFESJ010000190.1:0-7027 GCA_041548585.1 Desulfobacterales bacterium | reverse complement strand
CATGCATTTTTTCAAAAAGAGCCCATTGAACGCGAAAGAGGGATGTTGTAGCTGTACTCTTCGGTATAGTCTATTCCACTTCCGTCATTCATTTGTTTAGCAGACAGCTCCATATCCTGTATAGCGTGCAACAATTTGCACTCTTTGACGCACTTCTCCTTCGGCAGATTTATCTTGGAACAATTTTTACATGGAGAAGAGATCATGTTCCCCCCTTTATCAAATGATATTCAAAGAAAGTCACAAGACAATTTTTAATTAGTTATTAACAGGTTGTAATTTCTTTTGTCCATAGAGGGGATGGTTTATTTTAATAGGGGAAAATCCCATGGGGTGGGAAGTTATCCCGAATATCGTGGGAAAAACGTGAATTGATCAGTCTTTCCAGAGATCCACGTCGATCAGACCAAGTTTTGCGGCATATCGGATCAATTCTATGGTGCTGTGAAGGTCGAGCTTGTTCATAATGTTGGCGCGGTGGTTCTCAACAGTCTTGGGGCTGATAAAAAGCTTTTCAGCGACCTCTTTACTGGAAAGGCCTTCTGCCAGCAAGCGCATGACCTCTTGTTCCCGGGGTGTCAAAGTGGCGTAGTCAGCATCCGTAATCTTGGCTGCTTTTAAGGGGGATTTCATAAGATTTTCAACAACAGCGTGGGAAACAGAGCTGTCCAGGAAATAATCACCCTTTACAACAGATTCGAGTCCTTGAAGAAGCCTCTCGGCGGCAGATTCCTTGACCACGTACCCTGTTGCTCCGGCCTGAAATGCTTCTGCAATATAATCAATTTTTGAATGCATGCTGACAATCAGGATTTTTGTTTCCGATAAGAGTTCCCGTAATTCGCGGGTGAGTTGAATCCCGCTATGATCCGGCAGGGATATATCTACAACGACCAGATCCGGCTTAAGCCTTTTGGCCATCTCGAGTCCTTCATGACCGTTTCCAGCCTCCCCGACCACTTTAAAACGGACATCGCGGCCGATAATCGTTTTGAGTCCTTCCCTGAAGAGCGGGTGATCATCTATGATTATTATACTTTTCTTTTCAGCCACGTTTTTTCTCCTTATAGGGAACTTCAATAAAGACTTTTGTGCCATCATTCTGGCGTGATTGAATTCTCATTTTTCCGTTGAGCAGACTGACCCTTTCCTCCATGCTCCGGAGTCCCATCCGTTTCTCCTTCGAAGCCGCAGCCAACCGTTCCCTGACATTAAATCCTTGGCCATCGTCTTCTATACGAAGGATGATGTTGGGAAAAGATGCGACCAGTTTGATGGTGACTTTGGTTGCTTCAGCATGCTTTATAATGTTCCAGAGCGCCTCCTGAATCAGTCGGTACAGGTTAATTTCGGTGTTCGAGGGAATTTTTAAATCGTCCAGACCCGCAGCAAAAAAGTCGATGTCTATTTCATTTTTTTCTGAAAACTCTTCGCAGTATTGATATACGGTATGGGCAAGTCCGAGTTGGTAAAGTCCCGGAGGGTGCAGTTCATAAGCCATATCCCGGACCGCCGATATGGATCTTTGAAGAATTTTTGACAGTTCCGAAGTCTTTTGTCTAATTTCATCGGGTATCAATGAGTGGTTATCAAAAAGGGTTTCCCAGCCGATTTTTAACAGAGAAAGCTCTTGTGCCACATCATCGTGCAGATCCCGGGCAATCCGCTGACGCTCAAGCTCCCGGGTCTTTATAAGCTCTTGAGAGAGAGTGTGAACGTGTTCTTCGGCCAGTTTTCGATCCGTGATGTCGCGAGCAAAAACAGCAACGCGTTTGACTTCTCCCCGGGGATTAGAAACAGGATAAATTATGGTATCATGCCAAATCCCATGCCGCTCATCGACAATTCGTACCGGACGGCCGGTTTTAAAAACCTTATTTACATTCACCATTCTGAGACCGGCGACTTCGTGTGAGAACAAATACCACATACATAATCCCAGCATTTCATCCGGTTTTTTTTGAAATTTCTGAGCGTAAGTATCATTGATATCGAGAATGATTCCCTCATGATCGAGCAATACCACGGCATCGGTCGTTGCGTTCAAGAGGGCTCTTGCCATCTCTTCACTTTTCCGAAGTTTCTCCCGGGCCTCTTTGTTATCGGTTATATCAAAAAAAACGCCGCTTACATATTCGATCTTTCCTTTATCATTGCAAATGATCTGTCCTCTTTCTTGTATCCAATGAACACTCCCCCGCTTGGATTCGATCCTGTATTCCCTGACATATGATTTGTCCGTATGGAGTGCGTTGAGAAAAATCTCTCTGGTATTATTGATATCTTCACGGACGATAACATCGTTCCATTTTATTTCTTTGGCGTTAAATTTGTCAGCACTGTATCCGGTAATCCGTTCAATTTTAGAATCAAAGAACTCGACAGACCAGTCCGGATACCCTTTATACACAATGCTGGGAAGGTTTTTTACCAGCAACCGGTATTTTTCTTCACTTTGTTGAAATGCCTTTTCAGCCGCCATCCGGTTGACGGTTTCTTTTTCCAGGGCTTTGATCTTTTCCTCCAATTCCTCATAGGTCGGCTTTTTGGCCATAAAAAACCTCCGGTTTGTCACTTTACCCGGCTTTTACCATAATTATGTATTCAAGTTCAAATAGTGTTGTTAATTATTTGAGGGGTCGTGGAGTTTTTATTTTAAACTTTTATATATCAACGGAATGGATATTTTTTTTAAAAAGCGTGTACTGTCTGAGTGGTTTAGGGATCGTTAGAAAGAACAGACGTATACCGAAACATTTCAACAGTAAGGAAGTGTTTATTCTAAGCTGAACCCATTGTTTTTATATTGAAATCTGTTTTTTCTTTACGATCCTTTAACCACGAGGCTTGTCCGCCTCTGGCGTGATTACACGGTTTTTAAAAAAACATTATCCATGGAGCGATTTAACAAATAAAAACACCCCGACTCCTGAATTATTTAGCTCAAGCTTCATATCGGCGTGTAGGAAAAGATATGGCAAGGTCTCCCTCATAGAGATTTACTTAAATGACCGTTCGTGGAGTTTTTAATGTAAACACTTATTTTTTCAAGATTCAAAATCATTGTCCACAAAAAAAGGGTGTTTTAATCAACACCCCCTTGAAAAAATGACGTGGCTGTTATTTGAACTGTTTTGTTACTCCTCCAAGATTTCCCAGTTGGCTTCAAACGTATTGTCATGGAGTGTGTATGCAAACCCCAACATTTTTCCGATGCCCGGCAACACCCCTTTTTTTACCCGCCAATACCCAAGATAAATGGCCGGAAGCAAGCGGGGTAATCCGGTTTCGGGATCGTTCGCTGTATTTTGCCAGACTTCCCTTTTTTCCATGACCCTCCAGAGCGTACCATACTGTTTACTTCGCACGATTTGTCCGACATTGGGCAGTCTCTTCTGCCTGAAAACTTCATCGTGGGTAAGCCGCATAGATTTTTACCTCCAATTTTTATAAAAATCTATTAAATCAGGGGGTTTCATATTTGAAAGAGAGTTTAACTCTAGCACGATAAGTTAAAACCTTGCCTTCTTTAATTGTCATATCCAGTTTTGATATTTCTGCAATTCTTGTATCTCGTAAACTTTTACCGGCTGTTAATACTGCGTTTTCTGCGGCTTTCTCCCATGAAACATCGCTTGTTCCCACCAGTTCGATGATTTTGTAAACGCTATCGCTCATTTCTTTTCCTCCCATTATATTTCTTTTATCGTTATTACCTGGTATGGTAAGTCGATGAACAGCCCATTGAGGTTTAAAAGATGAGATGATGAAAAGAATGGTTCCCCATCATTGAGAAACCACTCTTGAAATTCGGGAAAGAACTGTAGCCTCCTTCCCTATCATCAAATTACAAAATTCGGAGTCATATTATCAACTTTTCAGTTAAATATGTCCATGAGACAAAGGGTTCATTTTTATAGGAGAATACCCCATTTAATAGGGATTTCTCCCGTTAAAGGATTGCATCTGAAGGAAGGGAAAAAATATTTAGATATTCTAAAGATTATTGTTGGAAGTGCTCCTAAATAGGTTTCTACAATTTTTCCAGAACCGTTGCCATACCCTGGCCGCCCCCGATGCATAGGGTGGCAAGCCCTAAAGCATGATCGTTTCTCACCATCTCTCCCATAAGGGTCAAAATGATGCGGGCACCGGTGCATCCGATGGGGTGCCCGATGGAAATCCCGCTCCCTAAAGGATTGGTCTTTTCAATATCAAGATTTAATTCCCTCATGCAGGCAATGGCCTGGACGGCAAAGGCTTCGTTCAGCTCGATGACACCAAAATCATTGACAGATAATTTTTCCTTATGAAGAATTTTTCGCACTGCCGGTATTGGGCCTATCCCCATAAATGCCGGATCGACCCCTGCGGATGTATAGGCTTTTATCCGCACAAGCGGTTTTAATCCAAGTTGCTTTGCTTTTTCATCCGACATGATGAGTAAGGCTGCCGCAGCATCATTGATTCCCGAGGCGTTTCCTGCTGTGACGGTGCCCTCTTTTTTAAAGACCGGCCGAAGTTTTGCCATTTTTTCCATGCTGGTGTCCATGGGTCGCTCATCCATATCAAAGACCTTCGGATTACCCTTTCTCTGGGGAATCACCACCGGTGCGATCTCGTTTTTGAACAGCCCTTCTGAAATGGCTTTTAGGGCGCGTTGGTGGCTGATAAGGCTCAGTTCATCCTGTTCTTCTCTGGAAATTTTGTAAAGCTTTGCGATGTTTTCAGCGGTTAAACCCATGTGATATCCGTAAAAGATTTCAAAAAGACCGTCAAAGACCATAAGGTCGACCATAGCAACATTGTTCATGCGGGCACCCCACCTTGCGGTTGGAACGGCGTAAGGGATAAGGCTCATATTTTCCATGCCGCCTGCCAAGACAATCTCTGCTTCACCGGACCAAATCGCCTGCACAGACAAAGCCACGGCCTGCATCCCCGAAGCGCAAACCTTATTGACGGTAAAGGCGGGAGTCTCTTTGGGGATGCCTGCCTTGATCATGGCCTGTCTTGCCACATTTTGGCCTTGCCCGGCCCCGACCACGTTTCCGATAATGACGTCATCCACCTGTACGGGCTGAAGAGAGTCGTCGTAGTCGTAATATTGTTTTTCCAGCTCCACCATTCCGCTGCCTTTTAAAAAATTAGGTTCAAAGCGGGTCAATTCTTTTGTTGCCACGGGTCTCAAGCCGGCTTTTTTCAGGGTTTCTTTCAACACCAGGGCACCTAAATCGACAACCGGAGTCGTTTTTAAAGCCCCGCCAAAAGACCCCACCGGCGTTCTCATACCTGATAAAATAACGGCATTTCGCATTTTTTCACCTTTTTAATCCTCGATGTTAAATATTCGTATTCTTAAAATTCTTCGAACCATTATCATTAACTCATTGCTATGTATCAGCAAGAATTTCGGCAATGTGTTTGACCTGAACTTTTCCGCCCCGTTTATCCATCCCCCCGCGAAGCTGCAAAACACAGCCCGGACAGTCGGTTACGAGAATTGTGGCATCGGTAGCTTCCACATTATCGAGTTTCTTTTTTAAAATTTCTGAGGATATCTCAGGGAAATCGACCGAATAGGAGCCGCCGAAACCGCAGCAGACATCTTCGTCTTTTGACGGTACATATTGATAACCTGCGATTTTGATGAGCTTTCGGGGCGCTTCAACCACCTGCAACCCTCGACAAAGATGACACGGAGAATGGTAGGCGACTTTTTCACCGGAGGCCTTAAATGCCTCTGAAGACACCTTTAGCACATGTGTCATAAATGAACTGAAATCGATGATTTTATCCGTAAATACTGTCAGGTTTTCAGGCGTTGGTAAAACATCCTTAAATATCTTAACATAATTGTGTTTTAAATGGGACGCGCAGGAAGCGCATAACGTGAGTATATAATCGTAAGGTTCGGTCATTATCGCTGTTATGTTCTGGAGAGCGACGTTTTGGGCGGTTTCTTCTTCGCCGGCCATCAGTGCAGGCAATCCGCAACAGGTTTGATTCATGGGAAATTCTATCTGAACATTTTCTCCTTTAAGTAATGTCAGTAAGGCCCTGGCCTGCTCAGGATAGATAAAATCAACCCCGCACCCGGAAAAAAGAGCGACGGTGTATTTCGGATTTGTCACATGGAATCTCACGTTTTCCCATTGATCTCTAAAGGGGGTCTTGGTAATTACCGGAAGGCTTCGAAATCCATGTTCTTTTTCGAAAAAATGCGGAAGGTGCCGGATCATAGACGCTTTTTTGGCCAACGGCTTTTGCGCCAGATAAGCCTGGCGCAAAATAAAATGAAAAAGTCGCCGGTTTTTCATGACATTGGAAAGGAGCAAATTCTTTACCGGCGTTTTTCCGTCCTGATCCATTACCGCGCGATAGGTCTTTTTAATCAGGTGAGGAAGATCGATGTCTACGGGACATACCGCTTTGCAGGCCTGGCAGTTGAGGCAGTTTTGTACGATGGCCCGGTCATTTTCTTTGCCGTGGTAAAAAAGGGTCAAAATCAGGCCGATGGCACCGATGTAGACATGCCCGTATTTATGTCCCCCAACCTTGCTGTACACCGGACAAACATTGGCACAGGCGCCGCAGCGGATGCACCTGAGGGCTTCTGAAAAGACCGGATCTTTGGCAAGGGCAAGGCGCCCGTTATCTAAGAATATAATATGTATAATTTTTCGGTTAGAGGGGGAAGCACTGCATTCCACAGCGCCTTTGATCCAAGTGACATAAGAGGTAATCGCCTGACCGGTGGCGTTTCTGGGAAGAACCTTAAGGATGCGAAGCATCGTTTTTAGATCCGGAATCAACTTGTCATAACCCACCAGGGCAACATGCACCTTGGGCAATGTGGTGACCAGACGCATATTTCCTTCATTGGTCACCAGACCCAGCGCCCCGGACTCGGCAATGGCAAAATTGGCGCCGCTGATCCCCATATCCGCAGCCAAATATGCCGGCCTGAGTTCCTGCCGGGCGACCTTGACCAGAGCATCGATATTTTCCGAGTCCAGTTTTTTTT
>JBFESJ010000189.1:0-7030 GCA_041548585.1 Desulfobacterales bacterium | reverse complement strand
CGATTGTTATGGGAACCGATAAAAAAAGCCGCTTCCCTCTAATTGCCGTCATCCTCAGTGTCGTATTTATAGCGGGAGGCGTTTACTATGCGATCAACTCCGGTAACAGTAAAGCTTCCTATGACACATCAAGCTTTTCTATGAACAGTACCGCGTCCAAAGTAACCTACCCTGTAAGCCTTTTCGATGACCACAAGGCACGTCACTACGTTTACAAAGGTAAAGATGTCACTATCAAGTATTTCATTTTAAAGAGTTCTGACGGTATCATCCGCGCCGCTTTTGATGCCTGTGATGTCTGCTGGAAGGCCGGGAAAGGATACTACCAGGATGGCGATGTCATGGTCTGCCGAAATTGCGGACGAAGATTTGCTTCTGTACTCGTCAATGTGGTTCAGGGTGGATGCAATCCTGCCCCCCTGAAACGGAAAATCGAAGGTGATCAATTGGTGATCTATATCAATGATATCCTGGAAGGAAAACAATATTTCAATTTCTCGGGAAGGATTTAACACCATGACATTAAAAGAAATTGCTTTAAAAAATCTGGTGCGGCGCAAAAGTAAGGCGGCCTTTATTCTTGCCGGACTTGTCATTGGTGTGATGACCATGGTCGCCGTTATCAGCCTTGTTGAGGCAATGACCAGCGACATTAACGAAAAACTGGAAAAATACGGTGCCAATATTCTGGTTGTCCCAAAAACCGAAAACCTTCCGCTCACGTATGGAGGAATTTCATTGGGGGGGGTCTCATTTGAAATGGAAGAAATCCGTCAAGCAGATCTGGCCCGAGTCGGTTCAATAAAAAATGCATCCAATGTTGCGGCAATGGGACCTATTGTTTTGGGCGTCATTCAAGTGAACACGCACAAGGCTCTGTTGGCCGGGGTCGACTTCAAAGCGTCAAAAATTTTGAAGCCCTGGTGGCAGGTGACAGGAACGCTTCCAGGAGAAGACGGGGTCCTTTTGGGCGGTGAGGCTGCCCAGGTGATGCAACTCAAAGCTGGCGACTCGGTGGAGATAAAAAACCATCCGTTTACTGTTTCAGGCGTACTCAAGTCTACCGGTTCCCAAGACGATCAGATGGTCTTTACCCGCCTTTCCACAGCCCAGTCTCTTCTTGGCAAACAGGGACGTGTTTCCATGGCTGAGGTGGCGGCGCTGTGTAAGGATTGCCCAATTACTGAAATGGTCAGACAGATTTCCGAGGTTTTGCCCGGCGCCAAAGTGATGGCTATCCAGCAGGTTGTGAAGGGGCGCATGGAAACTCTGGCCCATTTCAGAAAGTTTTCATTCGGCGTGTCAGGCATCGTCCTTCTCATCGGCAGTTTGGTAGTGCTCGTAACCATGATGGGCAGTATTAAAGAACGAACGGATGAGATTGGAATCTTCCGGGCCATCGGCTTCAGGAAAAGCCATGTCATGAGAATCGTTTTTATCGAGGCCGGAGTTGTTTCCGGATTGGCGGGTTTATTGGGGTATCTTGGCGGCATCGGCGCCGCTAAGATCGCTATTCGGTTTTTTTTCGACAGCCAGACGGTCTCGGTGCCTTTAGACTTTAAACTGGCAGGTAGCGCCTTTGTCTTGGCGTTAACCGTGGGACTGGTTTCAAGCGTTTATCCGGCCCTTATGGCCGCGCGACTCGATCCCAATGAAGCATTAAGAGCACTTTAGGAGGTGCCATGACGTATATCGTCGCAGAAAATCTTGTTAAACTATACCAGAATGGACATGGCCCGGTTACAGCCATTAGCGACATTAATTTTGAAATCGAAGCCGGCGAGTTCGTCGCTATAATGGGTGAATCCGGAGCCGGCAAATCCACTCTTCTCTCCATCATGGGTGCCATGAACGCCCCCACGTCAGGCAGTTTAAGGGTTGATGACATCGACGTCTACCACCTAAGACAGGATCAAAGAGCAGATTTCCGCAGGGAATTTTTAGGGTTTGTCTTTCAAAGCTTTCACCTGATACCGTATCTGACGGTTGAAGAAAATGTCATGCTCCCTTTGACCACCGTAAAAAAGCCCGGCAGGATAAAAAAGGCCATGGCGGAAAAAGCGCTTACCAGCGTCGGCCTGCAGGGAAAGAATAAGCGGTTGCCGAATCAAATCTCGGGTGGAGAAAAAGAAAGAGTGGCCATCGCACGGGCCATTGTCAACCAACCACGGATTCTCTTGGCAGATGAGCCTACTGGCAATCTCGATTCCAAGACGACCCGTGAGATTATGGAATTACTACAAAGACTCAATTCAGAAGATATGACCATTATCATGGTAACTCACAGCCATGAATGCGCCGGATATACCGATAGGATACTGGCGGTTAATGACGGCCGATTGGTAGAATCGGGTTGAGTTTTTTGGAATGAAATTTTTAACAAAAAATAATATTTAGAGTGAGTGTTCAAATGGGAAAAAAAAGCAAAAATAAACATCATACGTCGAGTTCGACCAATAGGCAGACGGAATCCTCTATCTGGAAAATTGTGGCGATTGTCGCCATAATTTTTTCAATGGGCCTGCTGGCCAAGGTGATCTTTTACCCGGTTCAGGTTCCGATGACCGTAGGCAAAGGGGAAATTTATGAATTCACATCCGCCCCTCCATCAACTGGGGACCTGGAGGAGCAGGTTCGCCTGGTCGCCTCTAATTTCAGTTGCGCCTGCGGCGGTTGCGGAGAACTTCCTCTGGTTGAATGTACCTGTGACATGCCTCGAGGTGCGGTGGAGGAAAAAGAGTTTATTCGCAACAAACTCAAAGAGAAATTAAGCGTCGACCAGGTCATTCAACTGGTAGATAAAAAGTATGGATACCGAAAAACTTAGCATTAACTGATATTAGGACCCAAAATATATCAATAGAACAAATTTAAGGATGGTTAACATGTCGAAGAAACAAAACATCGATTTGGATGGTTATGTTAAAAAACAAACCCTGACGATGGTTGCCCTGGTCGCCCTCTCCGTTGGATTTTTCGGTGGCGTCGTTTTTACTGTCTATAAGGGATCCAGCCAACCCGCCCAGGTATCAGCCAGACCAATGCCGGCACCGACGACACCGGCAAGGCCGGACGTCTCCACAGACATCGCGGTCAAAATTTTAAAGCTCGAGAAAATAACCGCTCAAAACCCTGATGATGTCTCAGCATGGGTGGCGTTGGGAAATCTATATTTTGACTCCAGCAATTATCAGAAAGCCATTGAAGCCTATAATAAATCCTTAGCATTAAATCCGAATAATGCAAACGTCATCACGGACTTAGGGATTATGTACCGCCGGAGCGGTCGGCCGGCCGAAGCCGTCAAAACGTTTGATAAGGCGATCGAGGTTGATCCAAAACACGAGACCGCCCGCTTCAATAAAGGCATCGTGCTGATGCATGACTTAAAAGATATTGAAGGTGCTATCAAGGCATGGGAAGAACTCTTGGTATTGAACCCGCTTGCGTTGGCACCCAATGGACAATCCGTGGACCAAATACTTCAAACACTCAGAGAAAGAAAATGATGGGAGGTGGATATGGCTGATCTTCAAAATGATTTGTTCTTGCGCGCCTGCAAGCAACTGCCGGTAGAAAGAACGCCAATATGGGTAATGCGCCAGGCCGGGCGTTATTTGCCGGAGTATCGCGCCGTGCGTCAACAATTCGATTTCATTACCATGTGTAAAACGCCTGAACTTGCAGCCGAAGTAACGTTACAGCCGATCGATATCATCGGAGTTGATGCCGCCATTATTTTTTCCGATATCCTTGTCATTCCCGAAGCAATGGGAATGCCCTTTGAAATGCATGAAGGTCGGGGCCCGGTATTCCCCAGCCCCATCAGAAACGAAGCTGACGCCAAAGTTCTCAAGGATATCGACCCTGTCGATGATTTGAAATATGTCCTCGATGCCGTTTCATTGACGAAAAATGAATTAAATGGACGGGTCCCTTTGATCGGTTTCAGCGGATCGCCATGGACATTATTAACCTACATGGTTGAAGGCCAGGGCTCAAAGACGTTTTCAACCGTTAAAAAGATGATTTACAGTAATCCCAAACTGGCCCATCGCATGTTGAACAAAATTGCCGATGCGGTTTCGGCATATTTAAGCGCCAAGATTGAGGCCGGCGTAAATGCCGTTCAAATATTTGATACCTGGGGTGGAATTCTGTCTAAAGATGATTTTGAAACGTTTTCCATGAAATATATCACAAAAGTAATTTCCCAGGTAAAACGAAACGATGAACCGTTAATTGTCTTTGCCAAAGGGGTGCATTTCAGTTTAGATCAACTCGCTGAATGTGGCGCTGATGTTCTGGGTTTGGACTGGACCATGGATATTGGACAAATTCGTGAAAAATTTGGGGATAAAGTTGCGCTTCAAGGAAATCTTGATCCAACGGTTCTTTATGCCGATTATGAAAAAATTAAGCAGGAGGCCCTTAAGATTTTAAACGCATTTGGCAATGGCAGCGGACATGTTTTCAATCTGGGCCACGGCATACTGCCGGACATTCCGCCTGAAAACCTTAAAGCACTGGTCAACATTGTCAAAGAGGAAAGCGTTGTTTACCACCGCGATGAAAAGAACCCTGGGTCAATGAACAAGGCGGTGGCAAATTGATTCAATAAGACAATTTGCACTTTCGTAACATGATATGGGGGTAAATTTTGTTTGAGATAGATGTAGAACTCATAAAAAAGTATGACAAACCCGGGCCACGATACACCAGTTATCCAACGGCGCCGCATTTTAACGAATCGTTTACCCATGAAAAATATATCGATGAAATAGCGAAGACAAATCAAGGAAACAATTTGCCTGATTTGTCTTTGTATTTCCATCTGCCCTTTTGCGATACGCTGTGTTATTTCTGCGGCTGCAATATGATCGTAACCCGAAACAGGGATAGAATCAGTAACTATGTTAAATATTTAAAGCTCGAGATTGACCTGATACGCTCCCGCCTGTCATCAGAAAGAAAGGTCGCTCAGCTTCACTGGGGCGGTGGTACCCCCACACATTTGAATCCCGATGAAATCACCGACCTGAGTTCCTATATCAATACCCACTTCGAATTTAATCCGGACGCTGAAACCGGCTGTGAAATCGATCCCAGGGAATTAACCAGAGAACATCTTGCCGCTTTGAGAAACGGCGGGTTCAACAGAATCAGTATGGGCGTTCAGGATTTTAACGAAAAGGTTCAAAAAGCGGTCAATCGGATCCAGCCGGAGGGCATGACCCGACAGGTTGTCGCCTGGGTCAGAGAGATGGGATTTGAGAGCATTAACCTCGATATCATGTACGGGCTTCCCTTTCAATCTGCTGAAACCTTTGAAAAGACGGTGGACAAGGTTATCGATATCAATCCGGATAGAATTGCATTGTTTAACTTTGCCTACGTTCCCTGGCTTAAAAAGCATCAGGCGCTGATCAAGCCCGATGACCTACCCACGGCCGAAGAAAAACTCAACATTCTAAAGATGTCCATCGAAAAACTGACAGATGCGGGTTACGTCTTCATCGGAATGGATCACTTTGCCAAGCCGGATGATGAGCTTGCGGTGGCACTGAGAGAGAAAAAACTCTACAGAAACTTTCAAGGTTACAGTACAAATGCGGGTACGGATCTTTACGCCATGGGTGCAACGAGCATCAGCCAGTTTGGAAGAATTTATGCCCAAAACTACAAGAAAGAGAAAAAATATCTGGCTTCACTGAATAAAAATATTCTACCGACGGCCAGAGGGTACTATTTGAACGACGACGATGTATTACGCAGGCGGGTTATCACAAAATTAATGTGCGATTTTGAACTCGATTTTAAATCCATCGAAAATGAATTCGGCATAGACTTTGAAACCTACTTTGACTGGGGGCTTGGCAACCTCAAAGAGATGATCGCCGATGATCTTTTAGTCATCGAGAACAGATCTTTAAAAGTAACACCCATGGGCAGAATGTTGATACGAAACATCGCGATAAATTTTGACGGTTACATTGAACGGCAACAAGACAATGCCCGTTATTCAAGAACCGTATAGACGAAGAACGAAGACATATAAATAATAATGAGTAAAACAATTAAAATAGGCACTCGCGGCAGCAAGCTTGCATTGTGGCAGGCGAATTGGACAAAGTCGGCGTTAAGCGCCAAACATCCTTCCCTTTCTTTTGAACTTGTTATCATAAAGACCAAAGGCGACAAGATCCTCGACGTTCCTCTTGCCAAAGTCGGTGGTAAAGGGCTTTTTGTTAAAGAAATAGAGGATGCGCTTTTACAACGTAACATCGACCTTGCGGTACACAGTATGAAAGATATGCCCGGGGACATCCCGATAGGCCTGTGCATTGGCGCAGTACCGAAGCGCGAATCTCCGATGGATGTCCTTATATCAAAAAATGGGTTGCCTTTATCTGAACTCAAGCCACACGCCCGTATCGGCACCAGTAGTCTTCGTCGATCCGCCCAACTGCTTCATGTCCGACCGGATCTGGTGATATCCCCTTTAAGAGGCAACATTGATACACGTCTTAAAAAGGTTGAAACCGAAAACCTTGATGCCATCATCTTGGCCGCTGCAGGTGTAAAACGTCTCGGGCTTGAAAACAGAATAACAGAATACCTGGATGAAAAAATCATGCTCCCGGCAGCCGGCCAAGGCGCCCTCTGCGTGGAAACCAGACAAAATGACGCGGAAGTCGGACCGATAGTTGCCACGCTTGAGCATCAACAAACCAAGGCGATTGTCATGGGGGAACGTGCGTTTTTAAATCGACTGGAAGGGGGCTGTCAGGTGCCGATTGCCGCCCATGGGAAAATCGAGAAAAACACATTTACGCTTTGCGGCCTTGTTGCCACACTGGACGGAATCACCGTGATTAAGGACACCCTGTCAGGCCCGGTGGATTCATCTGAAATCATCGGGGTGGAACTGGCAGATCTCTTGGCATCAAAGGGGGCAAAAACCATAATGGAAGACTTGTACACAGATCTTTCCCAGACCCTTTAATTGATACTATTTTCAGTGGATGAT
>JBFESJ010000188.1:0-7067 GCA_041548585.1 Desulfobacterales bacterium | reverse complement strand
TGAAACTCCCGAAGGTTTACCTTCGGGATCTAATCCGCCACACAGCATAGGCGGACAAGTAAGCGAAAGGTTTATCCGCCTCTGGCGGGCTAAAATTCCTATCCCCGCAGCCCCGAAAGCGGGATTTACGCTTCACTTCAACAAGCTACGGGGTATTTCGGAATTTTTACCACAACCCTCCGGGCTGTGGTACCGCTCTTTCGCTTTAAAAAGGTTCTTATACTTTATTTGAATTCATCCCGCTCTGCAAACTGCGGGGAATTCAAGTTTAAAGGCATAAAACTTGAGTATTTTATTCTACGGCATTTTTTTAAAGAGAAGGTGAAATACAAAAACAATCATTCCAACAGTAATTGCACTGTCGGCGACATTAAAAGCAGGCCAGTGATAGGTTCCAATGTAAAAGTCCAGAAAGTCAACAACCTTTCCAAATCGAATTCTGTCGATCAAATTGCCTATGGCCCCTCCGAAAATTAAGGCAAACCCTGAGGCAAGAAAAGGATGTGTCCTGGGTGTGTTTTTATAAAAGTAAAAAATAACGCAAACGGCCAATGATGAGAGCAAAAGAAAAAGTAAATTACGTACACTCGAACTTTGATTGGCCATAAACCCGAAAGCGCCACCGGGATTGTGAATATGTGTAATGCTGAAAAATCCAGGTATAACGGTAATGGAACGGTGAAGGGGAAGATTTTTTAAAATTAAAACCTTTGTAATCTGGTCAAATATAATTATTAAACCGGAAATAACGGCAAGTTTTGTATATTTGCCGTACTCGGGACCTGATCCGTCTGAAGCGAAGAAACTCAAACACACCTTTAAATTATTCCTTTAAAAATTTCCGGTTTTCAATTCTTTTAGTGCATCCTGACACCGAGTGCAAATTGTTGGCTGTTCTGAATCGGCTCCAACGGATATATCATGTATCCAGCACCGTTCGCATTTTTCACCCGCTGAAGGTTTAACCTGAATTGACAACCCTTCAATATCTAGGCTCCTAAAACTTCCTTCAGGTGTCTCTCCTTTAACCAGGGAAGCTTCCGAAACGATAAATATGGTTTTTAACTCTTCTTTATGCTTTTCAAGAATATCGTATAGATCATCATCTGTGTAGATGGTAACAGCCGCATCCAGGGAATGCCCGATGAGCTTTGATACGCGTGCCTCCTCAAGTGCTTTTGTAACTTCGCCTCGAACTTCAATAATCTGCCGCCATTTTTGTGCCAATTGTTCATCTTTCCACGCTTCATTGACGACCGGCAGGGCCATCAGATGAACACTTTCCGAATTTTCTTTTTGCCTTGGCATGAAATTCCAGATTTCTTCTGCTGTGAATGCAAGTATCGGTGCCATTAGCCTGGCCAGGGTGTCCAGTAGAATGTATATGACGGTTTGTGCACTTCTTCTTCCCTCGGATTCAGGTGGCGAAGTGTAAAGCCGGTCCTTGAGAATATCAAGGTAAAACGCAGAAAGATCAATGATGCAGTAGTTATAAAGCGCATGATAAATAATGTGAAATTCATAAGTATCATAGGCTCTGCGTGTTCTTTGAACCAACTCCTGAAGTCTGTGCAGGGCAAATCTGTCTAGCTCAGCCATCATATCATACGAAACCATATTCTTTTCAGGATCAAAATCATACAGGTTGCCAAGCAAGAAACGGCTGGTATTTCTTATTCTCCTATAGGCATCGCTCAATTGCTTTAAGATATTTTCAGAAATACGAATATCATCCCTATAATCAGAGGCAGATACCCAGAGGCGGAGGATTTCAGCACCATGTTTTTTAATCACCTCTTCCGGCGCCACGACATTACCAAGCGACTTGGACATCTTTTTGCCTTGTGCATCAACAACAAATCCGTGGGTCAATACAGATTTATAGGGTGCACTTCCTCTTGTTCCCACCGCCGTGAGAAGTGAACTGTGAAACCATCCTCTGTGCTGGTCACTACCTTCCAGATATAAATCGGCAGGCCATTTAAGATTCGAACGTTCTTCCAGTACCGCTGCATGGCTGACGCCGGAATCAAACCATACATCCAAAATATCATCCTCTTTAATGAATGTCTTCTCGCCACACGTTTCACATAAGGCATCTTCGGGAAGTAATTCTTTGGTATTTTTTTCAAACCATATATCTGCACCATGCGCTTCAAACAACTTGTAGATACGGTCGATAATGTCTCTATTTAGGTACAGGGCTTCGCATTTCTTGCAATAAAATATAGCGATGGGAACGCCCCAGGCCCGCTGTCTTGAAACACACCAATCCGGACGATTTTCAATCATGCCATAAATTCGTTCTCTTCCCCAATGCGGAATCCAGGTCACCCTGTCGATTTCCTTAAGGGCATTCTTTCTTAATCCTGTTCTATCCATGGATATAAACCACTGGGGCGTTGCCCGAAAAATAACCGGCTTCTTGCATCGCCAGCAATGGGGATAAGAATGCTCCATTTTTCCCTGGGCAATCAGTGCCCCATTCTCCTGCAAATTGGCAACGATATTGGAATTGGCTTCGAAAACAAACTGACCGTTAAAAAGGCCGGTTTCTTGTGTAAAACAACCACTGTCATCTACCGGAGAATACGCATCTAAATTATACAAAAGCCCCACTTCATAATCTTCACGTCCATGACCGGGGGCAGTATGAACACAACCTGTTCCGGCCTCAAGAGTGACATGAGATCCCAGAATGATGAGTGATTCACGGTCATATATGGGGTGGCGGCATCTCTTTTTTTCAAGTGCGTCAGCTGTGATTCCACCAAGTATGGAGAAATCTGAAAATCCAAATGTTTTCATACAATCTTCTACAAGTTCCTTCGCCAGAATCAGAACTTCACCATTTTTGGTATCTACTGCAGAATAAACAATATCTGGATGAAGGGCGATGGCAAGGTTTGCCGGGAGGGTCCAGGGTGTTGTTGTCCAAATAACCACAAAAACCGTTTTACCGGCCAGACCGTGAACCGCTTTACTTAAATCATCCTGAAGTAAAAATTTAACAAAAATAGACGGTGATGATTCATCATGGTATTCAATCTCTGCTTCAGCAAGGGCCGTTTTACAGCTACAACACCAGTATATCGGTTTTTTACTCCGAAAAAGACTGCCTTCCAGCGCAAATTGATTGCACTCACGGGCAATCGTTGCTTCATATGCGTAATTCATCGTTAAATACGGATTTTCCCATTCACCCATAACGCCCAATCGTTTAAATTCTTCCCGCTGTATATCAATATATTTTTCAGCATATGCCCGGCACAGTCTGCGAATCTCGGCTTGGGACATTTTTAATTTTCTGGCGCCCAGCTCTTTTTCAACATTGTGCTCAACAGGAAGTCCGTGGCAATCCCAGCCCGGCACATAAACAGCATCAAAACCGGCCATCTGCCGTGAACGGACAATAAAATCCTTTAGGATTTTATTGAGCGCCGTACCAATATGAATATGGCCGTTTGCATAGGGCGGACCGTCATGCAGGATAAATGAATCACGATCTTTGGAAGCCTTTCTGATTTTTTCGTATAATTGGTTTCCCTCCCACGACTTCAACTGCTCGGGTTCCCGTTTTGCCAGACTGGCTTTCATGGGAAATTTCGTATTGGGAAGGTTGAGTGTTTTTTTATAGTCCATATATCCTCCAAAAACCGGATTTTAAATAACTCAGGATTCGGGGAGTTTCCTTCGTCAAACAGCTCCATGGATGATCCGTAAAGCTTCACAACAAAAACTCCCCAACCGCTCATATAACTTTAGAATGATAGCTTCAAACAGAAAAAGTTTTTTACAGGAAAAACGCATAATATTTAGGTTTTAAATCTCGAAAGGTACTTTTAAAACAGTTTTCTGTCAAGAAAATACATGCCTGCATATAAACTTTGCCGGAGGGTCTTAACAAAAAGCCCGAACAACATATCGTTCGGGCTTTTTGTAAAAAAATGATTTTGTAAAAGATGTGAAAAATCGGATTTAGTATATCCCAAAATCTTTCAACACTTTGTTAATACCGAGTTTTTTGACTTTCAGTCTTAAAAATTCCGCAATCGTTGGCTGATATGCCTTAACTTTGAGATACATACGAGCTTCCGAAGGCGTCCTTCCGCCTTTTTTGTTATTACACGACTTACAGGAAGAAACACAGTTTTCAAAAGTGGTATTGCCACCCCTTGATTTTGGTGTAATATGATCAATGGTAAGTTTTCCCTTACGGTTTCCACAATAAGCACACCTGAATCCATCCCTGATCAGGACATTTTTTTTACTAAAAGGCACTCTGTTGATATAAAGGGTCCTGATAAGCTTCATCAGGCGCATTACAGCAGGAATTTTAATGGCAATGCCTTCTGCGGTTCTGACTATTTTCTCAGAATGTCTTAAAACCTGTACCTTTCCTTTTGAAATCAGGCACATCGCCCGTTTCCAGTTTACCATATTTAGAAAGGTATAGTCAGCATTCAGAAGAACACATTGGGGCATGCTATCCTCCCTTAATCCTATTATTTCAAAATCTCTATACCTGACTTTAAAGTCAAAATCAACAATAAGATATAAACACCTGACAACAAATTTCCATACTTCATTCAAATAAAAAAGTGGCCTTTTTCAGAAGCAGCAATCCCGCAAATTCATTTGTTGCGTTTTAGTTAAAAATAGTCTGACTCCTTTTAGATATCCGTTCACAAGGTCAATTTTAAATTTGAATTCCCCGCCGCTTGTCGGAACGCAGTGGAGATTTATCCGCCTATGCTGTGTGGCGGATTAGATCCCAAAGGTAGACCTTCGGGAGTTTCATAAAATCGTTACACGATTTTATTTCAGCTTTCCAACAGGCATTATATACAGCGGATCTTCATCTGTCTCACAATGTACAATCTTTTTCACTCGATCATCACTGAACGCACCTATCGGGACTGTACCCAGACCCAACGAAACAGACTGTAAACAAACATTCTGTGCCGAATGTCCAGTTTCAATAAACACATATCTTATGCCTCTTTGCCCATATTTAGAAGTGGTCCGGGAGTACACAGCGCAAAACACGATGACCGCCGGAGCCTTTTTTATAGCACGCTGGTTCAATGCAGCACGGCACAGCTCAGTCCTTTTGTCTCCACCAACAATTTTCAACAGTTCATGATGCTCGGGTTTGTATTTATAAATTCCAGCAGCAACCTCTGCGACGTTTCCAACGACAATATACAGTTCAAGCGGGTATAGTGCTCCTGCAGAAGGTGCTGTTCTAAAACCTCTGGAATGAGTTATGCCCTGAGCGGCCCATAGCAGTTGTGAAATATCATCCAACGATAAGGGCTCATCCAGATAGCTTCTGACAGACTTTCGTTGTAACAATGAAGTTTCTACAGATAAGTTGCTGCGATATTGCGGCTGGGGCAGCTTAATTCTGCTCTGAGCTTTTTCCCCTTCCATGCATTGACCGATCTTCGCTGGAATGATCATTATTACAACCAGCAGGAACCACTTGAACATCAATATATTCAATACATTCTTTTTCATATGGCCTCCTTTTAGAACAAACGGCTGGGGTTCCCAAACAGATTTTATTATGGAACGGTTCAATTTTACTCACTTTCTTGATTTGCAGATGCACAATATATGGTAATTTAGTTTAATAAACTACAATATATTCTAATTCAATCAAATTATATATAAATTAAACATAATTTAACTTGACACTCAAAAAACACAACTTTAAGATATGATTAAAAATTATTCTATCTATAACTGGATGGGGTGAGTATTCCAGAGCATTTGCTACAGAACCCCAGCGGATAAGTTTTTGTCAAAACCATTTGAACGTTCTGAACTTGACAAAGTAATCAATTAAACAATAAATAATTTCTTCCAAAAAGCACAAAGTTCAGGATTAAGAATTCATGATAACTCCATTAATTGGAATTAGCGAAAGCATCGAGAGAATCAGGGACCTGATCGAACACGTTAAAGAGACAGGCCTAAACGTCCTCATCACTGGGGAAACTGGTGTCGGCAAAGAAGTTGTTGCGCAAAACCTTTACCATGAATCTCAAAGAAGAGACAAGCCGTTTATAAAGATTAATTGTGCGGCATTGCCGGACGGATTACTTGAAAGTGAACTCTTTGGATTCGAGCAGGGCGCTTTTACGGGTGCTGAACGAAATAAGCGTGGAAAATTCGAACTGGCTCATCAAGGGGTTATCTTCTTAGATGAAATCGGGGATATGTCCCCTTCACTTCAATCCAAGCTTCTTCATGTTCTTCAAAGCGGAGAGTTTTCGCCACTTGGCTCAGAAAGAGAGGTAAGATCAGATGCATGGGTTATAGCAGCTACCAATCAAGAACTTGAAAAGAAAGTAAAACAAGGACTTTTCAGAGAAGACCTTTACTATCGTTTCAATATCATTAAAATATATATTCCCCCGCTTCGCAAAAGACCTGAAGACATACCACCGTTAATTGACTATTTTATAGAAGAATATGCTTCTGAGCTCAGCGGAAAGAAGATTTCAAAACCCGACCCTGATACTATGGAAAAGCTGAAAGCATACAACTGGCCCGGAAATGTCAGAGAGCTTCAGAATATTCTAAGCTGTTTTAGGGTTTTCGGTAATTGGGAAGAAATTATTGACGATCTGTATTTAAATCGTCGATCTGTCGCTAAATCAATGTCAGAACAACACGTCCTTAATGGGAGCTCGATTGTTGATGTCTTTCTAGACTTTAAAAACGAGTATTCATTGGATCAAACATCTTTTTCGCTTAAAAAAATCACAAAAAAAGCCACTGACAGGATAGAAAAAGAGATCATCTCATCTGTCCTTGATATAACAAATTGGAACCGTACAAAGGCAAGTAAAATATTAAAAATCAGTTATAATACACTCCTTTACAAAATCAGCGGCCTTAATATAAAAAGGCAGCGAAAATACAGGTCCTTGAGGGGAGCTCGATTGTTGATGTCTTTCTAGACTTTAAAAACGAGTATTCATTGGATCAAACATCTTTTTCGCTTAAAAAAATCACAAAAAAAGCCACTGACAGGATAGAAAAAGAGATCATCT
>JBFESJ010000187.1:0-7085 GCA_041548585.1 Desulfobacterales bacterium | reverse complement strand
GACCCTATGAACCGAATGCCTTTGAAAATTGAACACCAGAATGTACATATCGGTATAAGGGTATGAGGAAGATGATATGGGAAATTTCTTTGAGTGGCTCGATCGTAACTTCGGAATAAAAAAGCCGCACCGCAGATTCCTGTATCGCCGCATTCCGGAAGGGGTTAATTATTTCTTTTGTTTGGGTGGAATTGCATTTGCGCTTTTTATCATGCTTTTTATCAGTGGTTTGATGCTTGCCATTTATTATGTACCTTCGGAGAACGAAGCATTTGCCAGTATTTTACGCATCAATAATGAGGTGCGCTTCGGCTGGTTTATCCGGTCATTTCACAAATGGTCAGCCAATCTATTTATTGTGGCGATTGTTCTTCATACCATCAGGGTCTTTGTTTATAAAGCCTATCGTCATCCCCGCGAGCTCAACTGGATCGCAGGATCGTTAACCCTGATTCTGGCATTCGCCTCTGGTTTCACCGGATATTTGTTACCCTGGGATCAGAAGGCGTACTGGGCCACTGAAGTCGGCACCTCCATGGCGCGAACCGTGCCGTTACTGGGTCCTTATCTTTGCTATTTCCTGCGGGGCGGCGAAGACATCACCAGTGCTACCCTGATTCGATTTTATGCCATCCATGTTCTCTATATCCCGCTATTCATGTGTCTGTTATTGTGGGCACATTTCCATCTGGTAAAGCAGCAGGGTGTAAAAGGAGGTTTGTAGCGTGAATCGAAAAAAGGACTTTTACCCCGATTACCTCATTGAAATCCTTTTGGTGATCTTTTTAATTATCGAGTTGATCGTTACCCTCGCCTTGCTATACCCGCCGGCCATCGGCCGCCAAATTGATTTTTCCACACCGTTTAGCCCTAAGCCGGAGTGGTATTTTCTCTGGCTGTATCAACTCATTAGTTACTTTCCCGGAAAGCAAATCATAATCGGTACAACGGTTATACCGCTGACGGCTGTTTTGGTGCTCGTTTTGGTTCCTTTTATCGACAAAGGCAAGCGGGGCAGACTAAAGGTATTGATTGCCGGCATACTCTTGCTGCTTTCGTTTATGCTATTTACCTGCATCGCGGTGCTGAATCCCTAGTGGTTTTTGGCACACCTCCATCCTGAAAAAATCCAATTCGGAATTAATGGTATTCCAAAATGGAAAATTATTAGCCTCAAACGTAAGTTTTCAAAGTGTTAACAAGTTAAATATCTCCGTGGATACCTATTTTCTGCACGATAATGGATAATTAAAAAATACGGGTAAGAATTGGCATAGATTTTGATATACCTTATCTTTGAAATATTTATATTTTTTCAAATTATCTCCGTTGACCGCTTTAATGCAGCATAGAAATCCTGGTCCTCAGGGACCGTCGAAGATCCCGCATTGCGGGGGTCAGAGATATTTGGCTCTGCCTGAGGATCATGAAAACGAGTAATGGAATGATGGGATATGGAATATTGCCAGACTCTTAAGCATCATGAGTTCTGTCTTGAATCAAATCCGGCAGAATTCCGCTTTTTTACCCAATACTCCAGTACTCCATTATTCCAACACTCCATCTGTTTGAGGTGAAATTTATACTGAACTCCTATGGGGTGGAACCAAAGCCGGCCCCTTCGGGGTCGGATCTTTACTTTAAGGTGGGTGGGAAACATCGAAAATATTTTTATGCAATAAGTTACCCGTTTTATGAACATCATTTAAATAAGGTATTTATACGTATTAATCTTTTATTCGTTTTAAGGAGGAGAACCAATGAGTTATTACCTATACAGCAACACTCAGGAAGTGACCCCGTATGAAAGGATGATGGCATCGCTCAATGGAGAAAAAAGGGACCGTGTACCGGTTCATTTCTATCCCAGATGGGCTGCTTTAGAGCACATCGGCGTCACCTTTAAACAGGCCTGGGATGACCCGGACCTGTATGTCAAGGGGCAGATTCTGGCCCAGGAGCGGTTTCAATATGACTGTGTCATCGACTATGACATGATGGGGCCTGTAGAGGAGGCCATAGGTGCTAAACTCAAATATCCGGAAAACGATGTGCCCCAGATTGCCGAACCCCTCATCAAGACCAAAGAGGACATGAAAAAGGCAAAATGGAAACTCGATCCCCGCAAAGACGGCAACCTGCCCAAAGTGCTCTATGTGGTCAGCCGCCTTAAAGAAGAGTTGATCAAACGCGGTCGTGGCACCCAGCATGTGCCCATCATGACCTGGGGGAGTTGTCCTTCCCGGACCGTTGCCTGCCTAACCGGATTTAAAGAGTGGTTTTTGATCGTCGCCAGAGACCCTGACTGGGCGGTGGAACTGATGGAATTGGCGCTGGACGGATGGCTCCAGATGGTTATCGCGGCCTGGGAAGCCGGAGCTGACTGCGTCTGGGTCAACGATCCCGTCTCTTCCGGTGACTGCATTTCCAGAGACCACTACGATAAACTGACCCAGCCTTTCGAGCGAAAGTTCATCGAAGCCATCCGAAGAGAAACCGGCATGAACATCACCTTTCATCCCTGCGGCAACTGGCATGATCGCCTGGATTTGATCTACCAGAATCAAGCGGATTGTTATTTCTTAGGTCCCATGGATATTGAACTGTGCACGCAAAAGGCAGTCGAAACCAATGAAAAGGGACTTTCGCGAGTGAAAGCAATTAACGGTAACGTCGGCGCGGCCACCAAAACCACCATCGACGGTCAAACTCCCGTTTCGTATGCCACAACCATGAAAAGAGGAAAACCGGAAGACATCGAGAAAGAGTCCAAGGCAGTTATCGAAACGGTCGAAGCTTCCGATTTTCGATGTATTCTGGGTACGAACTGCTGGGATGTCAAGGGCTCTTCTTATGCCAATCGCGACGCTATGGTCTATGCCGCCAGAAAATACGGTCAGTACAAATAGACCGTAAAAAGGAGAGGAATGAAATGGGTATCCTAAGTGACATCAAAAATGCCATATTCGACGGAGAAGAAAGTAAGATCGTTGAACTGGTTAAACAAGCTCTGGATGAAGGTCAGACGGCTTCCGAAATTCTGGATAAAGGGCTTGTCGAGGGCCTCCGGGCCACCGGTGACGCTTTTGAAAGGGGGGAGAAATTCATTCCGGAGATGCTGCTGTCGTCAGAATCCATGAAGAGGGCCATGGTGATTCTCAAGCCGCTGCTGGTGGAAGGTACGGGGGGAGGTTTCGGAAAAGCCGTGCTGGCAACCGTGGAAGGGGATGTCCACGACATCGGCCTGGAACTGGTGGGCACCATGTTTGAGACCGCAGGTTTTGAAGTTCGGAATATGGGTCCGGATGTACCGACGGAAGATATTGTGGAAGCTGTAAAAGAGGACAAGCCTCATATCGTCGGGCTTTCCGCGCTGCTGTCCAACACCATGGATGTCATGCCCGATGTGCTCGAGGCGCTGGAAAAGGAGGGACTCAGAGACTCGGTGAAAGTGATGGTAGGTGGTGCACCGGTTAAGCAGGATTTCGCCGATGAGATCGGTGCGGACGGCTGGGCTTACGATGCCGCCAGCGCCGTCCCTAAAGCCAAGGCATTGCGCAGCCAGCTTCCGGATTAATCATTGAACCTGGTCCTTCAAATGATTCCGGCAGATGAACCGGTTTGCCGGTTGATCTGTGTCACTGGTAATGAGTTCACCTCATTCGGTCAAGCGCAAAGCCGGGACAAGATGAATTTGTGGTTGTTGTTTGTTGGTTTATTAGATGACGGATGAGTTCAGCTGCGTGCATAGAAAGCGAGAAGTTATCTATGACCTTTAGTCGGCAACCCCATATAAAAAAGGAGGAACACCATGCAGGAAAAGGATAAGAAAAAGAAAGAAAAATCGTCTTTCTTGGAAACGCCGCTTTCACGCAGAGATTTCTCGCGGATTGCCATGGCGTTCGGCGTCACTTCGACGTTGTTTGCCTGGCAGAGCTTTGCCGATGCCGGAATCAACCCGGACGCCCATATGCTGGCCCAAAAGGCAAAAGACATCCAGAAAGCACGCTACAAGGTTAAACCGAAGTTCAAGTTCCGTTATGGAGCTGCCGGGCACAGTATCGATACCCTGTGGGTCGCCAAGATCGGAACGGTCGACTTTGTCCGGGAAGTTGAAGAACGAACGGACGGCGAAATTCGCATCGAACATCTTGGTTCGAACTCCATTTGCGGTGAAATGACCTGTGCTGAAAAGTGTGTCCAGGGAATCATCGACTTTTACGTGGCTTCCACCCAGAATTCATCGACCATCTGTCCGTATTTGCTCAATCTGGATTGGGGCGCCCTCTGGCCGAACCGGGCCGCCCTGTATTCTTTTGCTTTCGATCACCGGAGCGAGGATCTCTTTCGGGAGCCCATGCGCAGACTCTACGGTCTGGAGATGCTGTTCGGGGACTATGGGCTCCGAGGCTTTTTCATGAGCAAACGGAAGTTCGGAAAGGGCGAGCCCATTCTTGACTCCTTGGATAAGCTCCGGGCGACCGGTGCCAAGATCCGAACCACCGGCACCTATTTCGGCCTGATCAGCATGAGACTGATGGGCGTCAATCCGGTGGCGATCTCTTTTGAGGAAGTTGTGGATGCGGTCAGGCAGGGGGCTATCGAAGGCGCCGAAGCCTGGGAGATTCCCTTCAGCATGATCCATTTCACGGAATATACCGGGCAATTTCTGTACCTCAAATACTGCTCGGGCAACTGGGTTACCGGCATGAACCTTAAAAAGCTTCGAAAAATGCCCGAGCGGCTCCAGGAAGACATCATGGAATCGGCCTATCTGACGCAGGTCGGTGTTCTCGGCAAGGAGGAAGCCTCCATTGCGATCAGGGCCGGCGCAGATCTTGAAAACCCGCCGGTAGGCAGCGAGCACTGGCGAAACGATATTGTCAACGTCATCTGGTCCGACGAGGAAATGGATAAGCTGGAGAAGCTCATTTCACCCAAGTATAATCCTGATGCGTGGGCCGGGCAGATGAAGAAGCAAACCGGACTATACGGACGGGGCGATATCTTTGAAAAGATGTATGCCATTGCCCGTGAAGTTCCCCGGGGCGCCTATGCCATGGACGTTGCGCCCCATCGCTGGTGGAAGCCCAATCCTCCCTGGTGGAAAGACGGAGAATGGAAACGCGGCAAAGGCTATTATGTAAAAAGCACCAAGAAAAAGACCTGATTTCGTTCTAAAAGCCAAAAGCGATCGCTTCGTTATTAAAGAAGGCGGTCGCTTTCGGCCCTTTTGATGACTCAGTCTGAAAATTTATCCAAGACATGGTGAAGCCAATGGCAAAAAAGATCTTACACTGGCTTGATGAACATATAGAAAATGTCCTGATTTTCCCGATGTACTTTTTAATGATGGCGATTATGGCCATCGGGGTGGTGCAACGTTTTGTCTTCCGCACCTCGTTTCACTGGGCGGTTTATGTCTGTATCGCCTTGTTTGTATGGTTTTCCTGGCTGGGGTGCTCCTGGAACGTCAAGGAACGGGCGCATCTCCGGCTGGCGGCGTTACGAAACAGACTGCCGCGTGGCGTGCAGCTATGTCTTCTGATGCTCGATTATTCGCTCTGGATCGCCTTCGCGATTGTTGCATCCTACTATTCTATGCTTCAGATTATTCGACTGCATGAAGTCGGGGCATTGATATACGGCACGGAAACCATACCGAAATGGGTGGTTCCGGCGTGTATCCCCGTTTCGTTTACGGTTTTGGTTTTCCGAGTCATCCAGTGCGCAATACAAGATATCAAAGATTACATTCGCAATGAACCGCTGAAAATGAATCCAACGGTGACGATGGAATAAACCTTACCCAAACCAAATTTTGTTGGGGGAAGAATGTTCGGAATACCGGAAGATGTAGCAATTTGGATTATTTCTATAATCACAGGATTTTTATTTATCGTTGGTGTGCCGATTTTTTTGTGTGTGGCCTTCTGGGCCACAATGGCCTCGATCGCTATCGACTTTACCATCCAGAACATCGGGATTACATCCTACCAGGGCATCAGCAGCTATGCACTACTGGCAATGCCGCTGTTTATTCTGACCGGAGACCTTATCGGTGCCGGTGGCATCGCCAAAAAATTATCCATAATGGCGCGACGGGTATTGGCCCCGCTCAGAGGGGGGCTGGCCATGGCTGCGGTTGCCACCTGCAGCTTATTTTCCGCCATTTCCGGCTCCAACTCCGCCACCGTGGCGACCATCGGAAGAATCATGATCCCTGAGCTGAAAGAACAGGGCTATAACGATGAATTTGCTGCAACTACCGTGGCGGCCGGAGGGATCGTGGGGATCTTGATACCGCCCAGCATCTTGATGATCGTCTACGGTTTCACGGTAAATTTGAGTGTTCTGGACCTTTTCAAAGCGGGAGTCATCCCCGGGCTTTTGGTCAGTTGCGCGTTAATGGGTGCCGCCCGATTCTGGTGCCGCAAGTATGACTGGGGGCGGCCGGAACCCTTTATAACGAAAGAAGTTGTACGTTCGATCTGGAATGCCAAGCTCGGGATTATCGCCGTGGCCCTTATTCTGATAATTGTATATGGCGGTATTTCTTCACCCACAGAAGCCTCCGGCATTGCCGCTGCGTACTGCCTGCTTGCCGGGGTGCTGCTGACCCGTGAAATTAAGCTCAAGGACATTCCGACCATATTTCTTTCCAGCGGACGGGTCAACGGGTTGCTGGCGCCGGTGGTTTCGGTTTCCATTGTGTTGCAGCAGGTCTTTTCCATCTTGGGCGTTCATGATGTTGTCTCTGACTTTGTCCATTCTTTTGGAATCCGTATTCTGATGATCGGCGCCATGATGCTCAGCATTGTCCTGGCCGGCGCCATCATGGAATCCATATCCGTGTGCATCATTCTGGCCCCGATCCTGGCCCCCATTGCCGTATCCATCGGCATGAACCCGATTCATTGGGGCGTCACGTTTATCGTGGGTCTGTCCATCGGCTTTATCACGCCGCCGTTCGGCCTGGATCTGTTTGTCGCCTCCGGAATCACGGGAATCCCTTACGATAATCTGATCAAATGGGTGCCGCCATATCTAATCTTTGTATTTACTGCCTGGATTACGATCATGCT
>JBFESJ010000186.1:0-7114 GCA_041548585.1 Desulfobacterales bacterium | reverse complement strand
AGTTTGTGAGCACTCATGACAAAATAGTTGTTCAGGTTTAAGTCACGGGCTGCCAGTATCGATGCAGCGATGGTCGGGGCTGTGGTTTCAAATCCCACACCTAAAAAAATGACGTTTTTATCCGGATTCTTTTTTGCAATTTCAATTGCATCGAATGTCGAATACACCACGCGGACATCCCTGCCTTTTGCCTGTTCATTTTGAAGGGATGAATCAGCTCCGGGAACTTTTATCAGATCTCCGAATGTGGCGACAATGACGTCATCGAGTTTGGCCAGTTCGATAAAGGCATCGACCTCATTTTGGGCGGTAACACACACCGGGCATCCAGGGCCGGAAAGCAGCGAAATGGTCTCCGGCAATAAGGACCGGATACCGTTTCTGAAAATCGACGTGGTGTGTGTGCCGCAGACCTCCATCAGGCGAATATTTTTTTGACTTGTTTTTTTTATCTGTTCGATGATTTTCCGGGAAAGCTCGGGATCTCGGTATTCATGCAGGTGTTTGATAGGCATTTTATTTAGTCTTGAAAAGTCTGGTCATTGGCATTTGTTTGATATTTGGGACTTGTTATTTGGAATTTCTATAAGTCAAAGAACTTTCAACAAAAAAAATTCCCTCTGAGATAACCAAAGACATGTCCTCCAGACCCGGTTTTTACTTCTGTTTATCATTATCAAAAATCAACGAGGCTGCTTCTCTGAGTAGTTTCAAGGATTCCAGAGCATCTTCTTCGTGGATTTTATTGATGGCAAAACCGGCATGCACAATAACGTAATCTCCGACTTTGGGATTTTCGACCAGAAGCAGGCTGGCTTCTCTTCTAACGCCGTCAACGTCGATGGTTCCCACATTATTTTCAATTTTTACAATTTTTGATGGTATTGCCAGGCACATTGTTAAAAGACCTTTGTCTGACCAGTAGGTCAAGCTAAAGTATCAGATGTTTCAGCGTCATTCAAGCCGGAAAGTTTGAATTTCTATATAGATCAGGGGGGCGGGGTGTTTTTATTGAAAAACCATATGTACATGTTCACGGGGTATACTCTTTCGTTTCACTCTGGTGTCTACGTGACTGGTCATTTCAATGACTTAGCAATGGTGGCATTCCTGCCCCCTCCGCGTTCTCCCGCGAAAACCATGCGGGAGCCGCGGTCTCCCCCACTGCTAAATCATTGAAATGACGAAGCCACTCCGCCAGTATCGTTAAACGAGAAGCACACCTCGTGAACGCCTACAACACATATACATCAACCTCCGTCTCGGAGAGCGGAATGGATAATCTTTTTTAAAAAGCGTGTACTTTTTGAGTGGTTTAGGGATCGTTAGAAAAAACAGGCGCATGCCGAAACATTTCTTGAATAGAAGTCGTTTGTTTCAAGATGAACTCATTGTTATTATATTGGATTCTGTTATTTCTTTACGATCCTTTGACCATGAGTTTACATGTTCTGAAAAAAAAGCATTATCCATGGAGCGATTTAACAAATAAAAACAACTCGACACCTAATATAGAATCCCCATAATTTTCCCTGCCTGCTACACTTTATTGGCGTTGCTGAACATTAAGGGTGCGAAACTTGATTTATCTGTTTTTCGCTTGAACCTCAACACCGATATCCTTTAATTCGGCAGCCACCATGTCAACCAGCCGGCTTAAATTCCGGGCGACTTCGGTTGATAGACTCAGTCCTGTGGAAAGCCGTTTGGGCTCAATGCCGAACAGGGTAATATTCCGGGGCAGATTCTCGGTAATGGCGGCGATTCCCAGGACATCGGCCTGGCGCCGGCGCCCACATCGGAGAAAAGAATTGAGGGACAATTGGCATGGGTCATGGGCCATTTACAGCCCAGCTTATACAGACAGTAGCCTTGGCGATGCCCTTCATCACCAAATTGGTCTGCAAATCGACCGGCATCAAAAAGGGGCCTTCGTTCACAGTTTTCATGAATCAGGCGGCCGTACGCAAACTTCGGCCTTCCTTTTTCATCCAGGGCCGGAAGTTTGCCGAATGTCAGAAAATGAAGGACCGTTGAAAGGAAATTGTACGCATTGGGCGGGCAGCCGGGGATGGTCACAACGGTCGTTCCTTTCAGAACCTCGGGGATACCGGTTGCACCGGTGGGATTGGGCGCCGATGACTGAACTCCTCCCCAGGCGGCACAGGACCCGATGGCAACGACGGCTGCTGCTTTTGCAGCGGTCTGTTTTACAATATCTACGAAAGGTCTCCCCCCTATTTTACAGTAGATACCCCCATCCTTTAAAGGTGCGGACCCCTCCACAACCAAAATGAACTTGCCTGCGTTTTCTTCAACAGAGTGTTCAAGAGCCGCCTCAGCCTGATGGCCGGCGCCAACATTTAATGTTTCGTGGTAATCAAGAGAAATAAGATCTAAAATGAGATGTTCCAGAGACGGGTGCGAAGGCCGAAGCAAGGTTTCGGTGCAGCCGGTGCATTCCTGTCCATGACACCACTATATTATGGTGTCAGATCTTTTACAATCACCTAAGTTTATTATTAGGAAAAAACTTGTATTTACGAGCAGCAAACCCAAATAAACTCACGGATTGAACAAATGGACTTTTTACAAAACCGTCAAATATTAGGGTATATAGCAAGCCAGGGTTGATGTCGCTTTTTTAAATGGTATTGAACTGCAACAGCGAGCGCATTTCCCATAGTTTGTCGGAGCGAAGCGTAGATACCGTTTTAGCGGGGCTGAAGGGAGTTTAAAAAAACGGCGTATTAATTTACGTATGTATTATCAACTAGGTTTAGGTCTCAACCTGTTTTATATCGGAATCAAGTATGGAACTCGAAGGTGTTTTAAAAACTTAATCTAATCGTCATCGTCGATACCAGAAGCGTCATCTTCTGAAATTTTCAATGAATAGGGTAAATTTTTAATATCGCTTTTTTCATCAAAATCTTCTTCGGGAACGTCTTCGTCCAGCAGATCGTCGATTTCCACCGTATCCTCTTCAATTTCATCCAGAGGCCGCGGCTTTTCCTCTTCTTTTGTTTTTGTCAAAAGATCAATATCGTTAAAGAGCAGTTCAACAGGCTGATCATCAGCGGATTCATACATCTGTGTCACGGCCGCAGCGATCGCTTCGGCATATATGCCAAGTGGAAACAGATTTTGAGTCCTTAATGTTTTAATAAGTGCGTCCTTGCCTTTTTCGATGGCCGATTTTACGGCCTCATCTTCAAATGTTTCCTCACACAAAAGAGAAAATATTTCTTTGTCCAGTTCGGCGTATTCTCTGATGATAAGGCCGGTTTTTTCATCGGTTTTAGAAATAATGTATTTTTGTTTCATTCTGTATCTCCTTTAAATACAACGATTCTACAATTGATTTATCGAAAATCATAAAAAACGGGTGATGTCAACTCACAATAGAAAAATATTGACCTCAAATCTCCAAAATGTTAAATAAATTGTTTATGGCATCGGAGGGATGGCTGAGTGGTTGAAAGCGGCGGTCTTGAAAACCGTTGAGTGTAAAAGCTCCGTGGGTTCGAATCCTACTCCCTCCGCCATTTAACCATTTATCGATGAACGGAGAGATGGCCGAGTCGGCTGAAGGCGCTCGCCTGCTAAGCGAGTGTGGGGGGAAACTTCCACCGAGGGTTCGAATCCCTCTCTCTCCGCCATTTCAAATACTTAGCCGATTTTGGCATATGCCAAAATCGGCTATTTTTATGCGTTGTAATTTTTATGGTTTCTTAACACATACGTTTTATTCACACCATAACAGTTTTTGGAATTCATAAGGCGTTATCTAATTCGATGACATCAGTTTTAAATTTGAATATAAATTATTGACATAATGCTCTTTTTATCATTTATTTAATGTCTCGGATCGAGGATGACAGGCATGTGAAACCGGTGGTTTTTAAAAATCAACTAATTCAACATGAAAATCGATGTCACAGACAATCTACAAGGCCAGACAGAACCTCTGAGTGAGACGGAAGCGGAAAGGGTTGCAACGCTGATCAGACAGAATACTCAGGACGTCAATCAGGGGGAGTATACTCCCGCTGAAATGGAACGATTGAATGCCTTTGCAATCCCTGAAAAAATTCAGGAAGAAATGCGCAGAGGCTACCTGGTGACGCTTTCGAACGATGAGGATGACCTAATTGGGTGTGCATTCGTCGTTCGAAGGGGGATGAAATTTGTCATAAAAACCATACAGGTCAGAACCGAATACTGCCGAAAAGGATATGGTTCACTTTTATATAACCATTGTGAGGAACGGCTAAAACAGATGGGTCTCAATCAAATCGAAGTCGAGGTCCCCAAATTCCCTCGCACGGAAATTTTTTATAAAAAGCATGGATTTGTAAAAACCGGAAATCCGACTCTGGGAGATTTGTACTTTGCCATGTTCAAATATATATAAAATTATTAACCTCAATTGATCGTAAACAAAATGGGGAAATATATTTTTTATTTGATTTACTTAGCATTTTAATAGATTCGGATGAATTTTCTTGACCCTTATATACATGAGATATAAATTTATAAAAAAACCCCATTTTGTTTACCTTTCAGGAAAGCCGATGATACCCTATCTCCTTCATTATCAAGGGTTCGCAGCAGACGACTACGGCTTCACCCTTGATGTCTTGAATCTGGGGCGTCCTCGACTTTCGCTCAATTGAGGTTTAAGCGTATTTAATTCAGTGAAAGACTCGCCTTTTTCATCCCCTCCGTCAACCGTTGACCAGACCGTCCAACAAAATAAAGCGGTTCAGAACCGGTGAAAAGTGATTTGGGCAATAGCCCGTTATTGAATAGACACCTAAAGCAAAAGATACTGATGTCTTCAAAAGAGAACCAAAGAACTCGAAATTTGCTTATCCAATGGTATAGCCGGCATCATCGCCAGTTGCCCTGGCGTGAAACCGATGACCCCTACCGGATATGGGTTTCGGAGGTGATGCTTCAGCAAACCCAGATCAAAACGGTTCTACCCTATTATCAAAATTTTTTACGTGACTTTCCGGACGTCAAAGCGCTGGCAAATAGGAATTTGCAAAAGGTTCTAAAGGCCTGGGAAGGGTTGGGGTATTATGCCCGGGCACGCAACATGCATCGAGCGGCAAAGGTTATCCTCGAACAACACGCCGGTAAATTCCCCGACAGCTGGGAGACGCTTCGGGAATTGCCCGGGGTAGGAGATTACATCGCAGCCGCCGTTCTGAGCATCGCCTTCAATCAGCCGTATGCCGTTGTGGACGGTAATGTCAAACGTGTGCTGTCCCGGTTCTATGAAATTTCAGAACCGGTAAATAAATCTTCTTCATATAAAACCTTTAAAAAAGCTGCCGATGGTCTGCTTGATCATCGGTTCCCGGGTATTTTCAATCAGGCATTGATGGAGTTGGGGGCTACGGTCTGCAAACCCAAAAATCCCGATTGCAATCATTGCCCGGTCCGTTCCCGATGCCGTGCCAACCAAACGGATCGTGTAGGTCAATTCCCGAAACGTATAAAGACGCCAAAAACGCCCCTGTACAATATCGCTGTCGGAGTTGTATATAAAAACAACCATATGCTGATTACGCGCCGTAAACCTGAAGGGTTGTTGGGCGGATTATGGGAATTTCCTGGCGGCAAAGTCGGAAAACATGAAAGTCCTGAGCAGGCCTGTGCCAGAGAAATTAAGGAAGAAGTGAATCTGAGCGTGGCGGTCACCGGGCATATTGCACAGGTAAAACATGCATACACGCACTTTAAAATTCTGATGGAAGTCTTCTCCTGCCGATATGTGTCCGGTGAAGTAAAACTCAAAGGTCCGGTCGATTTTCGATGGATTACCCTCCGGGAAATCGATCAATATCCGTTCCCCAAAGCCAACCATAAATTCATTCATTTGCTTGATTGAATTCGGCGGTTAAAAGCTGTTTTTGTGTTTTTTGTGACAAAAATTTAAAAACAATCACGAAAACTCGAAAAGACGAAAGCACGAAATAAAAAAATATTCTTTTTCGTGTTTTTAAAATTTCGTGCTTTCGTGATAAAAATTTTGTTTTGGTTCGGGTTTATCCGGCTCAGGATTTGTGAAGAATTTGATAGGGTTAAAAAAAAACGGCGTATTAAATCCTAAATATTGGATCACTTTTTCTACAACCGGTTTGTCAGGGTTAAGCGTCGTTAATTTCAGTTCCTGACTCTCCTTTAACGGCGCTCTCAATATCCTGAATGGAGGCGATGATGGCTCTTTTGCCGGATTTTTGAACAAACTGGATCACTGCTTCGATTTTAGGCCCCATGGAGCCGGGAGGGAAATGACCTTCTTTTAAAAATCGGGCGGCCTGCTTGAGGGTCAAAGATCTGAGGAACTTTTGATTCTTTGTTCCATAATTCAGCGCAGCGCCTTCTACATCGGTGGCAATCAGAAAAATATCAACACCCACTTCTTCTGCCAGTTTTGCGCTGGCAAGGTCCTTGTCAATGACCGCATCCACCCCGCTAAAACTTCGCCCTTCACGAATAACCGGTATTCCTCCTCCACCACAGCAGATTACGATAAAGTTCATATCAATGAGTTTTTTAATTTCCCGTTTTTCTACAATGGTGACCGGCATGGGAGAGGCCACAACCCGCCGGTATCCTTTTGAGGTTTTTCGGGTCGGATAGGGAAGGGCCTGTGCCTTTGCCTTTGTGAAGGCGGGTCCAACAGGTTTCGACGGGTTTAAAAATGCCGGATCGTTTTTATCCACAACCACATAGCTTAAGAGGCTAACGAAGTAATGCTCGGTGTCATCCCCAAGATGCATCAATTCCGTATCCAGGGTCGATTCGATCATGTAACCGATTTGCCCCTGAGTCTGCGCAACCAGGATTTCTAACGGCAGTTTCGGAACCGAATCACAGCTTTCCTGTTTCAGCATGAGGTTGCCCACCTGGGGTCCGTTTCCATGGGTGATGATGATCCTGTATTTTCTGGAAAGCTTGGCAATCTGTCGAATGGGAATTTTTAGATTTTCGAACTGTTCGTCTACGGTGCCTTTCTGACCTTTTCGAATCAGGGCGTTACCGCCAAGTGCCACCAGAAGGGTCTGTTTATTTTTTTTCATCATAGTGACCTTTT
>JBFESJ010000185.1:0-7264 GCA_041548585.1 Desulfobacterales bacterium | reverse complement strand
GAAGCTGCTCAAGGAAGGTCAAAAGGCTCTTGAAAATGGTGAGGGTGACATTGCTCGACAAAAATTCCATACAGCCTTAAAGGTCGAACCGTCGAATACGTCGGCCCAGCGATACTTGGAAAGGGCTGAGAAGATTGATGCGGTGAACCGTCTGATAGAATCGGCCGAAAACCACGAGAAAAACAATCGCCTTGCTTTTGCCCACACCGATTACCAGGAAGCCCTGAAGTTAGACCCTGAATCCCAAAAAGCTCAAAAAGCTTTGAATCGGGTGAAAGAACAGATTGTTGGTGAACAGTTTCAGAAACTCATATCGGAGGGGTTGACGGCATATCACAATGGCAATTATCATTCTGCCAGGACCAAGCTATTGAAGGCAAAATCGTTCCGCCCCGATTCACGCGAAGTACAGAACGCTCTGTTACAGGTTGATTCGGCAATCCGGCTGGATAAAATTGAAAAACTGCATCAAAAAGCAATAACTGCTGAACAGACTGAAGACTGGGAACAGGCTCTCAAATCTTATCTTGCCGTCTTAAAAATTGATCCCAATATCAGTTTTGCTGTACAAGGTAAAAAACACTCTTTACAACACATTCGGATTGCCAAGCGGATGATGTTTTTTCTTGAAAAACCCGGTGTTATGGAATCGGACCAGCAGCTTGAAAATGCAATACTTTTGATCAAGGAGGCCGAGAAACTGGAACAAAAAGGTCCACATTTTAACGCCCGATTAAACGAGCTAAAAACCTTGGTGGATCTTGCCAGAACTCCCGTTAAAGTGATGATCAAGTCCGATAACCTTACGGAAATCGCCGTTTATAAAGTCGGAAAACTCGGCAAATTTACCACTCGCGAATTATCGTTAAGACCCGGTACGTATACAGTGGTCGGCTCACGCAACGGATACCAGGATGTCCGGCTGAAAATCACCGTGAAACCCGGCCAGAAATCGTTGCGCGTATCCATAATTTGTAACATTAAGGTGTGACATTGGCAGACATAATCCAAGACAACCGTGGAGAGAAAACGCCAATAAAAATCGAACCGATATCCTTTCGGTCCAAGCCACCATACAGAAGACCAAAGCCGTTTATCATTTTTAAATGGGTTATCGGCGTTCTCATTGGAATCGTCCTGATTTTTCTTTCTATCTCGACTTGGTTTGTCTTCACCGCTCGGCAGGTAGTGATAGACATCGAACCGGTTCCGGAACGTATCGTGTTTTCAGGGAGTATCCTGACGCCGAAAATCGGTAGCTATTACTTGATGCGTCCCGGGAAATACTCACTGGAGGCTCTCAAAGAATGTTTTTTCCCCCTTGACCATACATTTTGGGTCAGCGATAAAAAACGCCAGAACCTGCGTCTAAAGATGCAAAAACGTCCCGGTCGCCTGATGGTCCAAGCATATGATTCGGGTGATACAGAAAATAACATTATAGGCGCACAGGTATATGTCGATGGTACCGAGGTCGGAAACACCCCTGTTGAGAATCTCGAGATAACGCCCGGTTTGCACAGGCTTGAAATTCGTGCTGAAAATTACCAGAACACGCTGACGGATGTGAATGTGCTCGGGTGCGAAAAACTTCAGGAGTTTAACCTGGCGCTGCTTCCCGGATGGTCAGATGTCACGATAAGTTCCGCACCCCACGGTGCAACCGTGCAGATCGATGGAAAATCATTCGGGAAAACGCCTTTGAACATTCAACTGCCGGCCGGCACGTACATACTTACAATCAGTACCGATCTCTTTAAAACCTGGGAACATCGCTTGGTCGTCAAGCCGAATGAGTCCCAGGAAATAAAAGATATACGACTCCAGCCGGCAGACGGAAAATTAAAGATCAAAACGAAACCCGCCGGAGCGAATGTAGTGATTGGCGGAACATTTATGGGTCAAACCCCGCTGGTGATCGATCTTTCTCCGCATAAAGATCACGTCATTCAATTTTCAAAGGCCGGTTATGAAAAAACAAACCGTAACGTACAAGTTGTATCGGCTACATCAAAACAGCTCAATGTGAATTTAAAACCCAGACGAGGCATCGTCCGCCTGTGGGTTGAACCGCCAGACTCCGAACTAATAATGAACGGCAAATCATGGGGCGTTGTTCCGAAAAAATTAAATCTGATCGCCGTTGAACATAAACTGGAATTCAATAAAAAAGGCTACCATCCCTTTCGAACCCGCATCACACCCCAACCCGGATTTCCAAAACAATTGAAAGTTACGCTGAAGAAAAAGGAAGCGTCAAAAGAAACTGAACCGTTGGTGATTACCACCAAAACAGGCTACAAATTGAAATTAATCCAGCCAGGACCCTACACCATGGGATCTTCACGCAGAGAACAGGGACGTAAATCTAACGAGACCCTTAGAAAGGTCAAACTAACACGGCCGTTTTACATGGGCCTTAAAGAAGTATCTAACAAAGCATTCAAGGAATTCATGGCCCAACACAATTCCGGCCTTTTTAAATCACAGAGTCTGAACAATTCTGCTCAGCCCGCGGTTCGAATCACCTGGGAACAGGCTGCGCTGTTCTGCAACTGGCTGAGCGCTCAGGAGTCACTGCCACGCGCCTATATTAAAAAAGGGGAAAAGCTGGTTGCCGTCGAACCGCTGAATACCGGTTACCGTCTGCCGACCGAAGCGGAGTGGGAATACTGTGCCCGGTTTACCAACCAGCAGGCATTCTTGAAATATCCATGGGGCAACACATTTCCTCCCAGGCAATTATCGGGGAATTATGCAGATCAATCCGCAAAAGACTTGCTCCCGAGCGTTCTTGAAGGGTACAATGATAATTATGCTGCAACGGCTCCTCCGGGAAAATTTAAACCCAACGGGCTGAGCCTGTATGATACAGGTGGTAATGTAGCGGAATGGTGTCACGACTATTATTCAATTTACAGCTATGCTCCCGAAAAGACGTATGTGGATCCGGTCGGGCCAAAAGACGGTAAACACCACGTGATCCGGGGTTCCAGCTGGAAGCACGGAAGCATTAACACTTTAAGGTTGGCATATCGCAGTTACGCTCGTGACAAACGTGAAGATGTCGGTTTCCGGATTTGCAGGTATCTTAAATAAATATGTTTAACAAGTATATCGTCATAATTGCTTCATTTTGGCTGTTTTTTTTCCCGAAAGGAACATGTGTGGCAAACGATACGAAAAGATCCTTGGTCGGTTTAAACGGATTGCACGTACAAAATGTAGAAACAGCGTATGAATCATTCGTAAATATTTCCCAAAATGACAAAAAGAAAACGTCGAATGGTGTTACCGTCGATGGAGCTAAAAAAATCGATGAAAACGAGACCAAACCGAAGACCTTGATAATAGATAAAAATGCCCAAAAAAACACCAAACAGATAAAACCGTTCGAACCATCAGAAACGATTCCGGCAGATCAGGGGGTGGATTTCCCTTACGATATTTGAAATAAATTGATTTTTTTCCGGCATCTAAATTAGTAAAACAAACGTTGAGAATTTGTTATGAAAAAAACATTGCCGATATCTACGGAGTTTATCTACCAGCTCTTTTCTCTTATTTTGATTATCATTTTCGTCCATGCCGCTTATGTCGGGATCATCCGTCCAAATGCCGATGCCATCTTGACCCAGCAGGCCGTAATGCTCGAAAAAGACAAGACGCAAACCATTGAACGATCGTTCTATGTGTTGATTCGCGATTATGAGCAGGAAGCGTGTTTTGTTCTCATGTTCTGGGCGCTGGCCATTATGACGTTTAAAGCTGTCACCACCATAAGACATCGGACCTTGCTACAAAGAGACTGGATTCCACTGGCCGAGGGCGTGCGTATTTTGCCTGAAGATACCCGGGAACTGTCCCGAGAGATCCAAGCATTGCCGATGTATCAACGGAACGCATTGCTTCCGAGAGCATTGCTTGCGGGCTTGCAGAGATTCAGCTCCACCCGAAATGTTCAGGATGTCGCGGATGCCAGCCATGCCTACTGCGCTACCGAGGGCGAACGGCTGGAATCTGAATTGTCTATGATAAGATATATTGCCTGGGCCATTCCCTCTATCGGATTTATCGGCACTGTAAGGGGTATTGGAGATGCACTTGGGCTGGCGCATCTGGCCATTGAAGGAGAGATTTTCGGTGTTACCCGCAGTCTGGGAGTGGCGTTTAACTCCACCCTGATCGCGCTTCTTATCAGCATTGTTCTCATGTTCATGCTGCACCAGTTGCAACTGCTTCAGGAAAGATATGTATTGGAAACCGAAGCGTACTGTGAGGACAAATTGACGAGACATTTGCACACACAATGAATGCCCATCCAGAAATGGCATCTTTCGACCCAATACAGTGGTCTCGTTTTTGTTTTAAACCCAAATATACCATTCCCGGTTGGGCATTCATTTACAACCCAAAAACCCACCTGACGGGGTGCTTAAATGACGTTTCTCGGACTTGAACTCAGCGATGCTGGAATATTAGTTGCCGGAGACACGCCAGTGAGGCTCTTGGAAGTCGACGGACAGAACCAAGAAAGCCCGGGGATTGCAATACCTGAAAAAAAACGTCTGCTCGTGGGAAAACCTGCGGCAGACAAGGCACACCTGTTTCCGCTTCAGATCATCAACAGGTTCTGGGATCAATTGAGCACGAAACCCCTGGAAAAGAAGAACCGGTATGCGCAGAATCATGCTGAGATCGCCAGTGCCCATTTGTCCTCCATCTGGAAAAACGTTAAACTTCATGGCGACGAGATGATCATTGCTGTTCCCGATTTTTATGGCCGCGAACAGTTGGGACTCATTCTGGGGATGGCTCAGGAACTGTCGATACCTGTTAAAGGCTTTGTATCCCTGCCAATCGCTGCATCCTGCCATTCTTATCCCGACGCAACACTGCTGCACCTGGACATCCATTTACACCGGTTTGAGATTTCTTATCTTCATCAGGGTGAGTATCTGACCCTGGAAAATTCAGTATCATTCGAAGAAATTAGCCTTGAGCAGCTATATCGGAGCTGGGTGGAAACCATTGCCGAAGAATTTGTGCGTACCACAAGATTCGACCCCCTTCATCAGGCTGCAACCGAACAGGAGTTATATAACCGCCTACCCACGGCTCTTAAATTCTTTAAACGCCAGTCTTCCTTTATGTTCGAGATATCACATGGAAAACATCGGTATCATACGACGCTGCTCCGTGAAGTCTTGAGACAAAAGAGCGAGACGATATATGATGGAATCTGCCGTTTCATTGAAAAATTTCACAATGACAATAATAACCATTCCTCGGTGATCCTTCAGATGACCCATAGAATCGCCGGTCTGCCAGGATTGAAAGATAAACTTTCAAAAATAGATAATTGTGAAATCTTGGAACTCGAGGCCGGAGCCGCTGCTCTGGGGGTTTTGCGACTTTGGAGCCAGTTGGCCGATGAGCATTCCGCGGACGGAGCCTTTTTTTTCACCAGTCGTCCCTGGCAAAAGGCAGAACCGCAAACTTCACGGACGATCCCCCATGATACTCCCGGTAACATTAGCCCCACACACATACTCTATCGTGACGTGGCCTATCCGCTCTCCGAAAAACCGCTTTTCATCGGCACCGATCCTTATCCGTTCGGTAAGGGTATTCGTGTTCAGGCCCCTTCATCCGGTGTTTCCAAAAAGCATTGCTCTATTCAACGTAATGCCGGAATGTTTGTTTTAACCGACTTCAGTCGTCAGGGAACGTTCGTAGACGACCGACAAATCGACGGGAGTACTACACTGGAGCTTGGCCAAATCGTTCGTCTGGGAATATCCAAAGAAACCCTCCGACTCATTTCGTGCATGGATACCGATGAACCGTAGAAAGTTAAATGTTTTCAGCTTATCTTTCATTGATTGCATTTGTTGCGGGTTAGGGGCGATCATTCTTTTATTTGTCCTGGTAAACGCCAAAAGCGCCGCTCAACGGAATGCTGTGACGTCGGATTTGCGTGCTGAAGTAAGCAAACTGGAAGAACAGGTATTGGACGGAAAAAAGAAACTGGTTGAGGCCCGAAACATCCTTTCTGAAACCGATACCGAACTGGTGGCGACCCAGGGGCGATCCCGTGAAATTATAAAAATACTAAATGAAAAAAAGATAGAACTGGCGGATAGGGACAACAAAACCCTGGCAGCCAAAACACACACCAATAAACTGAAAACCGATTTAAAATCACTGGAAGAGGAGCTCCGGCGATTAAAAGCCGGTGCAAAAACAAAAGATGAACTGGGTTCCAGGTTGCTCCCGTTTCCCGGCCATGGGGATCGCCAGTACCTCACCGATTTGAAAATGGGCGGTAAACGCATCTTTATTCTGGTGGACGCTTCTGCCAGCATGCTGGATGAAACCATTGTAGGGGTTATTCGTCGGCGCAATTCAAAAAATACCCAAAAAATAAGCGCTCCCAAGTGGCGGCAGGTGGTGAAAACCATCGACTGGCTGATCACCCAACTTCCGTTGACCAGTAAATTTCAAATATACACATTTAACGAAACCGCGCGCCCACTGCTTGAAGGATCTAAAGGAATCTGGCTGGATGCCGGGGCGGCAGACCCATTAAACCGTATTGCAAACAGTATGCACCGTGTAGTTCCGGAGAAAGGAACCAGTTTGTTGAATGCGATCAAATCCATCGATGAGATGAAACCGGCTCCGGACAATATATTTTTACTTTCCGACGGTTTGCCGACCATGGGGAGCAGCAAGCCATGGAGAACAAGAGTAACCAGCAAAAAACGGATCAGTCTGTTTAATGAAGCAATTCCAAACCTGCCGAGACAGGTACCGGTGAACATTATACTGTATCCCATGGAGGGGGATCCGCTGGCCGCTGACGCCTATTGGCGTCTGGCCAGAAAAACCAAAGGATCTTTTTTCTGTCCCTCTAAAAGCTGGCCGTAAAGGCATTTTTAGATGACATGACTTTAAACGTCATTTGAAAAGAGCCTCGACTTTATTTATTCAAAACATCAACTTTTGGAGTCGTGGTGTGCTGGCGCGTTGGAATAACGGAAAAAATTATTAATTTCAATTCGCCGAGACGCCGCATTCTATTTGTCATTTATATATTATGAAAAAACGCAGACGAGACATAGACATTTTCAGCCTTTCCTTTCTTGATTGCATCTGTTGCGGGTTCGGTGCCATTATTCTGTTGTTTGTGTTGTCCAAATTTGCCGAACCGGTGGTCATCGAAGAAATCAAGAAAAATATGCAGGCTGAAATCGTTCGT
>JBFESJ010000184.1:0-7281 GCA_041548585.1 Desulfobacterales bacterium | reverse complement strand
AAGGCCTGTCTTTTCAAATTTTTTATAGAAAAAGTTTAATCGTTTTTCTTGGTTTTTAGCCAGTTTCTTGAGATTTTCGACATCCTTTTTTGTTCCTTTTTGTTTTTTTAGTAAGTTATAACGCTCTCTGGATTTGAAACTATTAAACAACATATCGATGTTATCAACATGTTTTAACCATATATCTATTTCATCGTAGCGGTTATCCTGATAATATTTTGCAGATTTTCCTTGTGCCTGTTGGGCCATTTTTGCTTTCTTAACAGATCCGCCCACTGCAGAAGAATCTTTTAAGAAAATTTTTAAAAGAATTTTTCTTAAAAGGCTTCTAATCAAGAACAACAAGTTTGCATAACTGTCAGGATCTTCAAAACGATGGCTGATCAATACATATTCATCCATCATAAATAGATCTTCGAAAGGATTCTCAACATGGATTATGGGATTGGAAAAGACATCATCGGGAAGAAGTGTTTCTGGTCCTAAAATCGACTCACGCCGCTCTTTAATGTGTTCCTGTTGAACGTCTATCAGATACCGGAACAGCTCTGCAGCAACATCAAGTAAAATGGATTTCTTATTTCGCTGTATCTTAGATATTTTTTCTTTTATGTTAATATACCTGCTTAACCCTTCACTGGATGCTATTTCATATTTTCGAGCAATATCGTTAAGATCCTCTATCAAAATATTATACTGGTAAGGAATTTCTTCTGTTAACTTTTTAATAGTGGCGATCTGAGCCAAAAGATCGATTTGGGTTTCTGAAGCAGATTTCGCTTGAATTACTGCAGCGTATAATAGATCACGGCAAAGATGTTTGAACGCATCTCTTTCAATGGCCAGACTCGATGTTTCATCAATATCCAGGACTTTCTTAACTTTGGCATGTTTTAGAAAAAGTTGGCGAACCAATTTGCGGATTGAATTACAGAAAACCGGACTCAGATGAACATCATAGTGGATGTTGTCCACACCCGGAGTTAGTCTATCCAAAAGGCACTGTACCGAATAGGTCTTAAGGGGAAGTCCGGTTAGACTTGAAAAATTTGAAAAAAATGTAAACATTATTTTAACTACATAATTATTCCATTAAATTTATTATTGCTCAAATTTTGTACTCTCTTAAAAACATTATCGGCATTAGATATTCTTGCCTTAAGCGGTATTCAGTCGTCAGCGGGGCTGTTCTCCAAATCTATTTTCAACGGTTTTGAAACGATTTTAGATGAATGAAGACTCGCTCAAAGCGATTCCCGAGGCTGGCCTGGCGATTCAACCATTTAAAATCGCACTTCTTTTAATTACTCAAAGTTTATGCACTAGAAACGTTACAAAGAACGATCAGAGAGATTTTTGTTTGGACAACATCTCGTTGAGAATTGAATACCGTTTTAGCCGGGATCGAAATTTGAGATGATGTTTTACATGAAACGGGTATTATGGTAAAAATAGAATTATATTTGAAGATCCTTTGAAACCAGCGCTTTTAAAAGCGCCAAACAGCAACCATCATATATCTTTTTGGTTGGGTTTAGCTCGGATACAATATTTTTGATCTCAATAGGGTTTTTTCCGAAGTTTGCTTCGAAAGAATCGGAATGAACCGATTTGAGAAACCCCGTCAGTTTGTTGTGGGGTAGTTCACCAAGGAGGTTCCAAATGGCAGTAAAAATGACGTGGTATGGACATGCATGTTTTTTAATTGAAGCGGATAAGACAAGGTTGCTGACCGATCCCTTTATAACCGGCAATCCATTGTGTCCAGTTCAAGCCGATGAGGTTGAAGCGGATTATATTCTTGTTTCGCACGGGCACGGCGACCATCTCGGGGACACGTTAGACATTGCAAAGAGAACCGGGGCAACCGTGATCTCGAATTTTGAAATTCAAAACTGGGTCGTAAAGCAGGGGATCGAAAATGTTCATCCCCAGCATATCGGGGGCGGCTTCGATTACCCTTGGGGTCGTGTAAAATTAACGATTGCCCACCACGGATCGGCACTTCCGGATGGGACTTACGGCGGCAATCCTTGTGGTTTTTTATTTTACATCCAAGGGAAAAAGGTTTATCATGCCTGCGACACAGGCCTTTTCTTTGATATGAAGCTTATCGGCGAAGAAGGGATCGATTTGGCGATCTTACCCATCGGCGACAACTTTACGATGGGACCGGACGATGCCTTGCGAGCGGTAAAAATCATCCAGCCTGAGCAAGTGGTTCCGATTCACTATAACACATTTGATGTGATTAAACAGGACCCGCATGCTTGGGCCGATAGAGTGATAAAGGAAACCTCGGCCAAAGTTACCGTAATGAAACCGGGAGACGTTCTTGAGCTTTAGCTCCGGTTGCTTCAAAACTCAATTCGGTGTCATCGGCTATTCGTTATTGTTTTTTCGAGTATCTATTAGCGATCTTGTGTTTCGTATCTGTAAGGAATATGGGTGATTGAGCGGCCGGGGAGTTTCACTTTGGAATCTGTTCTTTCTTTATGAGCCCTTAACCACGAGGTTTATCCGATTTTGGCGTGATTACACGGTTCGAAAAAAGGCATCATCCATGCAGCGATTTGACGAATAAAAATTCCCGATTTCTAAAAGAATTTTCAATATTATGTCACAAAGAGATTATTACCAGATATTAGGCGTGGAAAAAGAGGCCGGCCCAAAGCAGATTAAAGAGGCCTATCGGCATCTGGCCTTTAAATATCATCCGGACCGAAACAAAGGGAATCCGGAAGCTTCTGAAGAAATGAAGTCTGTTAATGAAGCCTACGCCGTCCTTTCAGACCCGACGAAAAGACGCGAATACGATACATTGAGACAGCAGTTTGGAGCTTCAGCCCATAACCAGTTTAGGAACACCTACTCTGAACAGGATATTTTTAGTGGATCAGACATCAATCACGTCTTTGAAGAAATGGCAAAAGCATTTGGATTCCGGGGGGTTGATGATATTTTCAGGGAATTTTACGGCCAGGAATACCGAACCTTTCAGTTTAAACGCCCCGGTATTTTTGCCGGAGGATTTATTTTTACCGGCCCATTTAAAAGAAGCGGATACGGTCAGCCCAAGTTTCCCCCGTCAGGCAAACTTGGAAAACTTTCCAGATTTTTTTTAAAACAAATCGGTGGGTTTGAAATGGCAAAGAACGGCAAGGATCTCGATGATGTCATTCGCTTGACCCCTGAGCAGGCACAGCAGGGCGGTCCTTTTGCGTATTTTTTGCGAAAAAAATCCAAGAAACTCGTGGTGAAGATACCGCCGGGAGTCCGGGAAGGGCAGCGAGTACGGCTTGCGGGAATGGGGGAGGACGGGAAAGGCGGCGGTAAATCCGGAGATCTTTATCTAAAAGTTCAAATCAAAAGACCTCTCATTCAGAAAATAAAAAAATCTATTGCCGATCTTCGCAAACGGTGAATAAATGATGGTCTCGTAAAAAAGTCAGAAAAGGGAACTTTGTACGAATCCATCTTTTATTGAAAAAGTCTGTTCTTTAAACGGCTCCTTTTAGACCGATCTCCTCGGCAACGTCCCGCATCCCCATAATTGTATCCGTGATGAGTTCTGTCAGTTCCATATCCAGCATTTTAGCACCCCTTTCAATGATGGATCGATCCACTCCTGCTGCAAACCGTTTATCTTTCCATTTCTTTTTTACGGATTTGGCTTTCAAGTCCATAACACTTTTTGAAGGGCGTACAAGGGCCGTTGTTACCACCAAACCGGTAAGTTCATCGATGGCATAAAGTACCTTTTCGAGTTCTGTTTTTGGCTTAACATCCGAGCAAATGCCCCAGCCATGACTGACCACCGCCCGGATGTATTCTTGGGGCCAGTCATTTTCCTTTAGAATCTCCTCGGTTTTACGGCAGTGTTCTTCTGGAAACTGTTCATAGTCAAGGTCGTGGATCAGGCCGATAACTCCCCATTTTTCTACGTCTTTTTCTCGTTTTCGGGCAAAATATCGCATTACACCTTCCACAGCCAGCGCGTGTTTTATAAGACTTTCATTTTTGTTGAATTTTTTTAAAAGGTTAAAGGCCTGTTCACGGGTCGGAATGTTTGAATTCATTGTTCTCTCCAGAGGTATTTGTTTCAAACTTAAATTGCCCAAGACTATACCCATAAATTTGTTGGATTGTAAATACCGATTTGATATTCGCAATAAATCATAACGCATAAGCGAATATGGAAAATTACTTGACAGATCCCCCGGTATCCTTTAAAAAATTTGACCAGGTGCCCGTATGGGCTTAATAGGGAATCCCGTGAAAGTCGGGAGCGGTCCCGCCGCTGTGATCCCGCCCTTTTAAAAAAAGGGAACCTTTTTAGCAAATATGTGTCACTGTTCCGATACACCGGAATGGGAAGGCCGCTAAAAAGGCGGGAAAGTCAGAAGACCTGCCTGAAAAAAATAACTGCACCTCCGCGTTGTGACGGGGCGTTGTGGTTTTAGCAAGAAAGGGTCAAGAAAACTGGGTGCAGCCCTTCAATCTTTTTAAGATTGAAGGGCTTTTTTATTTTTGGGTATCAAGCATCTTCGGCGGGGCTGAAAATATTATGAAAGGAGGTGAGCGTCATGAAAACCGGATTAATTGTTTATGTTGTGGGCACAGAACCTGCCGATTGGGATGCAGATTCAGAATTGAGAATCATCAAACAAAACAGTAAAGTAGACCTGGTTGAAATCATCACCGTCAAATCAGGTCATTTTGATGTTTCAGATGCCTGGTGGTCCCTTTTAACCAGGGGGATGAAGCGAATTGTCTGCAGGATTGGAGAATTTGCCCCAAATGGCAGCCTGGCCCTTAAGGGTCGTCAGCTCTGCCTGTGCGGATAGTTGTAAGGGCGGTTGTAATGTCCAAGCGCTTTTTTTTATCGGGTAGGCATACAAACCGCAACACGCTTATTTTCAAATAACGGATAAAAATAACCCCGATTGAACACAGCGTTCAATCGGGGTTATAACCAATAATATTTATCCCGTTTCGTTTGTGATCATTTAGGGGGATCATAAAGTTCAGGCCGTCTGTTGGGCAAAAAGTATCGCATCCGATGCCCTCTAACCCGGTCCAGATCTTCGGATTTTAGATCCACAACAACCAGGCTTTCCTCATTGCTAATGTTCTTTTCAATAACGTCTCCAGATGGTCCGATGATCGCCGCGATACCCGGAAAATGAAGTCCCTTCCCATTTTCCCCGGTTTGATTGCAGGCGACGACAAAAAGGCTGTTGTCAAAGGCTCTTGCCGTAAGATGGCGCATCCATGATCGGTATTTTTCTTCAGGTGTTCCTCTTGGAGATGCATGAGGAATAAAAATCAGGTCAGCGCCGTTTATTGCCATTTGGGTGGAGAGTTCAGGAAAATGAGCATCATAACAAAGCTGTATGCCGAATTTTACACCACTTGTTTCAAACAGGGGGATTGTATTTCCGGGTGTGAAAATTTTCTGTTCAGGAGGGGCGATGTGTAACTTTCGATAGGCGCCCACAAATCCGTCCGGTTTTATGACCAGGTGACTGGAAAAAATCCGGCCTTTTTCATCCTTTTCAACAATTCCCGCCAAAATGGCAATCCCTTCGAATTTGGCCAGATTTGAGAGATCCCGAGTTATCGGCCCGGGAACAGATTCTGCGGCTTTCTTAATCTCTTGGAGATTACTGTAGCCCGTAATATTCAATTCAGGGAAACATATGATATCGGCACTTTCATTCTTTGATTTCTTTATCCAATGGACCATGGCATCAAAATTACGGCGGACTTGTCCCGCAAGTGAACGAAAAATCACGGCCGCAATACGGATATCTTGCATAACTGAATTGGTATTATTTTTTGTTGGGTATCGGATGATGGATCCGGGTCATTAACCCTAAAGATCGAAATGTGCTTTGATTTTATACATTTTTGTTGCAGGGAGGTTAATAATTCCCTTTACTCCCGTTTTCCGAGAGATATCTTCAAGGTTGCCTTTTATTTCATTCATCGATGGAGCGATAAAGGTGAACCAGATGTTATACTTGTTATCCCGCCGGTAGTTATGGGTCACTCCCGGATAACGGTTAACGGCCCTGGCAAAACTATCAATTTTGTCTTGGGGAACCTTTGCCGCACAGAGGGTACTGACAAATCCTAATTTTTCAGGTGCAAAATTGCCGCCGATCCGGCGGATAATCCCTTTTTTCTTAAGCCGTTTAAGTCTTTTGATAACGTTTTCTTCGGAAAGATTGAGATTTTCAGCAATTGAAAGATAGGGGCGCGTCGTTATGGGAAAGTCGGATTGAATCCGGTTCAGTATCGCACGGTCAATTTCATCTATTTGTGGCATGGGTTACCCTTGAAATTTTTCTTTTATCAAACGTACATGGACCTTTCTGGTACGAGGGCCGTCAAATTCACAAAAGAATATTCCCTGCCACGTACCCAGTACCAGTCGATCATTTTCTATGGCAATCAGCTCTGAAGGCCCGACAATCGTCGATTTGATATGAGCCGGTGAATTTCCTTCCAGATGACGATATCCTGCCTTCCAGGGAATGATATCGTTGATAATCATCAGAATGTCATCCTTGACGCTTGGATCAGCACTTTCGTTAATTGTTATTGCAGCAGTTGTATGTGGGACATAAAGCATACAGAATCCCTGGCCGATCCCAGCAGAAACAACCATATCCTGAATTTTGGAAGTAATATCTATCAATTCCGTCTGGTTTTTCGATTTTACTGTACAAATCATATCATCTCTCCATTACACAAAAAAAGCCCTGCTTTAAATGCAGAGCTTTTTTTGTTAAAATGGTGTGAACCAATTTTGGCCTTTTTAAATTAGACACATCCTGTGGGCTTCGGAAGGCCGGCCATCTTACATGCTCCCTTACCGGGGCCAGAGGGGAACAGTTCATAAATATGTTTCAGTTTAAAACCGGTTACTTTTGAGAGGATTCGAACCATGGGAGCAATCCCATTTTTTTCATAGTATTCCTGGAGAACCTTAATCACCTTTTCGTGCTCTTCATTTAATTCTTCAATTCCTTCTTGATGCTTTACCCACTGCACCCACTCTTGGCACCAATTTTCATAGCTGTCGATAAAGCCGTCTTCATCTACGGTAAATGTTTTTCCCATATACTCGACTGTTGCCATTCATAACCTCCTTTTTACTTTAATTATTTTTATGGCGTTCTGCCTATACCTTTCTTATCTTAAAAAAGCCTTAAAACAATTATCTGATTGATTTGTCAATGTCAATATGAAAAATATAAATACTTTTTATTT
>JBFESJ010000183.1:0-7333 GCA_041548585.1 Desulfobacterales bacterium | reverse complement strand
CTTATTCTCGGTCATCATCAGTCTCTTCTTGTTACAAAAGACTCGGAGATCGTCGGCATCTTGAGGCTCGTGGATGTGTTCAAATTGCTTTGTGAAAGAGTGAAGAACTGCAGAATTTAACGGAGGATCGTCAATGGAACATGACAACATGGAAATGGATAATTCAAAAAAACCAGGGCTGCTTTCAAACAAAATGCTTTGGCTCATTGTTGGAGCAGCCTGTTTTGTGATCATCGGGTTTATTATTCCAACACCTCAGAGTCTGATTGAGCTTGTGGAAAAACAGAAAATTGCGGAAAGACTGATTGAATGGCATGTCGCCCATGATGTTGCCCACGCGGCATGGAAGGCGAAGCTCGTTCTCGCCATGATTCCCATGGCCATCATATATTTTGCAACCGAGGCACTTCCCATCGGTCTGGTGGGGATATTGATGCCGGTTTTTGCTTATTTTTTCAAATTATTGCCCATGAAAATGATCGGACAGACCTTTGCCGGAGATGCACCGCTGTTTCTGTTGGGTGTTTTGGCCATGGGGGTGACGGTGATCGGCGTGGGATTACATAAACGGCTTGCCACATGGATATTAGGGTGGACCAGGGGTTTTGTGGTGCCCATTGTCGTCTTGTGTGTTTCCATGTCCGTTTTGGGTTCCTTTATATCCGCCCATGCCATGGCGGCCTTCATGGCGCCGGTGATGGCTGCGGTCTATATGGGGGCGGTTTCGGCCAACAAAAATGAAGGCGTTATCGAACATGATCCTCAACTGGCAAAACTTTTGCTGTTTGCGCTTTGTTTTGCCTTGAATGTCGGCGGTGTCGGCTCGCCCGCAGCCGGCGGACGAAATGTGATTATGATGGGGTTCTGGTCCGAGTATAACGTTCCCATGAGTTTCGGTCGGTGGATGATGTACGGTCTTCCGCTGACCCCGGTGCTGGGTCTGGCAGTGGCCGCATATATGTTATTTGTATTTAGAAAGGTCAAAACAAAAAACCTGACGCCCGGTCTTTTGGCCATAAAGGAAGAGACTAAAAAAATGGGCCCCATGAGTTATGCCGAAAAAGTAGCATTCGGTATGATGCTTCTGATACTGTTTCTCTGGATCGTCGGCGGGCACGATCTCGGCCTTGGGGGGCCGGCCTTGCTCGCCTTGGTCATTCCGGTTGTGTTTAAAATTGCAGATTGGAGAAAAATTTTAGGCGGCATATCCTGGGACGCCTGGTTTATGTATTGTGGTGCCCTCACCCTTGGCGCACTTTTAAAGGAGACGGGTGCCGCCCTCTGGCTGGCGCAAATTTTTCTGGGCGGCTTGGCAGCCATAGGTTTCGGGAAAGGTCTGGGGCTTTGGATCGGGATGAGTTCTTTTTCAGGTCTGATGACCAATTTTATGTCTGATGCAGGGACCACCGCGCTTTTAGGGCCGATTGCCGTTCCCATGGGTATTATGAGCGGCGTTCAAGGTGAGCCCTGGGCCATCGGACTTGCCACGGCCTTTGCCACGTCTTATGCTCATTTTCTGATCGTAGGAACCCCGAACAATGCCATTGTTTACGGTCTTGGTGTATATCCCGATACCGGTCAACGAATGATCAGCCCCATTGACTTTGTCAAATACGGGTTTGTTCTCTGGGTCATTTGTCTTGCCATCACATGGGTATTGGGTTTTATGCTTCTGTATAATGTGGTAGGATTTCCGGAAGGCGTTACTGAGACAGCAAAGGCGGTCCTTATGAGCAATGCGCATTAATTATCAAGATCAGGGGGTAGGTATGAAAATAAGAATACTTTTAGTGGATGACGAAAAAGAATTTGTAGAGACACTGGCCGAGCGCCTTAGGACCAGAGGCTTTCATGTTACGGAAGCCTATAGCGGCGACGAGGCTTTAGAAATATTGAAAGAATACAATTTTGATGTGACAATTTTGGACGTTCAGATGCCGGGGATGGATGGCATCGAGGCATTAGGGGCGATAAAAAAATTAAAACCGCTGACGGAAGTTTTGATGCTGACCGGTCACGGAACCATTGAAACCGCCATTGAAGGCATGAAAATCGGCGCTTTTGATTTCCTGCTAAAGCCTTGCAAAATGGACGTTTTGTTGGAGAAGATCAACGGGGCGTGCGAACGAAAATCGGCGCATGAAGAACGGATTCGAAAAGCGATGGTGGACAAACTGTCAACATCGCCCATGAGCGTTTTTGAAAAATAATCCGGCAGAATTTGAAATGATGTAACAGCGGCAAGTAAGCGTTTTTTAAGGAGGGAGATAACATGATGAAGCCATTGGTTTTGTTGGTGGATGACGAGGCCCCTTTTGTGGAAACCATGACAAAACGTCTTTCAAAAAGGGACCTCAAAGTCATCACGGCCTTTAGCGGCGAAGAAGCCCTTGAAATACTGGATAAAAATCGAAATGCGGATGTTGTTATCCTCGATGTCAAGATGCCGGGATTGAACGGCATTGAAACACTGGAAAAGATACGAAAACAGTTTCCCTTGATGGAAGTCATCATGCTCACCGGTCATGCCACCGTGGAGTCCGCCATAGAGGGGATGAAACTGGGCGCTTTCGATTACTTGATGAAACCCTGTGAAATAGAGCAGCTTATGGCCAAAGTGCAAGAGGCTGCCAAGAAAAAAAGAAACCACGAAGAGAAAATTAGAGAAGCTCGGGTTCGGGAGGCACTTTCGGTGCATGGTTTGGAATAGGGCGCCAACCCGAGTGTCATGGTAATTTTAATTTCTTGCATCCCCTGTTCCATTAAGGCGGAACAGGGGATGCTCGAGTTGTTTGATTTTTTTGCAGATTATTGGACACGGATTTTTATTTGGGTAACAATCCGTTGCGTTATAATTTACGACGATCTTTGAAGTTGCGAAGTTGAAAAATGTTGAAAAAGATAAGTCTGAGATCCAGGATATTGTTAAATATAATCGCTCTGTTGATCATTACGATCGTGGGCGCGCTGGTGATGGTTGGATATACGTACCGGATGGAAGGACTTTTGACCCAGATCATCGATAAGTACATGGGGGGGCTACAGACGGCCCAATCCCTGGAAATTGCCCTGGTCAACCAGAAGGGATTTGCTTCCTACTATCTATTGGATGGGAATCCGAATTGGCTCATTCAGATGGCGGAATACCGCCAAATTTTTGAGGATAAACTTGTAAAAACGCAGCACCTTGCCACAACAGTAGAGGAAAAAAGGGTTCTGAACCTTATCGAATTGGAATATGCAAAGTACATCTCCACTAAAAATCAGGTTGTCGGTTATTATAAATCCGGAGACCTTGAAACAGGTAAAGAACTCCATGAAAAAGCGCGAGACAGTTTTTTCGAAATCCTTAAGCTTTGTGAAAACGGCAAGGGGCTTTTCAGTGATAAGGCTCAAAAAGCTAAAATACAGAGCTTAAATCAGGCCAAAAAACTCAGAGTTATTGTTGGATCGGCTGTGATGATGATTCTTTTTTTGGGTGTCATACTCACTTTTTTTTTGCTGCATGATATTCTTGAACCGATACGCAGGCTGGCTTTGGAAACGGATCGTCATAACGGTACGCAAAAAACAGGAGATGAAGTAACGGCGCTCAGCCGGGGTGTCTATGACCTGAGAAAAGAATACGATCAAACCCAAGTTGAACTTGAAAAAAGCCGGGAACACCTTTTGCAGTCGGAAAAATTGGCACTGGTGGGGAAATTGGCTGCCGGTACGTCGCACAGTATCCGAAATCCCCTGACTTCAGTTAAGATGCGGCTGTTTTCCCTGAGCAGAAGCCTCGATCTTGATGGTGATCAGAAAGAAGATTTTGATGTCATTTCAGAAGAAATCGGCCATATCGATACTATCGTTCAAAATTTTCTTGAGTTTTCCCGACCGCCCAGATTAAAGCTGCAGCCTGTTTCACCTTCGGACATTGTGGACCAGGCAATTCAGCTTCTACAGCATCGTCTGGAGTCTTACGAAGTTTTCATTAAGATTCAAAGAAATGAACGTCTTCCATTGGTTCAGGCCGATCCTGAGCAATTGAAGGAAGTTCTTGTCAACATTATCGTAAATGCATGTGAGGCCATGGGACAAGGCGGTTCAATTATCATATACGAAGAAACAATTATTGAACAGCATACCCCCCGGGCGGTTGTTGTTCGGTTGAGTGATAATGGACCTGGAATTCCGGACGCCATAAAATCCAAAATTTTGGAACCTTTTTTCACAACCAAGGAAGAAGGCACGGGCCTTGGATTGAGCATTGCAACTCGGATTGTTCAAGAGCACGGAGGGCGGTTGGACGTCTCATCCCGGGAAGGTAAAGGTTCAACGTTTATCATCATACTGCCGATAAAAGGATCAAACCATGACTACAATTCTGATCATTGACGACGACGATCAGCTTAGAAAAAGTTTTAATAAACTTTTGACTGAAGAGGGCTATCACCCCAAATGCGCTGCTTCCGGAGAATCAGGCCTTAGAATCATCGAAGAAAAGGTTCCGGATGTCGTGATCCTCGACATGCGCTTGCCGGGAATGAATGGATTTGAAACCTTCCAGACCATTCATGAAATGGAGCCCAAACTTCCGGTAATCATAATGACTGCCTTTGGAACCACTGAAACTGCTATTGAAGCCACCAAGATGGGAGCTTTCGATTATATTCTCAAGCCATTTGATATCCCCGAGATGCTGGTGGTGATCAATCAGGCTCTGGAAGCAAGCCGTTTTATGCGCTCTCCGGTAGATATGGACCCTATTCCGGAAAAAAGCTTCTGTGATGCCATTATTGGAAGAAGCCGGCCCATGCAGGAAGTTTACAAGACCATCGGCAGGGTCTCGGAGACAGAAGCAACCGTCCTAATTCGGGGAGAATCGGGAACCGGCAAGGAGTTGGTGGCACGGGCCATCTACCAGCATAGCGCTCGGGCCGGTCGGCCTTTTTTGGTGATTAACTGTGTGGCTATCCCTGAGAATCTTCTGGAAAGCGAGCTGTTTGGTTATGAAAAAGGTGCTTTTACCGGCGCAACCCACCGTCGGATCGGTAAGATCGAGCAGGCCAATGGCGGAACCGTATTTTTGGATGAAATCGGTGATATGCCGTTAAGCATCCAGGCCAAAATTTTGCGCTTGCTTCAGGAAAAAAGTATCGAACGACTGGGGGGTAGAAGCACAATCCCCGTAAATGTAAGAATTATCGCCGCCACCAATCGTGATCTTGAATCGGCTATCGTTAAAGGCCGGTTTCGTGAAGACCTCTATTACCGTCTCAAGGTAGTTTCCATCTTTTTGCCGCTCCTGAAAGATCGAATCGAAGATATTCCGGCACTGACAGATTTTTTTCTTGCGCGATATTCACGGGAAGCGAAAGTAGAAAATCCGGGAATCACCAAAAAGGCAAAAGCGTTTCTTGCGACACAACCATGGAAGGGAAATGTGCGAGAGTTGGGCAACACCATTCAAAAAGCACTGATTTTTAATCGTGGGGCTCCTATTTCCCAAGATGATATCTTACAGGCGATCCGCGGCAATAATACTCCCGATTCAATAGATTTAGAAAAAGATGAACAGGTTATGTGTCAATGGATACGCAGGGCATTGGCTTCACAATCCAATGAAAAACTCTTTGATTACTGCATGGACCGGTTTGCCGGTATCATCATCAGCGAGACACTCAACCTCACCGGCGGGAATCGATCACAAGCGGCAAAACTCCTTGGACTTTCCAGGCCCACCTTACATTCCAAAATTGAAAAATATGGTCTTAAGCTTAAGACGTCCGTAAAGGAAGACGAATCGTAATTTTTGCTTTTACATTTTGTACCTACAGGAGATAAATATGTATAAGAACATATTGGTACCTTTGGACGGCTCGAAACGGGCTGAATCCATATTGTCTCATGTGGAGACCCTTGCCCGATGTTTCGAGGGAAAAGTGATGTTCTTTGTCGTTATAGAACCGGCGTCAATGTTGGAACATGATGAGATAATCGGTATATCCGAGTTCAAGGATAAAAACGATTATCTGGTTGAAAAAACAAATTCTTATCTTGATTCGCTTCAAAAAAAATTTTCCAAAAAGGGTGTCGAGGTCCAAACGCTCATCGGCCATGGTCCGGTGGTGAAAGCGATTGTCGGTGCTGCCGAACGGGAAAATGCAGATCTTGTGGCGATGGCCAGCCACGGCCGCGGCGGTTTGTCCAGGACATTTTATGGAAGCATCGCAGCCGGTGTGTTACAACGCATAGATCGTCCTCTGCTCCTCATTCGTTCTCGGTGACGGATAAGGCTCATAAAGATTTCGATTCCAAAAGAAGCCGGAACTTAGGGGCTTGGCCCCAATTGGAACAATGGAATAAAGGAGTCGTGGAATAAGGGGTTTGAAGGATTTTTTGACAATTTAAATCGTTTATTTCCGCTCTTGCTCCCGATATTCCAGCATTCCAACATCTTATTCTTCCATACCGGCGGCTCAAACGGAATGTTATTCTGACAATAGCTATAAAATTACCAAAAAAACGGTTCAGGATGAGAAATATTTTGCTCACCTCTTGCGCGTTGGTATGAGGAACAAAAGAAAAAATCCGATGAAACACACCGCTGACTTCTAACCCCTTTTACACCCTGTAAAAAATTCCGACACCAATCCCTTCCTGTATACAGTGAAACGTTAATGAAGTCCCAAAAAATATTGGGACTTATCAACGTGTTATTTCGTGCCACCTTTAAAAACATCTCTTGGCATATCTTTTGCGTTGTTGTCTTTGAGAATATGAAATTGAGGGTTTATGCGCAAAGGAGAAGAAAATGCAACAAGTGGCACAGAGCTTTTGTATATCAGGGCCGCCCTCTTCAGGATCAACCGGTATAAAAACGACACTGTATGAGTTGATTGAAGCGGTGACTGAAGAAATAAAGCCCGGTGAAGAACATTGGATTTCTTTAATAGTGGATCACATGCTTTGTTCCGGCAAATCGATTCTATCATATAGATAAGAACAAACGCCTGTGATTTTTCAGGTTGAAAAATCAGCGCTTTTCAGAATTAACAAGGAGCAATCAAATGGTTACCAAATTGCCCAAGGAGATTATTCAGGCCATCAATACGGCTGGAATGAACAAGGCAAAAATGAGTATTGAAAAAACCTTGGTCATGGCGTTTCTGGCAGGCGCCTTTATTGCTTTTGGCGGATTTTTGTCCATTATGGTGGGTGGCGGCCTACCGGGTATTAAACTGACCAATCCCGGTTTCCAGAAATTTGTGTTTGGCGGCATGTTCCCAGTGGGCCTGATTCTGGTTGTCATCGCCGGGTCGGAACTGTTTACCGGCAATACGGCCAT
>JBFESJ010000182.1:0-7352 GCA_041548585.1 Desulfobacterales bacterium | reverse complement strand
CAACAAGGAATCCATTCGCCTTCAGCTGCTGCGGTTGCTCAATCCCGCGGGGCCCGGAATCTGGCAGCGGGAAGTTAATTTAATCCATCAGCCGACCTTGCCCGAAATCAAACTGGAAGGCGTTGAGCTGCATGTGGCCGTATCGATGCGCATACGTCCGATTTTAAACGAGGCCCGGTTGAAAATATTACGCGGCGATCTGGAGCTTGTCAAAACCAAGAGCGGATTGCTGCCCTTGATGGATCTTTTCATCACGCTTGGCAAAAGCGGGTATGCAAATTCCTTTGGCAAATCCATTGATAATATCAACGAAGACAGTTATGACGCTATGGCGGGAGTCAAATTTAATTATCCGATTTATAATCGGGATGCAAAAGCCCTTCACCGGCGAGCGTTGCTGGCTCGGGAACAGGCGCAAAAAGCTCTGGAGAATCTCTCACAGCTTGTGGAAGTCGACGTCCGCACCGCCTACATTGAGGTCAACCGTACCAAGCAGCAGATTGCCGCCTCATCGGTCACCCGCATGTTCGATGAGGAAAAATTCCGGATCGAAACCGAAAAACTGCGGGTAGGAAAATCGACCAGCTTTCAAGTGGCTCAAGCTCAACGGGATCTGTTGGTCAGCCGGATCGCTGAGGTGCGGGCCCTCACCAACTACCTCAAGGCGTTGATCGATCTTTACCGGCAGGACGGATCGCTGCTCGAACGCCGCGGAATTTCCGCTCCCGGACGCGAGCCGGTCAAACTTTCAAAAAAATAAAAATTTGTTCATAACTTCATTATATATCAAAGAGCGAAAAATCATTCCGATTAACCACCTGCTCTCCCCTATGACCTCTGATATTTGATTTCAACTCTTGTCCGCCTTCGCAGTTTGGCGGATTAGATCATTTTAGTCACTTGTGATCCTGATCCCTGATCCCCGATTTTGGATTGATGATTGATGATTGAAGGGAGCGCTCGCGCAGCGCAGGCGCTTGCGCCATGTATCGCTCCGGTAATTTAAATTTTCACTTTTCAATTGACTTGCTTCTGCCCTCTGTCTTTCCCCCCTGAACCCTGGTCCCTGGCACCTGACACCTGTTTTTTCTCTTGATCCTTGCTCCTTGATCCTTAATCCTTTATCCTTAATCTCTGTTTTTTCCCTTGATTTTATTTGATTTTTTTGCTTATTAACAAAACCGAACCATAAAGGTTCTACAATCTCTACCTGATACTGCACTAAATTGCTCCACTTCAGCTTCAATTATAACCATTTGATATGAAAACATTTATTCCATATCTTTTTCATATCTAAAACAACTGAATTCGGGATAGACAGGAACTAAGGTATTCTCAATGTATCTGTAATTGACGAATACTTGGTTTGCTAGGAAAACAACACATTCAATGATGAAGATTGTTAAAACTAATATAAGGAGGAGTACATGCTGCCAGAAAAACAAAAACAAGCATATCGTTCCTTTTACGATTCTGCACGAAATAATGATATTCTTGATCCCAAAACGACTTTATTGATTCATTTCGCAACCGCCATGGCATTTGGTTGCTACCCTTGAATGGAGCATTACCTTAGCGTGTCTAAGGAAGAGGGAATCAGTGATGATGAAATTGGTGCTGCACAATCTATTGTAATGGCTGTTTCTGCTGGAAGAGTAAATGTTCAATTTAGAGATGCTACTGGTATGGATGACTGAATCTTATGAGGTGCTCTCAATGTATCGAAAGAAATGGCAAGGATGATATAACGATAAGATATCACAAAGACAGTTATTGGCCATGTCATGGCAAGATACCTGGAAAGTTCACAGTATAAAAATTAACCGATATTTTTCACTTTAATCTAAGTTACTTGTTTCCCATCACTTCAACCCCGCCTTACGCAAGGCGCCATAAAGCTTCTCTCTATCCGTTTCCTTCTTGTATGTGGACTTCCTTTTTTGTTTCTCGAGAGAAAACTTGGGTTGTATTCGAAGCACCTCAGCAGCTTGAATCCGGGCTTCCTCATCCCTTCCTGATAAACTATAAACTACAGTCAACATAAAATGGGCCAAGAAAGAATCTGGCTTTTGACGAATCGCTTTTTCACACCATGTTATTGCCTCCTCGTATTGCCCCGTCCAGCCGTAGGCTAATCCTAAACTCCATAAGTACTTATTCGGAGGAATAGGATTAAGACGTATCGCTCTCTCATATTCCGGAATGGATTCCTCCCACCTGCCGGCAAAAGTAAGTATCTTACCCAGTCTATAATGACATTCAGCTGAATTGGGATTAAGGGCAACAGCCTTCTCACCTTGGGCAAGGGCCTTATCATGCTGCCTTGTCATCGAATATAGAAAGCCTAAAAAGCCGTGTGCTTCAGCAAAAGTGTCATCCAAGACGATAGCCTTTTGTGACAGCTTCATGGCCTTGCCTATAGACTGTTTAGGGGATTTACTCGTGCCAAGCCACACATCCATCATGTGGGCACCAGATAGAATAAGGTATGGCGAGGCATACTCAGGATCTAAGGCAATGGCTTCCTCTGCGAATTGCTTTCCCAATGCATTACTATCTGAATTTAACCGGTTAATAAGCTCATTCGCTTGCAAGTACTTTAGATAGGCCTCAAGATTGTTTGTGCCTTTTGCAGCGACTCGGACTTCCTCCCCTTCCGTCAGCTTTACCTGCATGGCCGTGATGATTTTTTTCGTGATCTCGTCTTGAACGGCAAATATGTCTTTCAGATTTCGGTCATACCGTTCCGCCCATAAGTGATGCCCATTAAGCGCATCGACCAACTGGGCTGTTACTCGTATCTTGTCTCCGGCCTTTCTAACACTCCCCTCAAGAACATACCTTACACCCAATTCTTCTGCCACTTGCTGAACCTTCACGGGCTTTCCCTTATAAGTGAATGTGGAGTTTCGGGCAATCACAAAGAGCTTTGGAATCTTGCTAAGTGCAGAAATAATCTCCTCAGTAAGCCCGTCACTGAAATATTTTTGCTCAGGATCGCCGCTCAGGTTGTTAAACGGCAGAACAGCAATGGAAGGCTTGTCAGGCAACTGATATGCCATTTTTTCCACAGAGGCAGGCACTACTGGGGGGCGTCGCATATAAAACTGCCAGATCCCCACAGCAACGGCCAACACAAGGACCGCAACTGCCCCAACAAGAATTGGCATTCGCCGTACTGGTGCAGGTTTTTCCTCTTCCAGCTTTCCTCTAACCGTCACCCTCGGATCCATCAAGACCCGGTAAGCTCCCACCGGCTTGGCGATGTTTTTTACCGTTTGATCGCCGATAAAATCATATCCATAAGGCAGCTTACTTTCGATGTGATCAAAAGCTGTCTTGGAAATGCAAATGCCTCCCGGCTCGGCCAAACCTTCCAGTCTGGCTGCGATATTGACGCCATCACCATATATCCGGTCACCTTCTTGAATGACATCTCCAAGGTTGATACCGATACGAAACCGCATCTTCCTATTCTCGGGCAGTTCGGTATTTCGGGCACTGATCTCTTTTTGAACCGCCACAGCACATTGCACTGCATCGACCACACTGGCAAACTCAGCCAGCAAATTGTCGCCCGGAGAATCCACCACTTTCCCGCTGTGCTGCTGGATAAGGGTGGTCATCACCTCACGGTATGTTGTTATTGTTCGGACAGTGGCTTCTTCATCTTCACCCATGAGACGGCTGTAGCCTTCGACATCCGCACTGAGGATAGCGGTAAGCTTACGTTTAAAGTCTTGTTTGGTCATGAGAGCACCTTCCTAATGGTTTGGGGGCATAGGAATTGGTTGGTGGCGTAAGGAAAAGAGCTTGAACTCAGAGAATAATTTTCGAAGGAAATCAGCTTTAAATCCGTGGGAGCAGGAGATTCAGGTCAGCTAATATTAATTTTAATATAATATGATATGAAGGGTCAAGATTTTAACCGTTGAAGTTATATATATTCAGAAACCTGGCAAATTAACTTAACTGGAGTTTGATTGAACCTAAACAATGATTTTGCCTCAAAATCTTAAATCCGACACTTTGGATACCTGGTACTCTGCAATGACCTACAGATATCAAGTGCCTGATTTATTAGTGATACCTCAATACCATATCACCAAGCCATAGTTGTAGCGACTTCTGCAATATCAGACAGTCTTTTGATGCCTTAAAAGATTGTGATATCTTTTTTTCGATAGGGCAAATCATCTTTTGTGGATTTTACGATATATGTAATCGGAATTGATCAACCTTGGGTTGCACTTCTGGCAAGAAATCTGTAATCAACCACATCATCCAACTGTGTCCAAATATTGTGTTCACGAACAATATTTCCTTTGACATGAAAATTTTCTAATAATATCCTGGATTTTATCCATTCTTCTGCTAAATTTGTTCTCAAGCTTGAAACACTTATTGTTCTACTAATCTCACTTTCGATCCGAACCTCATTTTCTATTATTATATTGTTCGTTAGTATATTTATTAAGGGATCAATAATTAAAAGAACTTGGAAAAAACAAGATTTTATGCTGACCAATAAATGATTCTCCACCCAAGTAGAGAGATAATTAATAAAAAAGGAGAAACGATTATGGCACAATATATTGCGGATCGAAGGGACGTCGATTTTGTTCTCCATGAGCAGATGAATGTTGGAGACCTTAGCAAACACGAAAGGTTTGTGGAGTTTAATAAGAAAACAGTAGATATGATTGTATCTGAAGCACGTAATCTTGCCATAAAAGAGATTCTACCCACTCAGAAATTAGGCGATCAGGAAGGATGTAAGTTCGAAAACGGAAGGGTAGCTGTTCCGGAATCCTTCCACAGAATCTATGAAATTTTTAAGGAAGGTGAATGGTTTGCTATGACTGAAGATCCCGAATGGGGAGGACAGGGAATGCCGATAACTGTTGCGTTGGCAGCAAACGATTACTTTGTTGGGGCCAATTACGCTTTCATGATGTATCCGGGATTAACCCACGGGGCGGGAAAACTGATTAATGCTTTTGGAACGGATAAACAAAAAGAACTATTTTTAAAAAAAATGTACACGGGTCAATGGACGGGTACAATGTTACTTACAGAGCCGGAGGCTGGATCGGACGTAGGCGCACTTAGCACTTCTGCAGTAAAAAACGATGATGGCACCTATTCAATTACCGGCAATAAAATTTTTATCTCTAGTGGCGAGAACGATCTGTCAGAAAATATTATTCATCCTGTTTTGGCTCGCATTGAAGGCGCTCCGCCAGGAACCAAAGGGATATCTCTGTTTCTTGTTCCTAAATATTGGGTTAACGATGACGGAGGGTTAGGAGAATTTAACGATGTGATTTGTACTGGTATGGAAGAAAAAATGGGAATTCATGGCAATTCAACTTGCTCTATGACTCTTGGTGGGAAGGGAAAATGTAGAGGAACCCTTTTAGGTGAAGAAAACAAAGGGATGCGGTCCATGTTTCTTATGATGAATGAGGAACGTTTGCAGACAGGACTCGCAGGTTTGGGCTGTGCGTCTTCTGCTTATATGTATGCCGTTAACTATGCCAGGGAACGAATTCAAGGAAAGAATCTACTCCAAATGATGGACAAAAGCGCTCCGTCCGTCCCGATTATCCAGCATCCGGATGTACGCCGTCAGTTAATAACAATGAAAGTGTACGTTGAGGGAATGAGAAGTCTTCTCTATTATGTCGGGCTGTGCGAAGATAAGATCAAAATCTCCGAAAACGTAGAAGAAAAATCTAAATATCAGGGCATCATCGATGTACTCATTCCCATTGCCAAAGGTTATGTCACAGATAGGGCCTTTGAAGTCTGCAGCCACGGTATCCAGGTCTATGGTGGGTATGGATATATTAAAGAGTATCCTATGGAACAACTCTTGCGGGATTGTAGGATAACAATGATCTACGAAGGGACGAATGGCATCCAGGCCATGGACCTTTTAGGAAGAAAGCTGGGAATGAACAAGGGAAAACCCTTTATGGATCTTTTGGGTGAGATGCAAAAGACCATTGCAATGGCCAAAAGTTTGTCTGGTCTGGAAAATTTTTCAACCAAGGTGGAAGAGGTAGTTAATAAACTGGGGGAAGTTGCATTACATATGGGAATGATAGCTTTTTCTGAAAAAGCCTTGAATGCCTTTGCCTTTGCATATCCTTTTATGGAAGTTACCGGTGACGTAGTGATGTCTTGGATGCTGCTTTGGCGGGCAACGATTGCAGCCCAGAAATTGGAAAAGGGGGCCAAGAAAAAGGATGCCGCCTTTTACGAAGGCCAGCTTAAAAGCGCTGAGTTTTTCCTTAATTCTATTCTCCCGATCACACTGGGTAAAATGAAGACCATTTTAGTAACCAATAGCACTGCCGTGGAGATTTCTGAGGATTCTTTTGGTGGATAACTTTAGACCAAATTTCTTATGAAGAATTTATCTTGTTTTTAAAAAAATTTGAGAACATTATGCGATATATAATATTAACCAATTATTGAGGTTGCTTTAGTCTTTGCAAATAAACAGAAAATTTAATTTTGGTTAACCAAAAGCCATTTGGTTAAGTCCGTTTTTATTTCACATATGTAATGGGAGAAGATGCTATGAATAAGACGCTTAACCTATATAAAAAAATATCAAAATTTCCTTTAGGCAATCATATTTTTACTAAAGGACTAACTTTTCGAGCACCATATTTTTCAACCATTCATCCTTTGGTTACAGACTTGAGTTCTGGTTTATGTAAAGTAGAAATAAAAGACCGTCGTTCAATTAGAAATCATATTGGGACTATAAATGCTGGAGCGATGTGCACCTTGAGTGAGTTAACAGGAGGATTGGCTGTTGAGGCATCTATTCCTTCTAACTTACGGTGGCTTCCTAAAGAAATGACAGTTAACTATACCAAAAAGGCAAAGGGGAAATTGATAGGTCTATGTTCTTTTGATCCGAATACACTGGTACCTGGTGACATAAAAATGCCTATCGACATTAAAGATGAATCAGGAGATACGGTTTTAAAGGCAACTATATTGTTTTATATTAGTGAACGTCCAAACAAATGATATGATAACTTTTTGATAAAATATCAGATTTAATTCTATAATATCCGCCTAACCACCGCTTGGACGCTGACTGGAATTTATCTTTGAAATCATCAAATAAAGACCTGTGGTTACTGATGATTCCGTAAATATCAGGGACACTATTTTTTTGTGGTATCGTTTTTTGTGGGCAAATCCATTTGAAAGGAAAATGGAAGATGAACCGTTGGCTTCGTACTTTAATTACATTTATCAGAGCTCAATTCCTAAAGGACATAAAACCAGATGAAGAGACCTCTTTGAATTTTCGGGTTTGGATT
>JBFESJ010000181.1:0-7473 GCA_041548585.1 Desulfobacterales bacterium | reverse complement strand
GCCGGCTTGATACAAAAAGTCATAATCTGCCGGGGGAATGACACCGCCCACAACAACCTTGATCTCTTCACCTCCCTTTTCTTTGAGAACCTGGATAAGCTGTGGTACTAGGGCTTTGTGACCGGCGGCAAGGCTCGAAACGCCGACCACATGTACATCGTTTTCCACAGCCATTTGGGCGGCTTCCTCCGGTGTCTGGAACATGGGCCCGATATCCACGTCAAACCCGAGGTCTGCAAACGCAGTGGCAATCACTTTGATCCCCCGATCATGACCGTCCTGTCCCATCTTCGTCACCAGTATTCGAGGTCTTCGACCGTTCTTTTCCTGAAATTCATCTGTTCTCTTGCGTACGGCTGCAAAGATTTCACTGTCCGCGTATTCTTCGGCATATGCGCCGGATATGCACTGCGTTGTGGCCACGAATCGGTTGAAGACCTTTTCCATAGCGTCTGAAATTTCTCCAACAGTCGCCCGTGCCCGTACTGCAGGAATACAGGCTTCCAGAAGGTTCCCGCCGGTCTCAGTAGCACGGGTTATCGCCTCCAGCGTCCTTCGGACTTCATCGTTATCTCTTTTTGCCTTTATCTCTTTTAATCTTGCAACCTGTTCATCACGCACCGCCTCTGAAACTTCAAGAATATCTTCCAGCGGTTCTTCCTCGATCTGGTATTTATTCACGCCCACAATGATATCTTTTCCTTGATCGATTCGGGCCTGTTTTCTGGCCGCCGCTTCTTCGATGCGCATCTTCGGCATTCCGCTTTCAATGGCTTTGGCCATTCCACCCATCTCTTCAACCTCTTGGATGATCTCTCTGGCCGCCTTGATAATACCGTCGGTCAAGGCCTCGACATAATAAGATCCGCCCAACGGATCGATCGCATGACAGATCTGAGACTCTTCCTGAATAATAATTTGTGTATTCCTGGCGATCCTGGCGGAAAAATCGGTGGGCAGACCCACAGCCTCATCAAAGGAGTTTGTATGCAAAGACTGGGTTCCCCCCAGGGCCGCAGCCAGGGCCTCAAGGGTGGTTCGGATGATGTTGTTATACGGATCCTGCTCGGTCAGGCTCCAGCCCGACGTCTGAACATGGGTTCGTAACATGAGAGATTTCGGATTTTTGGGGTTGAATTGGCTCATCAGTTCGTGCCACAGGAAACGGGCGGCCCTTAACATGGCGATTTCCATAAAAAAGTTCATCCCTACGCCGAAGAAAAATGAGAGCCTCGGCGCAAATGCATCGATATCAAGTCCCGCCGAAAGGGCTGCTTTGACATATTCAAGACCGTCCGCCAGCGTAAAAGCAGTCTGAAGAACAGAGTCCGCACCCGCTTCCATCATGTGATAGCCGCTGATGCTGACGGTGTTGTATTTGGGCATGTTTTTGGAGCAGTATCCGATAATGTCGGATACAATCCGCATGGAAGGTTCCGGTGGATAGATATAGGTGTTTCGGGTCAGATATTCTTTTAAAATATCGTTCTGGATGGTTCCTCCCAGTTGTTCATGTTTTACGCCTTGCTCCTCAGCAGCAACGATGTATCCCGCCATCACCGGAAGAACCGCACCGTTCATGGTCATGGAAACCGTTATCTTGTCCAGGGGAATCTGATCAAAAAGAATCTTCATATCTTCGACAGAATCAATCGCCACACCGGCCTTGCCGATATCGCCCACAACCCTGGGGTGATCCGAATCATACCCTCTGTGGGTTGCAAGATCAAACGCCACGGAAAGCCCCGTTTGCCCGGCGGCAACGTTCCTCCTGTAAAATTCATTGGACTCTTTGGCTGTGGCAAAACCCGCATACTGGCGGATGGTCCAGGGTCTTCCGGCATACATGGTGGCCATGGGTCCTCTGACATAAGGACCAAAACCCGGTAGTGTGTTAACATGCGGCATCCCTTCAAGGTCTTCCGCCGTATAGAGAGGTTTAACCTGGATTCCTTCAGGGGTCTTCCAGTTCAAATCCTCAAGAGGTCTTCCCCTGAGTTGTTTGGTGGCAAGTTCTGTCCATTTTTTCAAATCAGGATGTTCTGCCATGGCATCCTCCTTTTTTAATGACTTCATTATTCATAACTTGGTAGCCGTTAAATTCTGTTATACACTTCGACCTTAAAGGCGCTTCAGATATGATTAAATTTTTAACTGGAAACTGTCTGGTTAGACAAGGGACGGTTACCGTTCACACAGTTCAACCAAAACGCCGTTGGTCGCTTTGGGGTGCAAAAAGGCTATTTTTGCGCCGCCTGCGCCTTTTCTGGGCGTTTCATCGATTAGACGCACCCCTTTTTCCTTTAACTCTGCCAGCGCTTCCTCAATATTCTCTACGCGAAAGGCGACATGGTGAACCCCTGGCCCCTTTTTCTCTAAAAATTTTGCAACCGGCCCGTCGGGAGCGGTGGACTCCAACAGCTCCACTTCACTTTCTCCAACCGGAAAAAAGGCGGTCGTTACTTTTTGCTCTTCTACGGTCTCGGTCCCTTCAAAGTGAAGCCCTAAAGCGTCCATCCACAAGTTTTTGCCGTCCTCGATACTGTTTACCGCGATTCCTAAATGGTCGATCTTAAGAATCTTCATAACAATCTCCTTTCATATAAACATTCCTGTTTTAAGTTTTGGGTTTTAAGTTTTAAGTATTTAAAAATAATTGTAAAACAACAGTATAAAACCTAACACTTAAAACCTAAAACGAAATGTATTCAACCTATTGCGAATTCATCATTTATATTTTTCCATGGCCCGCTTAAACCCCGGCATGGCATTCTTTATGGTAAGATCATCCACGCAAAAAGCGATCCTAAAATGACCCGGACCTCCAAAGCCACTTCCGGGCACCGTAAGGATCAACTCTTCCTGCAATTGTTTCACAAATTCTACATCATCAGGAACAGGTGTTTTTGGAAAAAGATAAAACGCACCCGGCGGTTTGATAAAATCATAGCCGAAATTTGCAAGGCCATTGCACAAAAGGTCTCTTTTTCGGGAATAATCTGAAATATCCACGCTCGACCCTTGAAGAGCCGCCACGATTCGCTGCATCAGGGCCGGTGCGTTAACAAACCCTAAGATTCTGTTGGCCAGGGCCATCCCGTCGATCAGCTCTTCTTTAAATGAAGCTTCGGGATGAACCGCCAGATATCCGATACGTTCGCCGGGGATTGAAATGTCCTTGGAATATGAGGTGGAAATGATGCTCTCATTATAACGTTTAAATATACTGGGAACCGTATATCCTTCATAAACGATCTTACGGTAAGGTTCGTCCGCTATAAGATACAGCGTCCGGTTGAGCCTTTTTCCTTTCTCTTTTAAAAGCGCTCCGAGTTCATTTAGGCTCTCTTTTGAATACACCTGGCCGGTGGGATTGTTGGGTGAGTTGATAAGGACAGCTTTTGTCTTTTCGGTAATGGCCGAAGAAATTAAGTTGATGTCCAGAGAAAAGTCGGGTTGTGTTGATACGGTCTTCAGAATGCCGCCATGATTATCTGCATAAAACTGATACTCGACAAAATAGGGTGCCGGCGCAATGACTTCGTCGCCCGGATCGAGAATTGCTTTCAGGATAACATTCAAGGCACCGGCAGCACCACAGGTCATGATTACGTCATTTTCCGTAACCTGAACCTGTTGCTCTTTGCATAGATATTCAGCCACGGACTTTCGGACATGGGGATACCCGGTATTGGGCATATACCCGTGATCTCCGCCGGCCAATGACATGATGGTATCGTTGAGGACTTCCCGGAATATTACAGGAGGCTCCAGATTCGGATTGCCGATGCTGAAATCAAAAACGTTTTCAACACCGTGCTCGGCCTTGAGTCGTGCGCCTTCTTCAAACATTTTACGGATCCATGAAGATCCGGATAGTTTGGTTTTGATATGCTTTGCAATGGTCATGGTAAAATCATAAATTGTTATTTCAGAAAATCAATAATTACTTGATATCGTGGGGCATAAATTCGTGGTTTTTTTATGCCGCCCCTATGGAATAATGGAGAGAGTGAATCGAGCTAAAGTTTGTAGTATATAAATATTATAATATGGCTTGCAAGTTATTTTTGTAAAATTCTTTTCTGAATTCCTCGAATCTATTTTCACAAATGGCCATCCGCAGTTGTCGCACCAAGTTCATGTAATAATGAACATTATGAATCGTATTTAAACGATAAGCAAGCAGTTCTTTCGACATATACAGGTGGCGAAGGTAAGCTCGTGAATAATGCCGGCAGGTGTAACATGTGCATCCGAATTCTATTGGATCTGTATCCTGTTTGAAACGTGCATTGTAGATATTGATGGTGCCGTATTTTGTAAACATCTGGCCGTTTCTTGCATTCCGTGTGGGAAGGACACAGTCGAACATGTCGGCGCCAAGGGCCACAAGCGTTACGATATCTTCCGGGGTCCCGACCCCCATGATATATTTTGGTTTCGCATCCGGAAGAATCGGCAGGGTAAAACCGGCCATTTCAAGCATGATGTCCTTGGGCTCCCCAACACTGAGCCCGCCGATGGCATACCCGTCAAAGCCGACATCCATAAGATCATGGGCCGAAATTTCACGAAGGTCTTTGAACATACCGCCCTGGACAATACCGAACAGCGCATTATTTTCATTCTTAAAGGCATCTTTGCATCTTTTTGCCCATTGCGTGGTCTGGTGAAGGGCTTTTTGGGTATCATTTCGTTCGGCAGGATATTTTATGCATTCGTCAAGACACATGACAATGTCGGATCCGAGACACTGTTGTATTTCCATCGATTTTTCCGGCGACAGCATATGTTGGGAACCATCGATATGGGATTGGAACAACGCCCCTTCATCGGTCAATTTTCTGAGCTTTGCAAGGGAAAAGACCTGAAAACCGCCGCTGTCCGTTAAAATGGGACCGTCCCAGTGCATAAAACCATGGAGGCCCTTAAAACTGCGAATCACATCACAACCCGGTCTGAGGTATAAATGATATGTATTTCCCAGGATGATCTGAGCACCACAGGCTTTCAGTTCTTCAGGGGACAGCGATTTCACTGTACCCAGTGTTCCCACGGGCATAAAAATGGGCGTTTCTACTTTACCATGTGCGGTTTGCAAACGTCCCGCCCTTGCCCGTGTTGTTTTACACTCTGCAATTATATTAAAATCAAACATAGAATTAGAGGATGCGGTTCCTTGGTTGTAAAATTTGCACTTTGTCTGGTAACAAGCTAAAATCAATCACGAAAATACGAAATAAGGAAAGCACGAAATTTCACTATTGCCTTTTTCATAACAGCCTTTTGACAACATTACCGCTTCAGGAATAATTTAATTTTTACTGAAAGAACTCGTGAATAAGGGGTCGTAATGAAAGAACCTGCCCGGGCTATTCATAAAGTTTTCTGTTTTAACAGGGGTTTCATCCATAAAATAAAATCGCCTAAGGTTCTTTCAAAACGATCCCTAATTCACTCAAACAGCTTCCACCCAAAAATTAAATCATACCCGAAGCTCTTTCTTGTTGGGCATAGCTGAAAGCGAAGACCAATGAAATCGATTTGTTTTAAAGGACGAGCCTATTACCTTTTTTCGTGTTTTCGTATTTTCGTGCTTTCGTGATAACGTGTTTTTTTCTTTTCCCATTCCCCATTACCTAATCTTTATGCGATGAACATCGCATCCCCGTAGCTGTAAAATCTGTACTGTTTTTCTATTGCCGCTTTGTATGCGTTCAACACATTCTCCCGGGTTGAAAACGCAGATACCAGCATGAGAAGGGTCGATTTGGGAAGATGAAAATTTGTGATCATTATATCGACGGCTTTGAACCGGTATCCGGGATATATAAACAGATCGCAGTTCCCCTCACCTTCGGAAATAATGCCGTTCTCGTCACATGCATACTCCAGGGTTCGAACCGCTGTGGTGCCGACGGCCACAATGCGATGACCTGCTTTTTTGGATCGATTGATACGCTCGGCTGTATTTTTGGAAATAGAATACCTTTCAGAATGAATCCGATGGTCTCTGATATCGGAAACCCTGACCGGCAAAAATGTACCGTAACTGACATGGAGGGTAATTGCAACGATCTTCACCCCCTTTTCCCTGAGTTTCTCGAGAAGACTCACTGAAAAATGAAGACCTGCCGTGGGTGCAGCCACAGCCCCTTTTTGCGAAGCATAAACGGTCTGGTAAAATGACCGATCGTTTTTATCATCGTTTCGTTTAATATACGGCGGCAAAGGAACACGCCCGATCCGGTCAATGAGATGTTCAAAGTCACCTTTATATGAAAACTTAACATTATAAATTCCGGCTTCGAAATTGATGACTTTCGCCTTCAATTTGTGATCAAAAATTAGTGTGGTGCCGTCTCTGGGTCTTTTTGATGTTTTTATCAAACACCGGCAAACACATTCACCGGTATCGATCCGGTTTTTTCCCCTGCCTGGATAGTTTAAAATAAGAACCTCGGCTTTTCCGCCGGTTTCTTTTTGTCCCAGAAGTCTTGCCGGAATGACTTCGGTGTTATTGACAACCAGAACATCTGACGGAGAAAGAAGATCATAAATATCGAAAAACTTATGGTGCGCAATCTCCCCGGTTTTACGGTCCATACACAAAAGCTTGGATTGGTCACGCCGTGCAACCGGCTTTTGAGCAATAAATTCTTCGGGAAGATGGTAATCGTAGTCATTTAGTGAAAACATATTAAGCAAATTCTTTTTTCTGTCAGAGATTAGAATTTCGAAATGGTTGATTCAATAATTTTCTTGCCCTGCTCGATCCCTTTGATAACACTTGAATGGTCTTTCCCCAGAGAAACAATACGGGCAAGAAAGGATTTCTCTGCCACAACAAAATCGCCGCCGATGTGATCCAAAACTAAAACATTTTGCTTCACACGGTCTTCCGCCAATCTCTTAAAGGCCTCCCGCTCGGAACCATGATAAGAAATCGTTGACTCCGTATTCACCACTCGATGGGTTTTGTAATTATATGTGCCCCAGTGGATTTTTTTGAAATTGTTGCGCATCTCTATGGTATGCTCAGGGAATTTTCCCTGAAAAACCGCATAATATTCCAGCTCCGGAAGCATTGCCGATCCTTTGGGCAACGTATTTTCAAGGGTACAGCAAAACTCCATGGCTGTTCCCTGTTTTCGGGCATTCACTTCAAGAAAAAAAATGCGTCCGCTCGGGTCCACCAGATAATCGCAACCGAATATGCCCCGAAAGTCTTCCCGTGCCAACCATTGCCCGACCCTTCGGGTATGCTTTTCCAGTTGGATAGTCAACGTTTTCTCCAGTACTGTCGGGAAAACGGAACCGACAAACCGAGTGCCATGTTCGATGAACTGATCTGCAATGCCGGCAATGTAAATGTCGTTTTCACTGGCGACCACACCCAAAACAGTGGGGTCATGGTCATGGGGAATGAATCGACTGATCAGATAGTTTGGTTTTTTATCCTTAAATTTT
>JBFESJ010000180.1:0-7540 GCA_041548585.1 Desulfobacterales bacterium | reverse complement strand
GGGAAAAGCGGGTTTTTAACCTGAAATCCTATAACCTGGATATTAACCTTTATCCAGGGCCGTGCCATGCCAAGCATTCTTCTGAAAACGCCATCAAATGGATCAGAGACGCGGAAAAAGATGAGAAAGTGAAACACCATATCGGAATTGCGCACGGCAGCCTGGAAGGTTTTTCACCGGATTTTGATAAAACATATTATCCCATGACGATTGATGATCTGGTCGGCTGCGGATTGGATGTGTGGTTCTTGGGCCATACCCACATGCAGTATCCAATCACGCCGGGAGCAATGGATCAAATATTTTATGCCGGTACATCCGAGCCGGATGGATTCGGGTGCAGTCACGAAGGCAAAGCCTGGATCATTGACATCGGTGCGGACAAAAACATAGCCGCCAGATCCATAAGCACAGGAACCTTCCGCTTTCTCCAGGATCAAATCGAAGTTCGCACCATCGATGACATTGAAGCCCTGAAAACGCGCTATGACAGCTCTGAATTCAAAAAGACTTTGCTGAAACTGAAAATTAAAGGAAGGCTGCCCGAAGACGCCTATAATTCACTCACCCCCACAAGAGAAACGATAGAGAAGCAAGTGTTTTTTTTACACTGGGATGACAGCCTGATTACAAGGGAAATAACACCTGCGGATATCAACAAGATGTTCTCCAAAGATTCATTTCCACACACGCTATTGATGTCGCTTTCAAAAAACGAAGGAGATTTTGAAGCCCTTCAAGAAGCTTATGAGTTGATCAATGAGGTCAGGAAATGATCATATCCCGAATTACCCTCTCCCCTTTTGCCGGCATACCCCATCTTGATATAGATTTTACCGACGGCTTGAATGTCATCCTCGGTGCCAATGAAACGGGAAAATCCACCGTGTTCCATGCGCTTTACAATGTTATGTTCACCGAAGCAAAATTGACTCCCGGTCGCTTTAAAAAACTTATGAACAGATTTCTTCCATTAGGGGGCGGCGACACCATTGTGGTGGAGTTACATTTTAAGCACAAAAATGCCGACCATTTTCTTAAGCGAAAATGGGGTCCATCGGCTGAAGCGGAACTGAAACTACCCAATGGCAACATCATATCAGATGAATCGACAATAGCCGAATATCTGGGGGCGTGTCTGAGTGCATCCGAAGGTACCTATCGAGCGGTTTTGATGACCAAACAAAGTGGCTTGACCGGCACTTTGGAAGCACTAAAAAAAGAACATTCGGAAACCGTAAAAAGCCTTGGCGATATATTGAAGACTGCGGTCCTTGAAACAGACGGCGTTTCAATCGAAAAATTCAGAGATCAGCTCGAAACGCAGTTTAATGACTATTTCAGTCGCTGGGACCCGGCAAAAAATTACCCTCAAGGCGGCAAAGGTATTGAAAAGCCCTGGAAGAAACAAGTCGGCAAAATTCTACAGGCCTATTATGATAAAGAGTCTGTTCGAATCGCCTTTGAGAAGGCTTGCCAGGTAGAAGAAGCCATTGACCGGGCAAATCAGAACATCGCCGAGACAAAAAAAGAGAGCGATGAAATCGAGCGATACGTTGCAACGAACAAGAAGGCCGCCGACGATGCGCAAGAACGCAAAGTCCTTCTGGCTCAGATAGAAAATGTGAGCAAGGATCTTGCAGAATATAAGAAAATAAACAGGGACTGGCCAATACGGGAAAATACAATTCAGGATTTAAAGAGCAAACTGCCGGATCTTGAAAAGAAAGTTGAAGAACTAAAGCAAAAAAAGATCCGGGCTGAACAGGCTGAAAAAAACCGTAAAAACGTGGAAAAGTATAAGGCTGTTTCATCCAGAAAGAAGCTGGTGGAAGACGCCGAGAAAAACCTGAAATCCGCACAGGTCCTCACCGAAGAGGATTTGAACGTAATTGACGGCGCCTTCAAACAATTGAGCCTGCTAAAAACAGAATTGGAAGCCGGCAAGCTGTCTGTGTCCTTTCAAGCCAAAAAGCCTATCATCATATCGGTCACAAAAGATTTGGAAGCGCCAAGGAAAGAGAGTTTGAAACCGGGCGAGTCACAATCGTTTGAAGCTGGCGGCAGATTAAGATTAGACCATCCGGACTGGGGCCTGGAAGTCACAACGGGTGAAGGTGACTTTGCCGATCTCGTTCAAAAAATAGAAGCCGCAGACAAGGCCCTTGATAAACTTTTAAAAAAACACCGTGTCGAATCTTTAGAGGAAGCAAAAAACACACACCGCAAATATGAAACATGCCGCCGGACGCTGAAAACAGCCCAAGACAACCTCGAAACCGACCTGGGAGATACAACCCTTGAAGAACTTGAGTCGTCCATAAAGGATGCTGTTGAATTACCAAATGCCGACACATTGGCAGAGGTAGTGGAAAAGCTTGTAAGATCAGAAAATCAATTGAAAAGTATGAATACTGATCTATCCCAACAGCAGAAAGTATTGGATGAGTATAATAAGAAATACAACGATCCGGATTCGCTTTTAATTACGATGACCGATTCCATTCAGAAAGAAAAAGAATTAAACAATAGGTTAGATGCACTTTCACCGATGCCTGATGGGATCGAAAATGTTGACGCATTTATTGAAAAGTACAAACAGAAACAAGAAGAATTAACCCAGTTAAACGAAAATTTGAAGAAACTCGAAATCGAGCGTGCCGGAATACACCCGCCGGATCAGTCCTCGGAAGAACTCCAAAAACAACTCGATGAATTGAACGAAGAATTTGATATTGTGTTGCGGAAAGGGAAGGCGATTCTGCGGGTCAGGGAAGTTGCCGATGAACTCAGCGGACATTTGGACCAACATGCATTTCTCGGTTTAAAAAGCGATATCGAAAGCTTCATTGCCGGTATGACGGATAATCGATACGAGGAAATAAAGATTGACGAAAGCCTTCCAACCGGATTCGTACGAGGTGACGGAAACTTAATCGAAACAGATCTGCTCTCAACAGGCACCCTGGATGTTCTTGGCTTGGCCCTGCGGTTATCCATGGCAAATTATTTTCTGAAAGAACAAGAAGCCTTTCTCGTTATGGATGATCCTTTTGTTGACATGGACCCTGGCCGCCAATCGAATGCCGCCAGCCTTCTTAAAGAATATTCAAAGACAAAACAATTAATTATTTTTACCTGCCATCCGATACATGCCGACCTTATGGGCGGCAATAGAGTTGTTATAGATTAAAAAAATATGCACCACTTTCAAGCGCCAGCATAATTTCAAAAATCATATTGTTTTGTCCTTAAACCCTACTCATTGGGCAACAATGCGCAAACAGTGGAAAAACTATAAAGATGTAAATAAGGCATAATAATGAAAACAGATACCATTTTACTGGATCACGGCAGTGGCGGTAAAGCATCGCACGATCTCATCGCCGACCTCATGTTGCCTTTGTTTGACAATCCCATTCTCTCCCAACTCCATGACGGAGCTATCCTTGACATCAACGGACAACGAATGGCTTTTTCGACGGATACTTTTGTGGTGGACCCTATTTTTTTCCCTGAAGGAAGTATCGGGGATCTTGCCGTAAACGGAACCGTCAATGACCTGGCCATGTGCGGCGCAGTCCCTGAACACCTCAGTATCGGGTTGATACTCGAAGAAGGTTTTTCCATGAAAGACCTTCACAGGATATTAGACGATATACGTATTGCCGCTGAAAAGGCCGGGGTTATCATTGTCACCGGAGACACCAAGGTCGTCCCCAAAGGTGCGGTGGATAAGATTTTTGTGAATACTTCAGGTATTGGAAGAATACCCGCCGGTGTGGACATTTCCAGTCATAACGCTCGACCCGGTGATAAAATCATCCTCAGCGGAACCATCGCCGATCATGGCATGGCGGTTTTGACCCAACGGGAAGGGATGACATTTGATTCACCACTTAAAAGCGACACGGCACCGTTAAACCATATGGTGTCACGAATGCTTTCGGTATCCAAGGACATCCATGTGCTTCGAGACCCGACCCGTGGTGGTGTGGGCACGGCTTTAAATGAAATCGCCGGCAAATCCGGTGTGGGCATTAAGATTTATGAAGAAAAGATTCCTCTGAAAAATGAGACCGCAGGAATCTGCGAACTTTTGGGCTTTGATCCTCTTTATGTTGCCAATGAAGGAAAACTTATCGCCTTTGTCGAATCCGACGAGGCTAAAAATGTTCTTTCAGCGATTCAGGAAGATGATTTCGGCAAAGATGCCGTCATTATTGGAGAGGTGGTTTCCAGTTATCACGGCAAGGTGGTGATGCAGACCCGAATCGGCGGAACCAGAATTATTGATATGCTCACTGGCGGGCAACTCCCTAGAATCTGTTAGAAGTGGTTTTAAAACCTCCCCTCGGGCTCAATCTCTGTGTTGGACTGAGACGGCCAATCCTCGGAATATTCACTATATGCCTGTGATTATTTTTTTCGCATGCCTTTTTATCCCGTTATTTCCAACGGGGGATCTTGAACAAAAATCTTCAGTTATGGATGAACACTTTAATGTTTCCATATTAATAGTGGCCATGGACAGTTTTTAGGAAAAATGCTATTCGCATAGTTTAGACATTAAATTCCTAGTTGGTAGAAATGTTAAAAATCCACGAAATAATATTATTTTCGTGTTTTCGAACTTTCGTGCTTTCGTGATAAGATTTATAAGTCAATCCAAGGTAACATATATGAAAAACATTTTGACTGATTTTGAGGAATCCGCAAAACCGATTGCAACCGTTTTTTTGTTAATTTCTGTACTTTTATTAACAGGTTGTGGCCTGAAAAAGGAAGTTGAGTTTTCAGGAAAAACCATGGGAACCACCTACCATATCAAGGTCGTTACAGGGATGTTTTTCCGAACAGAAAACCTGCAAAAAAAGATTGATACCCGTCTTGAAGAAATCAACCAAAGCATGTCAACGTTCAGAAAAGACAGCGAAATCAGTCAGTTTAACGCGTATCGAAACGTCGGTGAAAAATTTGGGATCTCAAATGATTTTTATAATGTGTTGGCTGTTGCTAAAACGCTGTATGAACAGACCGGCGGTGCGTGGGACGGCACCATCAAGCCGCTTGAAAACCTTTGGGGGTTCGGAAGTTCTGAAAATAAAAATAGAATTCCTTCAAAAACAGAAATAGAAATGCTTTTACCTGACATCGGATTTGATAATATTGAAATTTTAATCAGTCACCATCTTATCAAAAAAAAGGCATCCATATCGCTCGATCTTGGCTCAATTGCAAAGGGTTACGGCGTTGATCAGGTGGCGGCACTCATTAGAAAAAATGGAATACAGAATTTTCTGGTGGAAATCGGGGGCGAAGTTTTTGCGGCAGGTTTTCGAAAAGACGGCAAAAAGTGGAGAATCGGCATCAACAATCCCCAGCCCGGTTCGCCGTTTAATCAGGTTTATAAAGCTTTAGAATTACATGACAAAGGCTTTGCTACAAGCGGTGATTACAGAATTTTTTTCGAAGTGGAGGGAAAACGCTTTTCTCATATTCTCGACCCGAGAAATGGATATCCCGTCAGCAACGGCGTTGTCAGTGTTTCGATTATGGCGGAAACGTGCACATTTGCAGACGGGCTGGCAACTGCAGTAATGGTTCTTGGCCATAAGAAGGGACTCGATCTGGTAAACCGTCTGGACAAAACAGAATGCTTTATCGTCGTCAAAAGAGAAGACGGCGCCTTGATCGATCATTATTCAAAAGGCTTTCAACCGGAATAAAACTTCTCGTATCAGTTGACGAAACTGTAAAATCCTAATTGAGCGTAAACAAAATGAAGAGACAAAAGATTTAAAGCCTTTTTATGACCTCAAGCCATACCACCAAAAAGTTACTTACACCTAAGTTGAGCGATTGTCGAGGTTGCCGCAGATCCAAGACGAAGCGCATGAAGCCATAGTGTACTATTGCGATTCCGCTTCAACGCCGGTCGAAGATCCCGTGTCAGCGGGGAACTGCGGTAAGATCGGCAATCCCGAAGGGTTTTAAATCGTGTCATTTATTATTGAAACAGTCTTCATCCAATGGATCGAAACATGTCTAGTGGCAGAACATTACAACCTGTCGAGAGAATGAGTTATTTTTTTAAAACACGCAATGACACGATTATAAACGCTCAGTTTAGGTTACAATCTTATTGACATCCAAAGGCTAGTACTGTATTTTTTTTTGTTTAAAAAGCGTCTTTTTTGTTTTTTTAAGGGGTTATAGGTTTTTTCCCACACCGCTTCAACGAGTTAAACATTAGATAATTGTTTTGTGGGTGTGCTTTTTATGAACAAGTTGGCAAGCTGAAAAAATACGAGACATAACATTAACACATTGAATGAAAGGTAAGGAAAGTGGAAATTGCCGTATTGCTAAAACAGGTTCCAGCAACAGAATCGATGATAGGGATTGCCGAAGGCGGGATATCCATCAAAACCGACGATATCAAGTGGGTCATTAATCCCTATGATGAATTCGCAGTTGAAGAGGCGCTTCGAATAAAGGAAGCGCATGGGGGGTCGGTTACCATCCTTTCTGTGGGTTCGGAGAAAACGGTTGAAGCCATACGAACCGCCCTGGCAATGGGTGCAGACAAAGGGATTTTGATCAATGCTCCTGATGCAGATGGATACGACGGGATAACAACAGCAAAAATTTTATCCGCAGTACTGAAAGAAACCCCTTTTGATGTGATCATCGCCGGCCAGCGGGCGGTTGATGACGACAACTTCCAGGTCGGACCGGCAACAGCGGAATTTTTGAGCATTCCGCATATTTCGATGGTGATTAAGCAAGAAATTACGGATGCAAAAATGAAATGCCACAGAACCATCGAAGGCGGGACTGTTATTTTGGAAACACCGCTACCCGTCCTTATTACAACCCAACGCGGAATAAACGAGCCCCGCTATGCTTCTCTTCCAGGAATCATGAAGGCAAAAAAGAAACCCATTGATTTAAAAAACATCTCGGACATTGGGCTCGATTCTGAAACCATCGGAAAGCCGTTAACGAAAATCGTTACAATGCAAACGCCTCCGGAGCGTAAAGGCGGCATAATGATAGAAGGTGAATCTGCACAGGCAAAGGCTGCCAAACTTGTCAAAACCTTGCATGAAGAAGCAAAAGTCCTTTAACGAGGGAGATAAATATGTCACAGCGTGTATTAGCAATAGCAGAACAATTAGAGGGTGTTTTCCGAAAAGTGACTTACGAGGCGTTAAGTGAAGGACGGCGTATCGCCGATAAGCTGGGCTGTGAACTGAACGCCCTGGTTCTGGGGAATAACGTTGAAAACATTTCAAAAGAACTTGAACAATTTGGGGTGGACAGAATCATCGTTGCAGAAAACCCTGCGCTTCATGAATATTTATCCGATGCTTATGGTAATGTTATCGCCGACTTCATTAACAAAGAAACCCCGGAAATCATTATAATGGGGGCATCCACCCAGGGCAAGGATATAGCGGCGCGCCTGAGTGCACGTCTGAACGCACCACTTGCCATGGATTGTGTTGCCATTCGTTTTGAAGACAATGATCTC
>JBFESJ010000179.1:0-7575 GCA_041548585.1 Desulfobacterales bacterium | reverse complement strand
GATTCTTTACTTTCGACCAGGATAAGGCCCTCAAGGGCAGGCGGGATATCGCCCTTTCCCAATATGTTCCGCTGTACAGGTATCGCCCAGGTATTGCAGGGATCATAAAAACACGAATGGATGGCCTTATAAAAGAGGTCTCATTTCTCCAAAAACAAAAGATTCCCGGAGGGCAGGAACTGACAGCGTATGTTAGAGACGCCTTCGGGCTGGAGATCAGCCTGGACGCGGCGGAAGCGCTTCTTCGATATCCCGATCTGATCAGCCTTTTGGAAGGCATTTTGACGATCGAAGAAACCAATTTTCAAAATATCATTGTGGAAGACCCGGCGCCATACAGCGGTAAATCCACAATCGAGGTCCTTTATCCTGAACCCAAAGGAATTGTGGCCCATTCCACCAAGGAAGTCATTACCCTTGAACGGGCCCGTGTAATATTACGAGACAAGGTCAATCAACTGTTTTGGCAGGTTGATGACGGTGTCTTGGATACTGTCCTGAAGATATCACTCAGTACGCTTTTACCGAACCTGAAGTACGATCAAAAGGAGAATGCAAGGCGGATCGAAGAGATCGTCAGGCATTATCCCTCAAAAGTCATTCATTACATGCCGGGGGATGTCCTCGTCCCGTTTCACAACGTGCTTAAAGAAGAGGATTTATTGCTGCTGGTCTCTCATCACGAGTCGGTTAAAAAAGACCTTTACGGCAATACCCTCTGGATACTTATTGTGGTACTGCTCATCGTCGTGTTCCATGACCGGTTACTTTCAAAAATTATGGGCACCGGGTGGAAAAAGGCACTGCCGTACCGGTCGTTAGTATCCTTGTTGATCATCAGTATTTGTCTTTTCAAGGCGTGTCTCCTGTTCACGCCTTTTCCCATCTATTTTGTACCTTTTGCCCTGCTTCCGCTCCTTATCGCAATTTTAAACTATGGGGGCGTCGTAGCGATTTGTTCTACTGTAACTGGAGCGATACTGCTAACGCTATTTTCGGCCCGGACCCTTGAGACATTCCTTTTCTTCACGTTGGGTGGTTTGGTTGCCGTCTTGTTTTCTTTCAAAATACAAAAACGCATTCATGTTCTGCTTCCGTCACTGGCAGCCGGAATTATCAATGTGTGCGTGGTGTTGGCTTTTTCTGCAGAGTTGGAAAACGTCGCCCCTTTGTTGGGAAGCTGGAGCGAAACCTGGATTTCTTCCCGGGCGATGGTTCTTGACAAGCATTTATTCGATTGCCTGGGCTGGGCTTTTGTGGGCGGCATTCTGGCAGGGCCTATGGCATTAATCCTACTGCCGATATTGGAGGCGGGTTGGCATGCCACCTCCAATTTCAAACTCACAAAGTATTCCGATCTTCAACATCCACTTTTGAAGGACCTCTTCGCCAAGATCCCCGCAACCTATCAACATAGCATGACAATGGCATTCCTTGCTCAAGCCGTGGGAGAGGCCGTTGGCATAAACACGCTCATCCTGAGAATCGGTGCGTATTACCACGATATAGGGAAAATGGCTGATCCCATGTTTTTTTCTGAGAATCAACCCAAAAACAATAATCCTCACGATAATTTGGGCCCCAAAGAGAGTGCCCAGATCATCATCAATCATGTCAAACACGGCGAACATCTTGGAAAGGAGATGGGGCTGCCCGAAGTGATTATCGATTTGATCAGACAGCATCATGGTACGCAGATTGTGGAATATTTTTACAAAAAAACCGTCGAGGAAAATCAAGGCACCAAGCCCAACAAGGTGGATTTCCGATATCCGGGGCCAAAGCCCCAAAGCATTGAAGCCGCAGTATTGATGATCGTGGATGCGGTGGAAGCGACGTTCAGGTCCATGGAGTCGCCGACACGGGAAGAGATCAGGAAAGTAATTCGCCTGCTGGTTGTAAAGCGAGTTGCGGATGGTCAGTTCGACGAATGTAACCTCTCTACCCGCAACATCGGAAAAATTGTTGAGGTATTGACGGATTCTATAGAGGCCACATTCCACTCCCGGATTACTTATCCATGGCAGGAAAAGAAATAGAAGCTATCTCAAAAAAGCCTTTTGGCCCAATCTCTGTGTTGGGACCTCGCTTCAGCTCCTCGGAATACTTGAGTATGCCTGCGGGTTGAACCTCGGCCCCGCCTTGACCTTGAACCAAAATCCTGTTTTTGAGATGGCTTCTAATCTGATCTGAGCGTTTCAAATTGGGATAGCAATAAGGTTTTTTCCCCGATGGATAAAGACATTGACTCGAATAAACCCGCCCCATATCCTTCAAAAAAATTCCGTAAATTTCTCGGACGTCGCTTAAAAACCTTCCGTTCGAGGGTTGAACCTATTTTATGCAGAATATGCGGGCTATGTTTCAAATTCAAGTCGGGTCACCGATATAATCAGCGGCAATTCAAGCAACTGATCAACAACTTTATCGGAAATTCGGACACTGGTTTTGACGAAAATGATGTTCATTTTTCCGGTTTCTTCCCGCCCCAAATGCATCTGATCGATGCGGATGTTTTTGTTGCCCAAAAGTGTTGAGAAACTTCCAATGGCTCCCGGCTTGTCAAGGGTATATACCAGCGCCAGATGTCCCTGAGGAATGAGCTCGAGCCGAAAATTATTAATCTTTACGATCCGTATTTTGTTTTTGCCGAACAGTGTTCCGGATACCGTATTCGTCACTTTAGGTGTCATCACACGGACGGTAATCAGGCTGATGTATTCTTCGGATGTATCACTTTTTATCTCTTTGACCTTTATACCTCTTTCCTTTGCAAGGACCTGGGCATTGACGAAATTGACATCGTCTTTGACCACAGGCGCCAGCAAGCCTCTTAACACCGCTATTGAAACCGGTGACAGGTCAAGTCCCTTAAAATCTCCGGCATATTCAATGGAAACTTCTTCAATGGGCCCCCGGATAAGCTGGGACTGAAGACTGCCGATATGATCGGCAAGGGTTAACAACGGCTTCAGTTGTTTAAGAAGATCACCGGTGACCGATGGGACATTGACGGCGTTGTGAATGGTGCCGTACTTGAGATAGTCGATGATCTGACTGGCCACATCAACGGCTACTTTGGTTTGGGCCTCTAAAGTGGACGCACCGAGATGGGGCGTACAAATCAGACGTTCATGCTCGATCAGCGGGCATATGCCGGGAGGTTCATTTTCAAAGACATCCAATGCAGCGCCGGCAACTTTTCCGGACTGCAAGGCAGCGTAAAGGGCATCCTCATCAACAATTCCGCCTCTGGCGCAATTTACGATCATGACCCCGTCTTTCATCTGCGCGAAAGAATCCGCATTCAGCAACCCGGTGGTTTCCTTAAACTTGGGTACATGCACTGTGATGTAATCGGACCTGCGGTATAGGTCTTCAAGGGGGACACTTTCAAAGCCGGCCTTCTCAATCTGCTCCGGCGTTACATAAGGATCGTAAACAATCACCTTCATTTTCAGTCCACGCGCCCGGTCGGCGACAATAGAGCCGATTTTTCCATATCCGATAACGCCAAGGGTTTTATGGAATATTTCTCTCCCCTGCAATTTTTTCTTGTCCCATCGTCCGGCCTTCAATGATGCCGTTCCTTCGGGGACATTGCGCGACAGCGCCATTAACATGCCGATGGCATGCTCGGCGGTTGTAATAACGTTGCCGCCGGGGGTGTTCATCACAATGATTCCGCGCTTGGTCGCCCCCGGGATATCCACATTGTCAAGACCGATTCCCGCACGACCCACGACCTTAAGACGCTTTGCGGCCGCTAAGAGATCCTCTGATACTTTTGTTGCACTTCGAATAATAAGGCCGTCATAGTCCTGGATAATGCTTTTAAGGTTTTCGGGAGGCAATCCGGTCTTGACATCGACCTCAATCCCTTCTTCTTCCCGCAACATCTGGATACCGGCTTCTCCCAGATTGTCGCTGACCAACACTTTCATGATATTTCTCCTCGTTCGGGTTTATACCCAAAAAGATTTTATGCAGCGGGGAATTCAAATTTAAACATCAAGCGGCCAATCCGGGTAAAGTTCATCCCATTCCTCATAAATCCGGCCCGGGTCCCGGCGAATATCAAGACGATTTGCTTTTTCAAAGGCTGCCTTTGCTTTATTGAATTCAGCTTCGGTAATATTGCCCTGCTCAAACAGTATCTCCGCCGGCTCAAAGGTTTCCTCTGCTTCACGGGGAATCACCCTGATCAGGCCAAAGTCAAAGGCCTGCAAGAGAGCGTTTCTGAGTGTTTTCGCGACGTCGCCTCTTTTTTGTCCAGGTTTGACCGTTGCATTTTTGCTGAGGTAGCACACCCGGGAGCCGTCTGATATCAGTCGTTGCTTTTCTTCATCCCAACTAATGTTCGACGGAACAATGAGGATGCCGCGTTTTGAAAGGCTCTTGAAATTGATAAGAACGGGTTCATACTTCGTATAGGAATCCGGGTATCCCCTCTGCCCATGCGGCCCGCCGGGGCCGGTGGCAAGGGCCAGACAGATCGAAATTTGATCTTTACGCACATCCGGCTTAATGGAATCAAGCCTGCCATCGAGTGCAGCGACAATCAGTTCCCCCAGATTCTTGAGTCGCCGGGCAACAACCTGCATCTCGGGTTCACCTGCCCGAATGTTCATTTCGTAGACAAGGATACCCACCGGCGCTCCGGTAACAGGATCGATGGATACACGGCAGCCCGGATAGAGAATACACGGCCGGAGAATGCCGCCCTTCTTCATCTCCTCTACAAACGGCTGGATGACGTTGTCCCCGACCAGTTCTATGAGTTCGGGGGTTTCGGCGGGGTGCATGCCGATTGCACCCATACCACCGGTAACGGGGTTGGACTGGCTCGGAGGGCCTTCAAAACGAAGGGGGTAATCCATGGCGGTGGGGAGAATGCAGAAGTTGCCTTTTGCATCAATTAAAGCGGTAAAGCTGATCTCGATTTCGGATTTCCAGGCCTCGATCAACAGCGGCCATTTATTGTCTCCGTGTCGTATCTGGTAGTTTTCGCTGTAATCTTTCAGCAGTATATTCCGCACATCGAGAATGTCTTCAACCCGGAAAACAGGTCGGGAACCTTTGCCGCCTGCGCTGTACGGGTACTTAAAAACTGCGCCACCATGGTCGCGTATGAATATCGTGACAATGCTCTTAATTTGCTGAAGGTTTTTCGCATCCGCCACCTCAAAGGGTGCGACAGGCACACCGGCTCTTTTCATCCAGGTCTTTGCCTTGACCTTATCCCCTTCAATGAAAGCCGCCTCTTTTGTCAGGCCAATGACCCGGTCACCATAACCCGCCTCAATGAGTTCATTGACGATGCCGCCATAAATCAGATCTTCAGGCATAATGACAACGCAGTCAATTTCTTTGTTTTCAAATGCGTTAATGATGGCAGATTTGTAATCGTCAACTGATTTTCCCGGGACGGGAAAGATTTTCAGGACCCAATCTTTCTTTCCCCTGACGGCGTCTAATACCGGGCCCATGCCCGTCATTCCCTTGATTATGGCGCCGATAAACTTTTCTTGTTCCACGGTTGATACCGTATAGGCACACATACAGGTCCTGCCGTCCGGTCCGACAAAGCCGATCGTCTTTTTTGCCATAAGAATTCCTTCCTTCGTTTGTCTAACCTAAACTGAGCGTTTCAAATAATAACAAGGCGATTAAAAAATAATACGTATAAATGTATAATTTGATGTTACATATTCATATGCCCGATGCTTTTGTCAATACCTGATATGATATGGCGAATCGTTTTTTTAACATGCTTAGCAATTTAGTCTAAATTTCCGAAAAAAACAAAATATTTGAGCCCTCGGGGAGTTTTTCTTCTAAATCCTTGAGTATTAGCGGAATGGATGATCTTTTTTTAAATCGGGTGCTGTTTGTATGGCTTAGGGGTCGTTAGAAAGAACAGACGCATGCCGAAATCACATCTTAAAAGAAATTGCAAATTGAACGGTGAACCTATTGATTTTTCAAAAATTGATTTCTGTTCTTTCTTTAGGAACCGTTGCCACGAGTTCACGCGTTTTAAAAAAAGATTATCCATGGAGCGACTATTTAGAAAAACTCCCCGACCCCTCAAATATTTCGCGATAGTTAATTAAAATTTTATGTAAACGCTTAACAGGGTCGTGTTTTTATCCGGTTTTAGCGGTGAAGGATCAACACCATGTGTTTTCATAAACGGCGATATGTGAGACGGCAGCACGATTTCTTACAGTGATCCAAATTTTTTAAAAAATATCTGATATATTTCTCCCAACTTTTCAACTTAAAAACTTTACAGATATCACAATACCCGTTATAATTCTCACTCAACAGGATCGGTGGAAATTTACAAATGAAGGCCGGTTCCAAGATGTCATGTCTTCCTTTTTTGCGCATCCACGGCGTTCCGGAACTGCCGATGATATAAAAAACGACCTGTGAGAATCGCGGATATGAGCACTAAAAAAGTTCTTGTTGTTGATGACGAGCTGAGTCAACTGAGATTGATGCGGACAATGTTGGAAAAACTAGGACATATGGCTGTTACGGTGGACAGTGCAGAAGAAGCGGAATATATCCTGAAGTACGGGGAAACTTTTTCATTGGTCATTACGGATCTGAGAATGCCCTGGTTGGATGGCTTGAATTTTTGCAAGCGGGTGAAGGTCTTCAATCCCGATATAAAAATATATGCATTGTCCGGCTTTCTCGATGATTTTAATATTCATGAATTAAAGAATGCGGGCTTTGACGGAATTTATCAAAAGCCTATCACCAAGTCGTATTTAGAAGAAATTTTAAATCTGTGATTTAAAAATTTACCCGGGTTTATTTTCCATGAAAATTCGTTCTCTTTTTGTATTCGATCTACCGTTAAACCGGATCGTTCAGATGGTTATGGACACTCATTTTCAAAAGGGCGAGCCTTCCAATTCCGCTGATCTTAAATTGCTGATGTCGCTCAAGATGCCCTGAACAAAGGAGGCACGTAATGTCTGATGCAAAGCTTGACAAACGCTTTGGCGCCGTCGCCATTCAAAAGGGATTCATTACGCTCGAACAGCTTTTAGATGCAATGAAGGATCAGATCGTCGAAGATTTGGAAAGTATTGAACGTCGTCTCATCGGCCAAATTTTATGGGAAAAAGGATATATAAGTAACGAACAAATCAGGGAAGTACTTGATGCTATGGGTGTTTAAAACGCTTCACGCCCCTGGAGGATTTATCCGCCCCTGGCTGATCGAGACGTTTGAAAACCGGATTGTCTGATTGCGGTATTGTTTTATAAGGGGTGAAAGACGTGGGGAATACCTTTTAGTATGAAATATTAAAATTTAACCCGACATGAAAGGCGGGGTCGGCAATGGCCTTGCTTTTTTTCTTTATGGCGCCAAAATATACCGATTTTATAGCTATTATCAGAATAACATTCCGTTTCAGCCACCGGATAATTTCGTTTCGGTCGGCAAGATCACGCCAAAGGCGGATAAAACTCGCAAACAAAAGCGCGTAAAAGAGAACAGGGTCATGGCTTTTTAGAATATCGTGTCGTCGTTTGATTTTATTTCTAATT
>JBFESJ010000178.1:0-7578 GCA_041548585.1 Desulfobacterales bacterium | reverse complement strand
GGGCATTTGGAGGAGATTTGAAACAACAACTCAGCAAAATACTTATCAGGTTAATTTAACGGGAACACCTTTCTTTTTCAGGTCTTCAAGTATCTCTTTTAGTTGAGATTTTTCACAATCTTCAATGTGAAAGACATTTTTTACGCCATCCATAAACAGCAATACAAAATGGCCGTTGTCATCCACGTAGGCCTTACGAATATAATCATCGTCAAGCCAGGGAGTGAGCGCTTTCATAAAATCAGACAAATTACATGTTTTCATTGAAACACCTCCTAACTTCGTGAGTTTTCCAAAACGTAGAATGAGGCACAAAAAGCCATTTGTGATGAGGTTTAAACATTAATATATCCTATTTCCATCAAAAGGCAAAGTCAAAAGAGACCTTCAATTGTATCCGCAGCTTCGAAAAAGGATTGAAAAAAGCAATACGGTGTCATATTTATACTCATTTACAAGATCGTTATTCCCCGGATAGTCGAAAAAGAGGATGCTATAAAAACCTGGTGGACCGGCTATCTTTATATCCTCAAATAAAAACTATTGCTCACCTTAAACATGGAAACGATGACTAAACATAAAACAAACCCGGTCATCGAAGCCCGGAATCTAACACGAATCTATACGCTGGGTGACAGTGAGGTGATCGGCATCAATGACATCGGCCTCGATATTGCTCCGGGTGAGTTGGTGGTGCTTAAAGGCAACAGCGGCTCGGGAAAGAGCACCCTTTTATCTCTCATTGCCGGTCTGGATCGCCCCACCCGGGGATATCTGAATGTTTCCGATCATGATCTCACCAAAGCGACACTATCCGATCTCACGCATTTCCGGCGCAACGTCGTGGGTATGGTCTTTCAATCTTTTAATTTAATGCCCACCCTGAACGTGGTTGAAAATGTCTGCCTGCCGGGATTACTGGCGGGAAAATCTGCAGACCGGATAACATCAAAAGCCATGGGACTGTTGGACTGGTTGGGTCTTTCCACCCGACGGAACCATTTGCCGGCCCAGCTTTCCGGTGGAGAAATGCAGCGTACAGCCATCGCCCGGGCACTGATTAATGATCCGGATATCATTTTGGCCGATGAACCCACGGGGAACCTGGACAGTCACAACGGCCAAATTGTGGTGGAGTTGTTTGCGGAGCTGAACCGTAAATGGAACCGAACCGTGATCATCGCTACTCACAGTGATATTGCAGATTCATCGGCATCCATGACCATCTGCCTGAAGGACGGAAAGATTTTCGATCAAACATGCGACATATAGCCTTTTTTTTTCGATTTTTTATTTGGTTCAGTCTGCGAAACATGAAAAAGCACTTGGGTCGCGCACTGACGGTGCTTTTGGGGATCGCGCTGGGCGCCGCAGTCTTTACCAGTGTGCGAATTTCCATTCATGCTGCTCTTGATTCGTTTACCCGAAGTATGGACGTGATTGCCGGCAGTGCTGATCGGGTACTGGTCCAACCCGGGGGTCGAGTGCCCGAAGAATGGGTGTCCAAACTCATTCAGCTGAGCGTTGTCCAGGAGGCCTCACCTGTTTTGACCACATATGTCCGTTTGGCCGATAAAAAGTCCGAACCGTTTTTATTGATCGGTGTTGATCCTATCATGGATCGGAGCTTTCGCAAATGGCAGATTTCTGAACGAACAAAAGAAGATGCCCAAAGCTGGATTGAACTGCTCAAAAGACCGTATACCCTGATCATCGGAAAGTCTCTGGCCGAAAAATATGCGTGTCGTCGCGGTGATCAACTTACCATCGAGCACACCCGGCAGACCGCTTTTTTTAACATTGTTGGAATTCTGTCAACCGGCGGGTTGGCCGCAGCGGAAGGGGGGATGATCGCCTTAACCGACATCGCCACCTTTCAGGAGTTTACCAAACTTCACGGATGGGTGGATCGCATTGATTTAAAACTTTCGCTGAAGGCCACGAACAGAGATCTTGACATAATCCAAAGAATACTGCCCGATAATTTCCACCTGGGCGCTCCGTCTGCCGCAAAGGAGAGCGGCCAGTCACTGATTCGCGCCTATCAGCTCAATCTTTCGATTCTGAGCTTCGCCTCATTGTTTGTGGGGATGTTTCTGGTATATAGCCTGGTGGCGCTGAACGCTGCTTCTCGGCGTCACGAACTGGCCATACTGCGCGCTAGCGGTGCATCGCCTTATCTGCTGTTCATGGTTTTTTTAGCAGAAGGGGCGCTGTTTGGCGTGATCGGCTGGTTAACGGCACTTCCCATCAGCACGTTACTGGTCAAGTATTTGTTGAAGGGGGTCAGCCAGACGATTTCGATACTGTTCGTAAAAGTTCAGGCGGAAACGCTCTCTCTGAGTCCCTGGGAGGTCATATTGAGTTTCAGTATCACCGTGTTTACTTCGAGCGTTTCCGCCGTGCAGCCTGCTTGGGAAGCCATGCAAGTATCGCCCAACGAGGCACTCGAAATATCCCATCATGGCATGAAATACAAAAAATCTCCCTATAAACTTGCCCTGGTAGGAATAGGATGCCTTTTTCTGGTGGTGCCGTTGTCCCTGCTTCCGAAGGTTTTGAATATGCCCTTGCCGGGATATGTTGCCATACTGCTTCTGTTTGGTGGGTTTTCCCTGTTTGCCCCTTGGGGTCTCAGCCAAATGGGGAAGGCTCTGTCACCGACTCTCGGTCGATTTGCCGGGATTCCGGCGTATCTTGCCGGCCGGTATGTGCGGGACAGCGGAACCCGAACCGCGGTTTCCGTGGGCGCACTCATCACTGCTGTGGCATTATTTGCATCTTTGGTCATCATGATCTACAGTTTCCGCAGCACGGTTGAGTTGTGGGCCGATCAGACGGTGAGCGGCGATTTGTTTATCACGACTAAAATGGGAGAAATAAACCGGTTTCGCTACCCCATACCTCGGGCGGTTATGGACGGACTGGAGGAATTCAAAGATCAAGTGGACATTGTTCCCAGCCGCCGGTATTTTTTGACCTATAACAATTTCCCGTATCAATTCGAACTGCTGGATATCGATGTTTTTTTACGTCACGGAGACTTTGTCTGGTTAAAGGGTGATCCGGATCGGGTTCGAACGTTGTTGAAACAGGGTAAAGGGGTGGTGATCTCTGAGGTCTTCTCCAATCGTACCGGATTGACGACGGGCGACAGGTTTCGGGCCCGGATCGAGTCATCGTTGGTTGAGCTTCCGGTGTTGGGCATTATCCGGGACTATCGGACCCAGGGTGGCGTGGCCTTTTACTCTCTGTCACAGTTCAAGATGCGTTATCATGATGTTCAGTGGGGCGGATGTCGTATCTTTTTAAAAGATCGAACAAAGGATTTGGAAACGGCTGCTGCCTCACTGCAAAATAAATTCATTAGACGCTGGGGAGACGCCCTGGAAATCATTAGCGGTCATGCGCTGCGAAATACCATTTTGAGGGTCTTTGATGAAACCTTTGCCATTACCACCGTTCTTTTACTCATTGCGTTGGCCATCGCCGCTCTGGGTATTGCCACGACACTGACGGTATTGGTGCTGGAACGCTCAAAGCAGTTAAATACGCTTTATGCCGTGGGTGCCGACTTTGGGCAGATTCGATCCATGATTCTCTGGGAGGCGGGTTTTATGGTCCTTGCCGGTGAATTGGCAGGGATCATTTGCGGATTTATTCTGTCTTGTATACTGGTGTATGTTATCAATCGCCAATCCTTTGGCTGGACATTCCTTTATGAAGTCGACTGGGGGGCGCTGGCGATGTCATTGCCGTTGATTATATTGACAGCTTTGGCTGCTGCATATCCGGCGATCAAAATGGTGTTTCGAGAATCACCGGCTATGTTGTTGAGAGAAAATTAACCCGAATTTCTCATGAAGAATTTATTCTGATTTTGAAACAAAAAGGAAACTGAATTAACCTCATGAGATTAAGTCAAATCGGGGTGATTCTCGTTAAAGACAATATGCTCTAATGAATCATAACCTTTTTTAAAAAAATTCTTCATGAGAAAATCGGGTTAAAACCCTTGCACGGACTTTGAATATGATACGTTTGAACAAGCGATGGATAGTTTTCTTCATGTTTGTTTCTGTTTTTACCCGTATGGGGGTATTCGCAGAGGATACGAAGGGTTATCTTTCTTTAACCGGTCCGTGCGAACTCAAATTCCCTGAAGATCACGCATCACATCAAGGATATCGAACAGAATGGTGGTACTATACCGGAAATTTACAATCCGCGGCCGGGAATCGCTATGGATTTCAGCTCACTTTTTTTAGAAGACAAATCGTCCCTTTAGAATCTGAAAAGAAATGGCCAACGCCTGCATCAGCCTGGCGCACCAGTCAGATCTATCTGGCCCATGCGGCCATATCAGATCTTGACGGTAAACGCCATTTTTATGCCCAAGATATAGGTAGAGGGGTGCTGGGGATCGCCGGTGAATTCCGGAACAATGGTGTTGTTCGTATCTTTCTCAAAAAATGGTCCACCCAAATCGGCCCAAAAGCTCACCATCTAAAGGTGATTTCCGACCCATTTTCTTTTGATCTTGATTTAATACCCGTCAAACCGCTCGTGTTTCATGGAAATGAAGGTTACAGCCGAAAAGGTTCAACACCCGATAGAGCCAGCTGTTACTATTCATTGACCCGGCTTGAGACCAAAGGGCAGGTGACTCTCGCTGGAAAAACATTTGATGTTAACGGTCTGTCATGGATGGATCATGAATTCAGCACTGCGCCTCTGGAACCCGGGCTCGTCGGATGGGACTGGTTCAGCCTTCAGTTATCCGACAATACGGAAATCATGATCTATCTTTTACGACAAAAAGACGGCAAGCTAAATCCTGCTTCCAGCGGCACATATATCCGTTCAAACGGAAAGACAAGACATTTATCCGGTCATGATTTCGAAGTGACCGTTACGGATGCCTGGAATAGCCCGAACTCCAGAGCGGTCTATCCGGCCCGATGGCGACTAAGAATTCCGTTACTGTTCCTGGATCTCAATATTGCTCCCAACCTGGCAGACCAGGAAATGAGAACCAGTGAAAGCACCGGAGTGACTTACTGGGAAGGGAGTGTGTCTATTCGAGGATCCAAAGGAGAAAGTCAGATTAACGGACAAGGATATGTGGAATTGACAGGGTATGCCAAAGCGTTCGATGCACTATTCTAAAAACATGAAATTATTCCTTGCAATGAAATTAGTTTTTCGCACTTAGCATGGACGGACTATCAGACGCCTTCATACCGGCCACTCTTGTTCGCTGAGCGATATCTATCCGCTAAAATCGTCTGGAAACCTTTATTTTAACAACTGAAACGATTTGTGCTCAAACTTCAGTCCGCTTGTGAACGGTCATGCTAAAAATTTGACAATGAACGGATGAGGTCTTAATATTTAAAATATCCATTAAAAACTATATTAAGCTTGAAACAGGAGGTTGTATGGGGCTGAGAGATTATTTTGAAAACACTGAAGGACTTGGCGTGTTGGCCACGGCAGATGCCGATGGAAAAGTCAACTTGGCAATTTACGCACGGCCGCATGTGATGGAAGACGGCTCGCTGGCGTTTATCATGACAGATAGATTGACGCACAAAAATATTCAATCGAATCCCTATGCCACCTATCTTTTCAAAGAGAATGGTTCCGGATATAAAGGAAAACGGATTTACTTAACCAAAATTCGAGAAGAAGAAAATTCTCCATTGATCAACTCTCTCAGTCGGCGTCCTTCTTTTTCGGACACAGGCAGTAAAGAATCTAAATTTTTGGTATATTTTAAACTGCAAAATGAACGACCGCTCATCGGCGGATAATAGTTTTAAATAGGAAATTTTTTCATGCTTCGCTTCGGACTGTGCTGCATCTTTCGTAAAGAACCCATTAAATTTCGCCGCACAACCGCAAAATATCTTCAGACCTTTCACCGGAATCAACAGCTTAAATACCTTGCCGAAATTTGCTTGCACAATGCCCACGCCCTGCAAAAAGCCCTGCGATATTGTCTCGATCACGATATTAAGGATTTTCGGATCAACCGCCAGATACTACCCCTGAAAACCCATCCCGATATGGGCTATTCCATGGAAGAATTGCCTTTTAACGGTCAAATTATACGAACATTCAAAGACTGCGGCCGGTTTTGCCGGAAGCACGACATTCGAACGACGTTTCATCCCGACCAATTTATTTTGCTTTCGTCACCGAGCAGCGAGGTGGTTCAGCGTTCTATTGCCGATTTGATCTACCAGAACGAGGTGGCCGGGTGGGTAAATGCAGATGTCATCAACATCCACGGAGGAGGGGCTTACGGGGATAAAAGTGCGTCGCTGCGCCGTCTCCGAAAACGAATCGAACAACTCCCCGAAACGGTGCGATCCCGATTGACCCTGGAAAACGATGACCGGGTTTACACGCCCAAGGATTTGCTGTCGGTCTGCAGGGACCTGGCCATCCCTCTGGTGTATGACGTCCACCATCATCGCTGTTTGCCCGACGGCGACAGTATTGAAGCAACCACGGAACTGGCTATCGCCATTTGGAGACGCGAGCCGCTCTTTCACCTGTCAAGCCCCAGGGACGGTTGGGCTTCCGGCAAACCTGGCAGCCATCATGATTACATCGATGCAGATGATTTCCCAGGGTGTTGGACGAATCTCGACATTACGGTCGAAGTAGAAGCCAAGGCTAAGGAATTGGCCGTGTTGAAGTTAAAACAAGACCTTATGGACCGGGCTAAAAGAATTAATTAACCTATTAAACTTTAAGCTAAGCCGAAGGTTCCAGCCTGCTATGCCTCTAAATAGATGTAGTTTATATAACAACTCTAAGTGAAGCCTCCCCGCCCTAAAGGGCGGGGCTTCCCGGTAAGGATCTCAGCTCATTTTATATAGCTCCCCTCGACCCCGTTCTGAAGGACGGGGCTTGCGGGGAGCATGCCGGTCAACCTGTTTAATTTATAATAAAAAATGCACTTTTAAAATTCGACATTCTAATATGCGAATGACGATAAATACTCTTTAGATAAAAATAGGATTAAAAACGTTAAATCCAATAAGAGGTGATTTCTGGTTTTATAGTAGGTTGATACCCTCATTATGGGGTTGGATTGGTTGGTATGGGAGTATGATATTGCTGCGCTGGTAATTCCATCAACCTGAAATAGATACTGAGGTATGTCAGGAATTAAGATAGGAATAATTTATAAGAAATTATTCTCGTATCAAAGGATTGGCTCCATCTATGATCTGCGACAGTAATCGAAGGATTAAATTATTTCCATATACGTTGGAGATATCACGAGATTTAAAGCCTCAAAAAACCTGAGATGCAGTTTCATTTTTGAAAATCACAACCCTGTTTGTCTGGTGTGTTATATAATGGACTTATCTTAGGAGATCGTGTTATGATAAAAATTCAACACAGTATTAAGCGAATACGTCGGGGTTTTTTAAGTGCGGTGATCTGTAGTATTTTTATACATCTATTCCATCTACTGTAAAATTATCATTTTCTATCTCCCCAATACGGAGTTTTTTTACCATACTCCTTCTTTATTAAATAGCCATGATCAATAGC
>JBFESJ010000177.1:0-7588 GCA_041548585.1 Desulfobacterales bacterium | reverse complement strand
TGTCACCCTCACCATTTTCAAGAGCCTTTTGACCTTCCTTGAGCAGCTTCTGAAACACTGCTTCGGTATTATCGAACAGCTCAGTTGCTTTCTTTCTGGCTTGCGAATATTTTTCAGCGGCAGCCTGAGACGCATTGTCCATAAGCAGCGTATCCGCTTTCCGGCTCAAGTTTATCATTTCCTCGTATTTATCACCGCCCCATTCGGAGGCACCCTTTTCTTCAAGCGCTTTTTTCAGTTTTAAAAACGCAGCCAGTTCCATCTCTGCCGTTTCTTTTTCAAGTGCCTTTATTGTCGGATCAGCACCTTGCTTCGGTATAATTGGCTGTTGTTGCCCCAACGGGACCGGCGGCGGTTTTGTCACAGTTTCGGACTGTAGTTTGGTCGTTTCAGAAACATCTAAAACCGTTTTTCTGTGGACATCGATTTCCGATCGAGCGGTCTTGTCGGTGTTCTCCGCCAGATTCACCGGATGTTTCGATAAGTTGCGGATAAAAATAAGGCCGCCAGTCGTTACAGCCGCCAAAACGATGATAAGGAATAAAATGGATATCACGGTTAACCGAAATGGGCGGGATGAATCCGGTTGACCGCTTTGACTGCCTACCTTAAGCGGCGTGATTATTTGCGCGTTGTGACCCGAAGTCTGTTGATTTTGAGGAGATTGAGTGGATTTGTCGGATGGCATAATTGGATTTGATGCTCGATTTTATTCAGGATTTTCAGATTTTGATTCTTCCTCGATTTCCGGTGAGACATCCGGATCGAAGCCGGTTTCTGTGATATAGATCTGCTTCAACAATTCGCGCCAGCGTTTAAATTGTTCCTCTGCCGATCCGGTCAACTCATACTGCTTGCCTTCAAACTCCATGCTAACAGGCCGCATCTCGCTTCCAAACGATTCGCTGAGCTCCTTGATTGCTTCTGAGTGGATTGCAGCCTCCTTGGAGATATTAAATCCCTGGATGATCACCTGGCCGCCGATCAGGATCATACCCGCCTGAAGCGCTCCGGTGTTTTTGACTTCTCCTGAACCCAGGGCGATGGCACCTGCCACCAGCAGCGCACCCGTCAGCTTGCGCATCAAGGCATCATTCTTGACTTTTTTAATCGCCTTAATTTCTTGGTAATTGAGCTTGCGCCAGTTCTCATACGAGGACCACATTTCAGTATAATACTTTTCATAGTATTCGTTCAAGGTGTCCACATACATATTCTCCCGCTCTCGTATTTTAAGCAGACGAGTCATTGTGGGATCCTCATCGGCAGGCAGGCGATTGACGGTGATGATGTTTTTTTTATTTTTCGTTAGATATCCACTGTAAACGGATGGGGCGAAGTCTTCTGCAAATTTTAATTTCGATATGGTGCGGATTTTTTCGAGGTCTTCAGGGGACAACTTCATACGAAATGTGGCCAGATCATTGCAGATGGCATTGTATAGATCCTGATACGCATCTTTTTCTCCTGCTTGGTTGCCGAAATAAAATGCGGACGTAGCTTCGGATTCATATTTTTTGCTGAACCAGTGTTTTTGGGTGGCATCAACCACATCTATTTGAAGTACCAAATGCTCTCCGTTAGACTCGATAATTTTACCTTTAACTAGAACATCGATACTCTCTGTTTCAGCGGGAAGTACACGCACAGCCCCCCAGTAGCTGCTCTGTTGAAGGGAGTTTTTCAGATGATACGGCATGAAATGTTTTTCCGCTTTTCTAATTTGCTGGCTGGTATGTTCCTCTTTGGATTGCTTTTCCGTAATTTCGTCGGACTTAAAAACATAAATTCCGACATCAAGAAGGTGATCTTCAAAGATTTCTTCCTGGGCTTTCATTATTTTGGTGGGGCCGACATTCTGAGCAGTGTAGGTGGCACAACCAAAGAAAAAAATTAAAATAGAACTCATTAATAAAAAGTTATGAATAACAGTAAATTTCATCTAAGCACCCATTAGGATGAGGACCACGTGATTTAAACATTTAATCGTTTGGAATAAATAAAGTTGCCGGCTTATAAAAATCATGAAAATTCCAAACACCAAAATACAAATCTCAAACAAATCTCAATGACCGAAATTCAAAATTCAAAACAGATAAATTGACAGCGAGCCGTCCAATAAGTGATCTAAATGATTTGGTCATTTGATTTGTAATTTCGATATTGTTTGTAGTTTGAGTATTGTGATTTGTAATTTTAGTGCTGTATTCGGGAAAACAAATCGATTCTATCTGAATCTGTTAGAGTTGACTTTGACGTTTCCCTGCCATTTTGATGGTTTTACTTACGTTCATTTTTTTTATATTGTTCGTATTCCTTCCAAAGCTTTTTTTTGAGCTCGGGATCGGTTTCCCTTTCTGCGGCTTCCCGAAGCTGTCTTGCCACAATGTCATCATCTTTGGGATCGTAACGATTTCCGGGATGACGAGTGGATCCTTTTGCGCCTTCCCGGGATTTGTTCCGAACGGTCAATGTGGAATCATCCTGGCCTTCTCCAGATTCATTTTCTTTTCCGGCGTTTAAGGCGCCGTTCTCTTTTTCGGCCTCTTTTCGTTCCTCTGCTGAACCCTTCCCGAATGCATCGGATTCTGGCTCGTAATCGGTATTTATGTCGATGCCCTTGTCTCGCAGGCGTTTTGCCGCAGCTGCGGCTCCTTCGGCCAGATCCCGGAGTCTATCTGATGATTTTGCTCGGATCAAATCCAATTCCTTGAGCAGCATTTCATCGAATTCGGCCAGGGAATTATCCAGTTGGCGATCCAGCGCGGTCACTTCATCAACGACCTGCTCCTCGGGAATTTCCGGGTTCACCATAGCGGATGTATCGTCTGTATGTATTGCTCCGCTATTTGCATTTTGGGCATAATATTTGGCATGAAGTGCTTCCAATTTTCCTACCATTTTTCGGTTCTCAGCAACCATAGCCTGCACCCGAATTAAATAAAGATCATAATCATTGATGATATCCGGTGACACATGGCCGGATTTGTTAAGTTTTGCCAGATCGGAAGTGATTCGTTCCTCGGTGGCGATACTGATTCGTAAATCCTTTCGCGCCGATTCTATCGCAGATTCAATTTCTTGCCTAGAGGCTGAATATAGGCTTGTTGATAGTACAAGTAATAGAATTCCGGTAAGAATAGCTTTTCCCGGTTTGGAAGTGTTCATAATTTTAGAGAATCCTGTTCGTTGAGAAATTAAAATGAGTATCTAAAAAAAGCAAATTTATGAATTGAATATAAGAATTTTAAAAATACGTGTCAAGGACCAGCTCACTTGCCTGGATAACCAATTGTCTGTACTGCAGAATTATGAAGATATGTTCGGTATGGTCAACGATGTATTTATAATAAAAGGATAAAAATAATAAACAAGGAAGAGAATACAGATTTAATCCAGGCCCACTGAAGGGGTTTCCCTTCAACTGATTAATCTTTATTTTACAAAGAGTTGAGTCGTTTTTCTATTTATCCTCCCCTGTCTGCTGCATGGATTTTCCTTCATATATTCTTTTGGCTTTTAAAAAATCAGACTATATTTATATAAAAATCATATGGTTATCTTTTTATTAAAATTGGCACATCAATTGCTTTAATAATTGATTTGATTCAAAAGCGTATTGAAAGGAAAATGCATTACATTTTCACTAAGTTTTAAGAAATAATAATTAAGCACCAAGATTCTATTTTTAACATAAAAATGATGTCCGTTTAATTCCATCAGTCACAATTTCTTTATTTGCAATTTAGCGGGTGTTCGTTTGATTTCAATTCTCCGGAGAAAAGGGGGTGATCAAAGCGCAATTCACTCGGGCAAGGTTGTTTTATGCAAACGATCCTAAACACATAAACCAAAAAAGGAGATAACCATGAAAAGATTTGCAATTATATCTTTAACGTTGATTATGGGTCTTTGTTTGTCAACAGGTGTGTTTGCCGCAGATAAAGATGCGATTAAGAAACAAGTCGATGACATTGTTGTCGCCATTGACGGCGGGAAAACAGCCCAGGACTTTATGGGTGCAGCACAAAATAAACCCTATTATGTATTCATAATGGAAGAAGGGGGGATGCTCCTGGTTCATCCGTCTTTGGTTGGAAAAAGCCTTAAAGAGAAAGCGGGACCTGTTTATAATGAGTGTGCCAAAGGGACTGCTGATGGTGTCTGGGTGGGTTATGTATGGAAAGGAAAACAGAAACGCACCTATGTCAGGAAAACCAAGAGCAACTTGATCGTCGGAAGCGGATATTCCGAGTAAAATATTCGATTTATCTAAGCAACCTATGCCAGAATGTGTAAGGGGGATATGGTGTCGCCCATAGAACGTGTCGTTTTATGGGCGACATTTTTTTCTACGAATAGCCTGCGACAAATTTAATTTCCCCCCAAACAATTAAATCCACTTGATTCTGGTTAATCCCTTTATTACCATTTACAATGGTCCAAGAAAAAATTCACTGAATACTTATGGCCGAACTATTTCAAAACTCTGGAAAAAATATCTAAAGCATAACCTATATCAGCAGATGTTACATGGTAATTTGTGACGGCTCTAATCTGGTTCGGGCTTGTGGGAAGCACGCGAATACCCTGGCTTTCGAGTCTTTCTGCCAGTGTTTGGGATGTCATGCCGCTGTGTGTTACCTTAAAATATACAATATTGGTCCTTATGCAATCCGGATTTAATGAAAGGCTTTTTATATTTGCCAGGCCCTCGGCCAGACGTCGAGCATTGGCGTGATCATCTGCCAGACGGTCTACCATCTCATTCATAGCAACGATGCCGGCCGCGGCCAGTACACCTGCCTGACGCATACCGCCGCCGAGCACCTTACGAACCCGACGGGCTTTATAGATAAACGCTCTGGTACCAGCCACTACAGAACCCACCGGCGCAGCCAATCCCTTGCTCAGACAAATGCTGACTGAATCCGCTTCTGCAACCAGTTTTCGTGCTTCGACTCCCATAGCAACAGCGGCATTAAAAAGACGGGCGCCGTCCACATGTACTTTCAGCCTGTGGCGGCGCGCTATTTCGTTCAAAGAATGCATATAATCCGCATCAAGCGGACTTCCATCGCAGCGGTTATGTGTGTTCTCCAAAGCGATCAGCCTTGTTCTGGGGAAATGAATGTTGTCTGTCCTAATGGCGGCCTCAATTTCTTTAAGAGCAAGCTTGCCGTCTGGTTGGTTGGTTACAGTGCGTGGATGTATGCCCCCCAATGCAGCTGATCCGCCCTGCTCATAGAAGAAAATATGGGATTGATCTCCTAAAATAACTTCGTCTCCACGGCCGCAGTGCGTCATCTGGCTTACAATATTTGCCATGGTTCCACTGGCCACAAACAAAGCAGCCTCTTTTCCCAGCCGTTTTGCAACCATTTCTTCCAGTCGGTTCACCGTGGGATCTTCGCCAAACACATCGTCTCCAACTTCCGCTTCCGCCATAGCCCGACGCATGGCCGGGGTCGGCTGCGTGATGGTGTCCGATCGCATGTCAACAATACGCATTTCTTGTCTCCTTTTATTCATTTTGCGTTTATAAACAACACGCCGAAAATCGAATTTGAACCACTTTCTCAATTTCATGGAAGATTTTCAAGGCATATTCTTGACTATTTTAAGGGGTTGAAGTTAAAAAGGAATTCACATGAATACATCTAAATATCTGCCAAACGTTTAAAGGAGAAAATGACCATGGCCAAACTTTTATGGGAACCATCTGAAAAAAGACGCCAAAGCACCAATATGTACCGATTCCTGAATCATGTTAATGCAAAGTACAGCAAACATTTCTCTGAATATGCGTCCCTTTACCTATGGTCCATTGATAATATTTCCGATTTTTGGGCTTCAATGTGGGAATTTGCTGAAATAAAGGCATCAACGCCTTATAAACAGGTCATTGACGATGTGGGGAAAATGCCGGGTGCCAAATGGTTTTCCGGATCACGGCTTAATTTTGCCGAAAATCTTCTGGGATACAGGGACGATCGTACGGCACTCGTCTTTAGGGGAGAAGACCAGGTTGCCGGGAAAATGACATATGCCGAGCTTTATGATGAAACGGCCCGTATTGCCAGATCTTTACAGGCAGCCGGTGTTCAAACCGGTGATCGGGTGGCCGGCTTTATGCCCAACATGCCGGAAACCATTATCGCGATGCTGGCCGCCGCCAGTATCGGCGCCACCTGGTCTTCCTGTTCTCCTGATTTTGGTATTAAAGGCGTTCTTGATCGGTTTGGCCAGATCAAACCCAGGATTTTGTTTGCGGCAGATGGATATTTTTTCAAAGGAAAACGCTTTGACAGCCTTGAGCGTATATCTAATATTATAAAAGAACTTCCTTCCATTGAAAAGGTTGTCGTCGTTCCGTACACTCAAAAAAATCCGGATATCACCGGATTGCTCAATGGTGTTCATTACAAGGACTTTCGGTCTTCATCGTCTAATCTTGAAATTGAGTTCGAGCAGCTACCGTTTGACCATCCGCTTTATATCATGTATTCATCCGGTACCACGGGATTGCCCAAATGCATGGTTCAGAGTGCCGGAGGGATTCTTATCCATCATTTAAAAGAACTCATCCTTCACACCGACTTAAAAAGAGACGATACCATATTTTACTTTACCACATGCAGCTGGATGATGTGGAATTGGCTGGTCAGTTCTTTGGCTGTCGGCGCCACGTTGGTTCTTTTTGACGGCAATCCCTTTCACCCGGAACCCGGAGCCCTCTGGGAAATTGCTCAGGATGAAAAAATCACGATTTTCGGAACCAGCGCAGGATACATTGCCGCTCTGCAAAACGCCGGTGTAAAGCCCGGAAAGACATACGACCTCACACCGCTCAGGGCGTTGCTTTCAACAGGCTCGCCGCTCTCTATAGAAGGTTTTGAGTACATTTACAGGGAGGTCAAGACAGATCTTCAGTTGGCTTCTATTTCCGGAGGTACGGACCTCAATGGGTGTTTTGCCCTTGGAAATCCAATGGGTCCGGTCTATGCCGGCGAGCTCCAGTGCAGGGGGCTGGCAATGAAGGTCATGGCTTTTGACGATAACGGACAATCCGTTGTTAACCGGCAGGGTGAGTTGGTTTGTGCAGCGCCTTTTCCGTCCATGCCGATTTACTTCTGGAATGATCCGGACAACCAAAAATACCACGACGCATATTTTAACGTTTACCCCAACATCTGGCGTCATGGGGATTATATTTTAATCACCGAAAGAGGCGGTGTTATCATTTACGGTCGTTCGGATGCCACCTTGAACCCCGGCGGAGTGCGCATCGGAACGGCTGAGATCTATCGCCAGGTGGATCTTTTAGAGGAGATCGAAGACTGTGTTGTTGTGGGGCAGAATTGGAAAAATGATGTTCGGGTGATTCTGTTTGTCAAAATGGCCCAAGGGTACGAGTTGACCGATGAAATGCTCGATAAAATAAAAACCACCATTCGTACCAATGCTTCCCCGAGGCATGTTCCAGCATTGATTTTGGAAGTGCCTGATATCCCTTACACCCACAATATGAAAAAGGTCGAACTGGCGGTGAATAAGGTCATTCGCAACCAGCCGGTGCTCAATAAGG
>JBFESJ010000176.1:0-7597 GCA_041548585.1 Desulfobacterales bacterium | reverse complement strand
GTAAACCATGGCTGGTAAATTTTTCTTTATAGACACGACCCGTTGCACGGCCTGCCGCGGCTGTCAAACCGCCTGCAAGCAGTATAAAAAGCACGGTGTTACCAAAACAAAGCAATATGGCACGTACCAGAATCCACCGGATCTGGACGGCAACACGTTCCGCCTGGTGCGTTTTATGGAGCACCCTTCAGAGAAAAATTCTATGGTCTGGTACTTTTTCACTGAAGCCTGCCGTCACTGTTTGAAACCACCATGCAAAAAGAAGGCGGATCAGATCTTAAAGGATGCAATCATCGTTAAAGACTACGGTGCTGTCCTGTATACCGAGAAAACCAAAGATCTGGAAAAAAGCTTCAAGGCAATCAAACAGGCCTGTCCGTGGAGTATTCCCACTTGGAGCAAAGAGGAAGACCAGATTGTCAAGTGCAATATGTGCTACGATCGCGTAGAGGCAGGACTTCCGACGGCCTGCTCCAAAGCCTGCCCCACCGGAGCACTTAACTTTGGCGATGAGGCAGACATGAAGAAACTTGCCAACGAACACCTGAAAGCGGCCAAGAAAAAATTCGGTGGTAAGGGTGAAATTCTAGATCTCGAGGACGTTCGGGCGTTATATCTGATAGTAGACGATCAGGTGAAATATCGTCCGGTGGCATAATCCAACCCGGGGGCTTCGTTAATGCGAAGTCCCCGGTTTTGTAAAGCGACGTGAAAACGAACCTTTTGGTTGTTGTTTACAATCAACAGATAGTGCCGTCCGTAAACTAATATTGGAAAATAACTAGTGTCCATCCATAACTTAGGATTTTTGCTCAAGATCAAGGCATGCGAAAAAAATAACCACAGGCATATGTATAATATTCCGAGGATTATTTTTTGAGCATAACGCAGAGATTGGGCAAAAAGACCATTTATGGGCGGACACTAACTAACAAAGAATAGGGATCCATCCATGACAGACTCCTTGGAAGAAATCAACACCAAGGTTAAAGCGATTGCAGCGCGAAACCCGGTATATGGCGAAATCTCTCAATGGGTGGGAGACCTTTTATCTACGACGGTTGAGGCTTCAAAGAACTTTCGTCCCTCAGACTTGAAACTTGACTTTGATCCTTTACCGGAGGCGTGGTACCAGGGAAAATCTCTTGTAAATCCGGAGGAATTGTCTCTGGACTGGAAGCATGTCAAGGAACTGTTTAAACAACTGGTGGATAAGATAAAGACCACAGAAGATGGCCAAAGGCAGGTTCAAGGATTGCTTCAGGCTTTGGCAAAAGATCATGACGACATCCAACCATTGATGAAAGCAGTTCTGACTTCTGATTTCAAAGCGCTTCGAACTACTGCCAAGGAATTTAAGATCGATCTTCCGGTTCTGACGCTTCTCATCCGTTTATCATTAAGGCCCGCGCTGTTAGAGACAGCCCGAGCTGTACAAAACATGATGGATTTAAAACAGTGGCATTACGGTCACTGCCCGGTATGCGGATCGGCCCCCAGACTGGCCGATCTTTCCGGTGAAGGGGGCAAACGAAGGCTTCACTGCTCATTATGTGAAACTGTGTGGTCTTATCCGCGGCTTCGATGCCCTTTTTGTGAAAATGACAATAGAGAAGAGCTGAGTTATTTGCGGGCGGAAAATGAGGAAGGCCTCCGCGTGGATCTATGTGGTCGTTGTAACAATTATCTTAAGACCATCGATTTAAGGGAAATCACGGGGCCGATTATTCTACCACTGGACGATGTGGCCACATGGCATCTGGATATCATTGCCGGCAAACATCTGGAAGATAAAGATAGTACTTTATCTTGAATCACTTAGAGTTAACGAAAAAATAACTTTGGATTTTCATGGGTCGAAACGCCGGCACATATAAAATGTTTTATGTGTAACACTTTTTAGATTGCTGAGAATAATACCGTTTCAACGTATTTGATTGTTTCTTTTTTTTAATATTCGATAACAGGCAAGGATAACAATTATGGTGAAGGGAAAATCGTTACGAATAGGGGCTGGAATCTCTGTTACGATTATCATTTTGTTAATCGGCTTTGTGGGCGCTTTTAATGTTACAGCACTATCAAAAACTCCTGGTGATACTCAGCCAATCGAGTTTAGGCCGGATATCGTCACTTTTGACAATATGGAGGCTTTTGGAAAACTTGAAAAGACCAAAGCGGTATTTTTGCATGACCAACATACCGATGCCCTGGAAAAGAAAAATAAAGACTGTTTGGCCTGCCATAAAACTGAAAACGGACGCATGTCTCCCAAATTCATGCGGCTTGAAGATGTCAGTCGAGAAGAATTAACGAAAATTTATTGTGACAATTGTACCAAATGCCACACTGAAATGATTGCAGCCGGAGAGAAAGCAGGCCCTGTTAAATGTGATGAGTGTCACAAGGAAAGACCTTTGATCCAATCTTCAAGGGTTCCCATGGGGTTTGACAAATCCCTCCATTTTAGACATTACCGTGCTCAGAAGAACAAATGTGATCGCTGTCACCACGAATATGACAAGAAAAGCCAGAAGCTGTTCTATGCCAAAGGAAAAGAAGGCACCTGCCGGTATTGTCATAAAGAAAAGCCGGAAATAGAGGGTGCGGTAAAAGTGAGTTCCATGCGGTTTGCTTCCCATCTTGCCTGTATCGATTGTCATCAAAAGACTCAAGCGAAACATATGGATGCGGGCCCGCTGCGGTGTGCCGGATGCCATGATGCCCAAGAGCAACTGAAGATCGAAAAGGTGAAGCGTGTCCCCCGGCTAAAGCGGGGACAGCCGGATAATGTCATCATTAAAACCGGCGATAAAAAGGGACGTATCGCCCGGATGAACCAGGTCCCCTTCAGTCATAAGAACCATGAAGAATACAATGACACCTGCCGTGTATGCCACCTTGCAAGTCTGGAGTCGTGTGCCAAGTGCCACCCGCTGACAGGATCAAAAGATAAAAAAGATATGACGCTTAAAACCGCTTTTCATAAACGCGGGCATCAAAGCAGCTGCATCGGTTGCCATGAATCCAAACAGCAGGACAAAAGCTGTGCCGGATGCCACGCATTTATGACCAAAACCCGACAGCAGGAATCCACCGCGTGTCTGAGGTGCCACATGATCCCGTTACCGGATAGAACCGGTGAGTTATCGACATCAAGATCCGCCCAGATGGCCCGTCTGATGCCCAAGTTGTGGAAGGAAACATTTGGACCGATCTATAAGGTGGATGTCCCGAAAACCGTTGTGATCAAGGATCTGGTGGATAAATATGAGGCGGTGGAATACCCGCATGGTAAAGTATTTGATACCATGGTCAAACAATTGGAAGGCAGCAAGCTGGCGCGATATTTTCATTATGATGAGAACACATTGTGCCTTGGATGCCATCATAATACCCCTGCGGGCGACAAGCCGCCAAGGTGCGGAATCTGTCATGGAAAACCATTTGATGAAAATAATCTTTTTCGTCCCGGAATAACGGGTTCTTTTCACCAGCAGTGCATCGGATGTCACCAGAAAATGGGTGTTGAAAAATATATAGGCTGTACATCTTGCCATAAAGAAAGAAAAAAACAATCCTAGTATGAAACCCAAATTCGGATGAACTCAACGTTAACGAGATCATCTGAGTGAACACAAACAGCTAAATTGCGGTAGATATTTTTGAGGTATTACACATGTCCATATCCAGAAGAAAGTTTTTAGGGTGGGTCGGTGCAGCGGGCTTGAGCACCACAATAGGCAAATCAGCTTCTGCTGCAACCGGCAAGCACTTTACCGGTTATCCTAAAAGTTTTGCAATACTGCATGACATAACGCTGTGTGTGGGATGCCGCAACTGTGAAGCAGCGTGTAATAAAGTGAATGAGTTGCCCCAGCCGGACAAACCGTTTACGGACCTTTCCGTCCTGGAAACCCGGCGCAGAACCACCACAACAGCGTTTACGGTTGTGAACAAGTATGACAATTCAAAAAATCCCCAAGGCCCCGTATTTTATAAAAAACAGTGCAACCACTGCCTGGAGCCGGCGTGTGCGTCCGCATGTTTTGTAAGGGCGTTTAAAAAGACAAAAACAGGCGCTGTGACCTACGATTCTTCCGTGTGCGTGGGATGCCGGTATTGTATGGTTGCCTGCCCCTTTGAAATACCCACATATGAATACGACCAGGCCCTGACGCCCCGAATTCGAAAATGCACCATGTGTTATCCAAGGGTAATTGAAGGCCAGCTGCCCGGATGCGTTGAAGCCTGCCCCATGGAAGCGCTGAGCTTCGGAAAACGAGAAGACATGGTTACCATCGCACGGGAACGGTTTCGAAAATTTCCGGATCGTTATGTGGATCATATATACGGCGAACATGAAATGGGGGGAACCAGCTGGCTGTATATTTCCGGAACGCCGTTTAAAGAACTGGGGATGCGTGAAGATCTGGGAATTACCCCGGCACCTCAATTGACCGCAGGCGCACTCAGTTCGGTGCCGATCATTGTCGGATTGTGGCCCGCTCTTCTTGCCGGGATATACGCAGTTTCAAAACGCAAAGAAAAAATCGCAAAAACACAGAAAGAACAGGCTTTGACTTCAGCATTGGATAAAGAAAGACCTGATGAATCTGAAATCGAGGAGGAATCCTGATGGCCCAAGTTACGACTGCAGAGCGAAAATCAATTTTCAGCCTCTTTAATCTCATCGCCTTGATTGTCTTAGGCGTCGGTATTTATCTCACCTATTTAAGATTTACCGGAGGATTGGCTGCCGTTACCAATCTTTCCGATTACAATCCCTGGGGACTATGGATCAGCTTTGACCTGCTTTGCGGTGTTGCCCTGGCAGCCGGAGGGTATGTCACGTCTTCAGCAGTTTACCTTTTTGGAATGAAAAACTATCATTCAGCGGTGCGGCCGGCCATTCTCACCGGATTTTTAGGATACGCGCTTGTGTTTCTTGCCATTAATTACGATGTGGGCCGGCCATGGCGGCTTCCCTACCCCTTGGTCGTCCAGCAAGGAACCACATCCGTTCTCTTTGAAGTAGGTCTCTGCGTGGCCACATACCTTACGATCCTTTTTATCGAATTCTCCCCGGCGGCAATGGAATGGCTGGGATTAAAACGAGCCCGAAATTTAGTGGTCAAGCTGACCATCCTTCTGACCATATTCGGCGTTGTACTTTCCACAATGCATCAGTCTTCTCTGGGCGCCCTATTTCTGATCGTACCGTCAAAACTGCATCCATTGTGGTATTCACCCTATATACCCATTTACTTTTTTGTCACCAGCATTATCGCAGGGCTTTCCATGGTCATTTTTGAAAGCACCCTTTCCCACCGATTTTTTTCCTACAAAATGGATGAGACTCACCACAAAGAAGCAAACGGTGTAACTTTAGGGTTCGGCAAAGCCGCATCATATGTTATGGCGGGATATTTCGCCATTAAGGTTATGGGCATATCCGCAGACAATCACTGGCATTATCTTACAACCGGTTATGGAATCTGGTATCTCGTAGAGCTTTTGGGTTTTGTCGCCCTGCCAAGCCTTCTTTATGCCTTGGGTGTTCGGTCAAAAAGCCTGGGCCTGATTAAATTCACATCCGTTTTGGCAGTACTGGGGGTTATCCTCAACAGATTTAATGTCTGTCTTGTTGCTTTTAACTGGCATCTTCCCTCCAGTGATCGATACTTTCCGCACTGGATGGAAATCGGAATTTCGGTTTTTATCGTTATGATCGGTTTACTGCTTTACAGATTTATCGTAACCCGAATGCCCATTTTATATGAACATCCAGATTACAAGGATGCGCATTAAGAAAGGCTTTGATTATGAACCACGTTTATTATACACTTCAAGATTTCATGACACACACGGAATCTGTCACGTATTTGCTGGTAATAGGGACACTGATCGGAATGACGCTTTTCTGGCTATTTCTGACCGGTGGTAAAGATAGTAAAGATAAAGATTAATTTCTTTTCGCATTTATCACGTATCAACTTTTCACCGGAGATTTGTATGGATCGCCTTTGCCATTTTTCCCGGGCGATCCCTCAAATGATGCCTTAAATTTCAGGTTTTAAGATGCCCGACACTGATAGTTTCTCTGAAAGAATCAAGAGAACGGTTCGGGCTATTTTTTTGACCGTTTACCCGAAGAACAACGTCATTTAAACAGGTAATTGCTTGGAATAAAAAAAGTTGCTGGCTTATGAAAATCATGATAAGTCCACGCACCAAAATACAAATCTCAAAACAGATAGAATGACGGTGAGACATCCGATAAGCGATTGAAATGTTTTGGTCCTTGGAATTTGTTATTTTGAAATTGTATGGAATTTGAGTATTGTGGTTTGGATTTTTAGTGCTGTATCCGGGAAAGCAAATCGCTTCTATCTGAATCAGTTAGAGTTGACCATGACGTTTCCCTGGCCGAGTCCTAAGGAAGGTTGACAACCGGCCAACCTCCCCGTATCGTAACACTATAGCATCCTGAAAACATTACCCCGTATCAATATCGATGAAGACTAAATTTGATGAGCTCGTAAAAAGTCAATAATCTTTGTAAGAGGAGCCTTTTTATGCGGATTCTCACCCGGCCGGACTTTGACGGTGTTGTTTGCGCTGTGCTGCTTATTGAAGCGGAACATGTAACAGAACCCGTGAAATGGGTTGAACCCAATGACATGCAAAGGGGACTGGTGGATGTTCGACACGGAGATATCATCGCAAACCTTCCATATGATGACCGTTGCATGCTCTGGTTTGACCATCACCATACCAACAAAATCGACAAACCGTTTGAAGGTGCGTTCAAGATTGCCCCTTCAGCAGCCGGCATTATTTTTAATCATTATAAAGACAGATTTAAAAGCGATTACAGTGAATTAATTATAGAAACCGATAAAATCGATTCTGCAGACCTATCTTTGGATGAAGTCCTTTATCCTGAAAAGTACGGTGTTGTATTGCTCTCCATGACGGTTTTGGGGCGTGATGAATATAACGAGCCTTACTGGAACAGGCTTGTTCATCTGCTCAGAACATCAGAAATCGATCAGGTTCTCAAAGATCCCGAAGTCAAAGCACGATGTGATGCAGTTGTTGAAAAGAATAAAATTTATAAAGAAATTTTAAAGCGATACACAAAACTAAAAGGACACGTATCGATTACGGATTTCCGATTATTCGACAAGGTGCCTACCGGCAATCGTTTTTTGGTCTACTCACTGTTTCCCGAAGCGGTGGTGAGTGTTAAAATTCGCTATGATAATGAAGATAAAGAAAGGGTTGCCGTAAGCGCAGGACACAGTATTTTTAATCGAAATTGCAAGGTGAATGTCGGGCTGATGCTTTCGGCGTTTGAAGGGGGCGGGCACCGGGCTGCTGCCTCGTGCCGGTTCGACGCCGAAAAGGCAGATGATTATATCCCGAAGATTATAGATATATTATTGAAAAATGAAACTAATGAAGATTGACGGCTTCGTAAAAAGTCCAACTTCTGCGTTGCGCTACATCCTTCGTCACTGCAGCGTACTATAAGTACGCCTCACTCCTCAGGATTTACGCGCCTTGAATTTGGATCTTTTTACGAAGCCGT
>JBFESJ010000175.1:0-7601 GCA_041548585.1 Desulfobacterales bacterium | reverse complement strand
GGTGCTGAGTTATATTGTCAATACACAATCGGTTGCGATGATTATAACCGGGCTTATTGCAGGTTGGGTGGGAAGAAAAATAGGGGATGGGAATTCGCTGCTGTTGGGAACTGCTTTAGCGGTGGGGTCACTTTTTTTACTGGCGATTGCCGGCAATATAGGGCTTATTTACGTCAGCAATTTTTTGAGAGGGTGCTCTGAAGTCGTGGTTCTTGCCTCTTCGTATGCATTTGCATCTGTTTTGATTCCACCGGAAAAACGTGCCAAACTTTTCAGTATATTCAACGCCACGTATTTTCTCAGCTGGGGCATCCCCGGAACCTTTATTGTTGGACCCATCACTGACATACTCTTGGCTTACGGTGCATCGGAAGTGTTTTCATATCAGATGGCGTTCGTGTCTTCGACCGTAATGACCCTTATCGGGTTTATCATTCAGGGATTTCTGTTGTTTGTTTATATTCCAAGATCCGCATTGTCGGTGAATATAATGGTCAAAATTTGAGAATTATTTCTTTATCGTCGACAATGAGTATGGTGTGTTTTTTTCATAATATTACGACTTCTTTTTCGTTTTAGATGTTTTACATGTCGCCGGTTATTTTCATCCTGGTTAAGAAGTTGTTAACGTCATGACAACCCCTTTGCCGCGAAACCTTCCGGAAAGGGGGGCAAAATTTAAATCATACATTGCTTCTGAAATTCGGTATCCCTTTAATGTATCGCAAGTATCGGTAGTTAATACGCCGGCAATTTTTTCTTCAACATCCCTTGAAAAGTAATCCGAGAGTCTCTTGCCTATTTTTACGTTTTCATTGTTAAATGAGAGGGTTCCCACGTTACGATTGATGAGAACGATGGTCATTTCATTGCTGATTCCCAAAATAGGCATGGGCAGATCTTCAAGAATGGCCCGTGACAGCTCGAGGGCCTGGTTTTGAATTTCAAAATCCACGGTCCTTTCTTTAACCAACATTTCCAGGTTTTCATTTATTTTTTTTAATTCTTCATTCTTTTCAATAACCTTTTCATGAAGCGTCTTGTTAACCTGCATCAGGTCGTATTGCTCCAACGCCTGTTTGATTTCCAGTTTTAAATTTTGATCATTCCATGGTTTTAGCATGAACTTGTAGATATGGCCTTTGTTAATGGATTCAGTGATGGAATCCACCTCGGTGTATCCTGAAAGGACAATTCGGATAACTTCCGGGTAATCTTCTTTGACTTTCGCCAGAAACTCGGTACCGCTCATCCCCGGCATTCTCTGGTCGGTAACCACCAGATGGACATCATTTTCATTAAGGATCTCAAGGCCATCAGCCCCGCTGGTGGCCGTCAGAAGCCGATAGCCTTCCTTACGCAGCAAGCGATTTAAAGAACGGAGGATATTATCCTCGTCATCTACAAATAAAACCGTATGCTGGTAATCATTCATTTTGTTTACCTTTCGAGAAAAAAATTGCAGGCCAATTCGATTTCCATTAACAATTCAGGATACCAGTCAGATATCGTATCGAATTGGTTTCCCATAGCCTTAACCGCATCCGGGTGAATGTCAGATAATCCTGAATTGTTTTTAGAATTAGAATCGGCCGAATATGTATTTACGATGATATCGGCTGCATGGACGGTCATCGAAAGACTCGGATCATTGGCGTTCGGCTTTACATCGTGGTGATTGCGAATGGTGTCAACCAGTGCCATGGGCAACTGCCATTTCCGGGCCAGATACCCACCGATCTGAGCGTGGTCAATCTGAATTTGGATTTTTTCAGCCTCATAAAACGATTGGTTGTTTTCCTTAACCGCCCGCCACACCTCCTGAAAAAGATCTCTGAAATGCTGGAGAAGCACCATCTTCCCCATGTCATGCAAAAGTCCGCCCACAAAACAGTCGTCTACAGAGCGAATGCCGGTTTTTTCTGCAAGAGACTTGCTGGTAACAGCGACGGCAAGGGAATGTTTCCAAAAGTCCTTAATATCGAATCCATTCAGGCCCTCTTTGATAGAGAAAGCATCGATAATCGAGGTCGAAACCACGGCATTTCTGATCGTATTAAAACCCAAAACAACAACAGCATGGGAAATATTGCTGATTTTGCCTCCCAAGCCGAAAAAGGCCGAATTGACCAGCTTTAGTAATTTTGAGACCATGGCCTGGTCTTTTTCTAAGGTTTCGCTCAATTTGTTGATGGTCGTATTGTAATCGAGCAACATCTTGTTCACTTCCATGGCAATCGCCGGTAATGTGGGCAGATCTTCAATTTGATCAAGTTTTTTTAAAATTATATTTGCCTCCATTGCGCTCCTCTAATCTGCCAACTGAGCTTTGAATTTCGGTGATCAGATGGATATGATTGATTAATCATTATGGATAAAGCTGATTCTCCAGCTCATCTATCGTCACTTCTTTTTCGTTTTTAAAAAGGTTTTGGTTGTTTATGTCTTTGGATTTTTAGAGAGCATGCGAATAAATGTGTTCAAAATATTCGGATCAAATACCTTTCCCGACAGTGTCTTCATTTCTTCAAGAACCGCTTCGATGTTCCAGGCAGATTTATAGGGCCGCTCGTGGGTTGACGCATCGAACACATCGGCCACGGTTACAATCCTGGCGGCCAAAGGAATCGATTCACCCTTTAACCCGTCCGGATAACCCTTTCCATCCCAGCGTTCGTGATGACTGCGGGCAATTTCACGTGCGGTTTGATAAAAGGGTTTGTTGCCCAAAATTTTTTCTCCGGCAATGCAATGGGTTCGCATGAGGTCCCATTCTTTAACCGTCAACGGACCCGGCTTTTTCAAAATATGATCAGGAATGTGGATTTTTCCAACGTCATGCATTATACTGAAAAAGCTGATTTGTTCAGATTCCTCAGAAGACATTTTTAATCCCGCACATATTTTTCGAGTAAGCCGTTGAATCCGGTGAACATGGTCTCCGGTACCGTCGTCTTTGGCTTCCGCAGCCATGACCAGCATAACGATTCCTTCCCGGATGGCTTCTTCAAGCTGTTCCGTTCGTTTGCGAACCAAATCTTCAAGATTTTCATTAACAAGACTGAGTTGTTGATTCTGTGCTAGGGTCAATTTTTGGAGCCGCTTGTTTTCTGCAATTAGGTTATAATGCTTAAAAGCTCTGGAAACGGTTTTCTTGAGATGGTCAAAAGACCATGGCTTGGTCAAATAACCAAAAATTTGCAACCGGTTGACGGCGTCCATGGCATTTTTCAAGCTGCCGTTACCTGTCAAAAGCATGCAGACGGTTTCCGGTTTATATTGCTTGACCAACTCCAGAAACGCAATCCCATCCATTTCAGGCATCGTCAAATCGGACAGGACTACGCCGATATCTTTTTCGCTTAACAGCTGGAGTCCCTTTTTCCCGGAATTCGCCGAATAGATGGTGTATTCGTCACGCTGGAGCTGCCTGTTCAGACTGCCGATGACATTCGGCTCATCGTCTACGATAAGTAATGCTTGATTCATTATTGCTTAACCATTTTCCTTTTAAAATTGCGAGGAATGCGTCTGTCTGCTAACATCATTCACTCGGCGCTCAAATGCTCGGTTGGAATCCTGACTGTAAACGTCGTTCCTTTGCCCTCATCACTTTTCACATCAATTTTCCCATGATGTTTTTTAATAATGTTGTACGCAACGTTCAACCCCAGTCCTGTTCCTTTGCCGACGTCTTTGGTTGTATAAAAGGGGTCGAATATTCTATGAAGATTTTCCTTGGGAATTCCAAAACCCGTATCGCTGATCATGATTTCCACATATCCGTTATCCGCCAAGGTTTTAATTTTGATCTTTCCGTGCTCTTCTATGGACTGAGCGGCATTGACCAGAATATTCATAAATACCTGGTTGAGCAGTTGGGGATAACATTGAATCAGGGGCAGCTCGCCGTATTCTTTGGCAACATCGGCTTTATATTTCAGTTCGTTCCAGACTACGTTCACGGTTGAATCCATGTTTTTGTTGATATCCGCAAATTTCGGTTTGTCTTCTCCGGGATGGGCAAAATCCTTGAGATCCTGAACGATCTTTTTGATCCTTTCGGTCCCTTCCCTGCTTTCTTCGATCAATTCAAAGATGTCCTTCAGCACAAAGTCCAAATCAGCTTCTTCTTCTATGGCAGTGATTCGTTTTAGATGTTCTGAGATATCAGGCAGGTCGTCTATGTCCGAACTTTGTTTCAGTTCTGCGAACAGTTTTCGATATTCTTTCAGTAAGCTGCTGATATCTTTGATGTACTCGGACAATGTTTTGAGGTTGCTGCTTACAAATCCGGTGGGGTTATTGATCTCATGAGCCACTCCGGCGGCAAGCTGGCCGATGGAAGCCATTTTTTCAGACTGCAGCAATTGGGCTTCGATTTTCTTTCTCTCTTCTTCAGCCTGTTTGAGTTCCGATATGTCTCGAAGAAAATTTAGTGTTGCAGGTCTTCCTTCCCATGTGATCGATGTGGTGTTTAACTGCGCCCATATCTCTTGGCCGGTTTTAGAGATGATTCTGAAAGAAAGGGCATCTGAATGTTTTTCTCCGTTTAATCTTTTTTTATACCCTTCAAAAACCCTATCTCGGTCTTCGGGATGGATCAAATTGATCAACTGAATTTGAGCCAGTTCTTCGGCAGGATAGCCCGTAATTTCCTGGGTTTTGGGGTTTGAGAATTTTAATGTTTCGTCCTGGACAATAAAGATGGAATCACCGGCGTTATTCACCAGGAGTCGATATTTTTCTTCCGATTTTAAAAGTTCTTTTTCCATCTGTTTCTGATCGGTTACATTTTAAGCCGTTTCAATGATACATACTATTTTATTTTCAGAGAGGCTGTTTGACCCATCCACTAAAAAACCATTATTTTTATTAATAATGACCAATATTGCATTGCTATCATCGTAAAGGAAAAGTGGATGAATAGAAGCATCAAGAGAGTGTTCCTAACGTGAAGGCAATACCATGAACATAGCAAGCAGAAATCATGCCAAAACAACCTTAACACGATTGTCTGAGCCGTATTCGCAAGTGAACTATTTTGAATCGACACGCATAAAAGTGATCAATAAGAAAAGTGATTTTAAATCCATTAAATTTCAAAATCTTATCTTGTCGTTTGCGGTGGGTTGAAGGTAGAATGGGGTAATTTATTTTGGGAACATTGTTATTTATAGTTGGGGTAATTTAATGGATATTCGCCATTGTGTCAAATTATTGACAAAGATCGAACGGAAAAACATTATTGAGGCTCCATTAAACAATGACCATTCAGAAATTATAAAAACATAAGTAAAACGAAAAATTGACTTCCAAATAAATCTAATCTTCTAAATCCGGTTCAAAAAACAACCACAGCACCTGAGGGAATGCCAGCTTAAGTGCAACTTCACAACGGTTGATGGCCTTGACAAGAGACTCAGCAGAATCCATTTTTACCATTTTTGCTTTGATGGCGACCATCACATCTTTTCCCAACTGTAACGTCAGCAAATTAAAGACCTGATCGATTTCATCTTGTTTTTGTAGACACTCGAGCATTTGAATCCGCTGTTCCGGTTCCACACTCTGACCGATCAATAGGGCTTGCACTTCTATTCCGATGAGAAACGCAACCACAACCAGTAAAACGCCGATAGAAATACTCCCAACGGCATCATATGCTGGGTTGCCTGTGATAATGGTGAGGATAATTGCAATCAATGCGAAGCATAAACCGAGTAATGCGGCAAGATCCTCCCCAAAGACAACCAAAAGATCGCTTTGACGAGTTTCTTTAAACCATTGTCTTAACGTTCTTCCCCGCCGTTCCTTGTTAACCTCCCGCAAACAGCCCCACATGGAAACGCTCTCCGCTATGATGGAAAATACTAACACGCCGATTGCAACATAGGGATAGTTCAAAGATTCAGGATGATTGAATTTGTGGAACCCTTCGTAAATCGAAAACACCCCTCCCATGCTGAACAACATCAGAGCAACAATAAAGGACCAGAAATATACCGCCTTGCCAAAGCCTAAGGGGTAGTCCGGTGTCGGGGGTCGCTTTGCGTGTTTGATACCCAGTAGCAAAAGAAGCTGGTTGCCGCTGTCCGCCAATGAATGAATGGATTCGGCCATCATGGAACCGGAACCCGTAACAGCCGCTGCGATAAGTTTTGAGACAGCAATGGCCAGATTGGCACATAAAGCAAAAATGATACTTTTCACAGAATCAGCACCATGTGACATAAATAGTCCTCTTCTTTTTTGTAATAGTTTAGCTTTTTACAGCAAATTGATTTCAAACGAGCTTCAGGTATAATTAAATTTTTTCTGGAAGCTGTTTGAGTGGACTTGTCCGCCTCGGGAGGATTATGGATCGTTATGAAAGAACAGGAATCTATTATATTTAATGCTAAAACAGTCTTTTAAAACAAAGACTTTTATGAATAGTCCGGCCGGTTGCGCTGTGAGGGCGTTTTTGAAAATAAAGGGTGCGAAACTTAAGTAAGATACTATTTGCTATCCTTTCGGCGAGGGCAAAATCTTCACTATAGTTCTGTCTTTTTTTTTCCCGCCTTTAAGAGCATATGACATCTTGACGGTTGTTAGGCGGCCTTCGGCAAACAGTTTTACACATTCCGGATAAAGCATCCATTCCAGTTTCAAGCCTTTTTCCCAGACAGATTCTATGGTGTCATCTTCTGATATTGTATAAGCTCTTTGACCGATAATGGGACCCGAATCTTCGCCGTAATCGACAAAATGAACCGTACATCCGCCGATTTTGCATCCATAACGAAACGTATCACCATATCCGTCAATACCGGGAAACGCCGGGAGAAGTGCGGGGTGAATGTTCATGATGCGGGGATGATCGGGAACCGTATTTACCCTGTCGATGAAATAGGGCGTTAGATTCCGCATAAAACCAGCCAGTATCAGAAGGTCAAACGGATAATTTTTCATTTTGTCAAGGAGCGTTGATTCGGCAACCGCCCTCGTGGTAAAAAAGGCTTTTATCTTTTCCTTATCGCCATTAGCAGGGAAAAGGTGTTGCTTTGAAAGAATTTCATTAATATCAAAATCGTTGGGGAGTTTTATCTTTTCCGGTGTTTTTTTAAAACGTCGAATAATCGAGCCATAGTCAACGATAAAGGTAGGAATTTTTAATCTGTTACCTTTTTTAAGGCCGGCGGCATCAGGATTGTCCGTTCCGATGAATACAACGTTACCGCGTATTTGTCCGGATTCACAAGCATCCATAATAGCCTGGAGGTTTGTTCCACTTCCGGATATCAGTGCGCCGATACGAATATCTTGGTTCATTGCTGACATCTCCATAGTTACAATACTTTTACCATTAATGGGATGGCAACAAAGGTGCCGATTGAGCTGCCCAGGTTTGTAAAAACCACCACCAGAAGAATACGTGTGATCTTGTTTTTCCAGAAACCTCTTATGGAGAGGATGTCATTGGGCAAATTCTCAAAATCCCTGACCTTCGGCTTTCGCAAAAAGGCCTCTATAAGTCCTGAAACCCAGCCTGCTGCAATCATAGGGTTTAAAGAGGTTAGGGGAGCGGCCAGAATTGAAGACAAAATTGTAAACGGATG
>JBFESJ010000174.1:0-7658 GCA_041548585.1 Desulfobacterales bacterium | reverse complement strand
GTTCATGTTTCGGAGACCGGCGATGAAGTCTATTCCGTAAGGGTCGGCGGGGCACGCTTGATGTCCGTTTCCCTTATCCGTGAAATTTGTGACATTGCCGACAAGCATTGTGACGGATATCTGCGGTTCACCACCCGTAACAACATCGAATTCATGGTGGACAGCAAAGAAAAGGTTGAGCCGTTAAAACAAGATCTTGCAAGCCGCAAGTTTGGCGGCGGAAGTTTTAAATTCCCCATCGGCGGCACGGGGGCCGGTGTCACCAATATTGTACACACCCAGGGCTGGATTCACTGCCACACACCGGCCACAGACGCATCGGGTCCGGTAAAAGCGACCATGGATGTGCTGTTTGATGATTTTCAGAATATGCGGCTTCCGGCCCAACTGCGCGTATCCCTGGCATGCTGTTTGAACATGTGCGGCGCGGTCCATTGTTCGGATATCGCCATTTTGGGATATCATCGTAAGCCGCCCATGCTGGATCATGAATACCTGGACAAGATGTGTGAAATTCCCTTGGCCATCGCTTCATGCCCAACGGCAGCCATCAAACCGACCAAGGTCGAACTTGCTGATGGGACCAAGGTGAACAGTGTCGCCGTCAATGAACCCAGGTGTATGTTCTGCGGTAACTGCTACACCATGTGTCCGGCAATGCCGCTGGCTGATGATGTGGGTGACGGCATCGTGATTATGGCAGGGGGCAAGGTGTCCAACCGGATTACCGCACCCAAGTTCTCAAAAGTGGTTGTTGCGTTTCTGCCCAATAATGCACCACGATGGCCGGAAACCACGGATTGTATCAAGAAAATCGTTGAAGCCTATGCAGCCGGTGCCAATAAATATGAACGTGTTGGTGAGTGGGCGGAAAGGATTGGATGGGAAAGATTTTTTGAAAAGTGTGAACTTGAATTTACCCATCACCTTATCGATGATTTCCGTGATCCGGCATATTATACCTGGCGCCAGACCACACAATTTAAATTCTAATCGTCAACACAACAAGGGGGTACGTATGTACCCCCTTAATAAAAAAGAGGCTCAATACATGGACTACGAAGAGGCAAAAGAAATAATCGTAGCAGGGTTGCAAAAGAAAAAAAGCAAAACCAAGTTTTACTTTAGCGACCTGGCGAAAATGCTCGGTGAAAAACCCAGAGTTGCCAAAAAACTGATCAACCAGATGGTACAAGAGGAAGTTCTCGAATACTGGTCCAGCGGAAGCACATCCTTATACGGTCTCAAAGGTGCCGGCAAACAGGCACATGCCGAGCACGAAGATTAATAACCAAAGATCGCCTGTTTCAAACGACCGCCTGGGAACCTGTGTTTATTTAAAAGTACCTTATGTAGCAGGAAGATATGGATTTCCCCCGAATTTTAATTTCAGCCCTGCGGGGAGGAGCGGGGAAGACCATCGTATCCATCGGAATTACTGCCGCATGGAAGGAATCGGGCAAACAGATCACACCCTTTAAAAAAGGGCCGGACTATATTGATGCCGGCTGGCTGGCCCTTGCAGCCGGCCGGCCCTGTTACAATCTGGACACCTTCCTGGTTAAAACACCGCGTATTTTTCAGTCATTTTTATCCCATTCCACAAAAGACGGTATTTCGGTTATCGAAGGAAATCGTGGATTATACGATGGTATTGATATCCATGGGAGTACCAGTACCGCGGAATTGGCCAAGCTTCTTAAGACACCTGTTGTGCTCTGTATCGACTGCACAAAATCCACCCGAACCATGGCAGCGGCTGTGTTGGGGTGTTTGAAGTTCGATCCTGATGTTTTGATAAAAGGGGTGATCCTGAATCGAGTTGCGGGACCTCGGCATGAGAACGTTCTTCGGAAAAATATTGAGCGGTATTGTAATATTCCGGTGCTGGGTGCAATTCCGAAACTCGACTGGGAAAAATTCCCGGAAAGACACCTGGGGCTGGTTCCAACCCCGGAACACGGGTGTGCCATGGATGCCATTCATGATGCATCCAAAATCGTCGGTCATTATCTTGACCTTGACGCGTTGGCCGAAATTTCCATCAATGCCGGTGCACTTCCTGTTCCGGAAGGTGCGATAGAAACAATCCAATATGAAGACCGAATTCGGCATTCCCACCAAAGCGAGGTCCCCGCTTCGCTCCGATCGGATCCTGTGATCGGTATCATCAAGGATTCTGCGTTTCAGTTCTATTATCCGGAAAATATCGAGGCACTTCAGGCAGCAGGGGCAGAAACCATGATGGTCAGCCCTTTTACAACAGATGTCATTCCTCCGGTAGATGCGCTATACATTGGTGGCGGATTTCCTGAAACCCATGCCCAGGAACTGGCAAACAATGTAACATTTAGAAGACAATTAAAAGATCTTGCAGAAAAGGGCCTTCCCATATATGCGGAGTGCGGTGGTCTTATGTATCTCGGGGAAGAACTTGTTCTGGATGAAGGGACCTTCCCCATGGCCGGGGTGCTTCCGGTGGTGTTTGGATTTTCCAAAAAGCCCCAGGGGCACGGATACACGATGGTTTCAGTGGAACATGAAAATCCCTATTATAAAATAGGTTCTGAAATTAAGGGTCATGAGTTTCACTATTCGAAAGTTATAGAATGGCGTGGAACGGATAAAGATCTGGCCTTTGGCATGAAACGCGGGAGTGGTTTTTTGAATAAGCGGGACGGTGTCTGTTATAAAAATGTTCTGGCCACTTATACCCATATCCATGCCCTTGGTACGACTTCCTGGGCCGGCGCTCTGGTCCGCAATGCGATGGCTTATAAAAGCAAAAAAAAGGGGTAATCACTCTTATAAACGACGATTACCCCTTTCATTTTTTTATTTCTGAACTATTCTTTCTCGTCTTTTCCGCCGTGGCACTGTTTACAGGTCACCGGCGCAGCGCCTTTATCTTTTGATTTCAACTTCATTTTCTTGTTGAAACCCCGGTGGCATCCCTTGCAGTTATCATGTATGGCATTGGCATGATATTCACGTTTTTGCTCTTTTTTCAGACCTTTTGCTTCTTTACCTTTAATATATCCGGGTTTTTTGTGGCACTCGATGCAGTTTTGGACCTCGTCACCTTCTTTTAAGTTGGTCAGCGGTTTATTGTCCTTATCGTGGTGACATTCTCCGCAGCCTTTTTTATAAAGTTCAGGATGCTTCTCTGCATATTCCTTTGTATGCTTTTTGTGTGTAAACGTTTGTATGCCCTTGGTGTGTTTATCATACGCTTTGTTTTCCATCTTGATCTCATCTTTAATTTCTTTGCCTGCGTAAAGGCCTGCCACCATAAAAAAAGTCGCGATTACAAAAACAGTGATTGTTATCAAATATTTTTTATTCATAACCGTCTATCATCCCCTTTCATGCTCAAATGTTATATCAACCGTTCAACGCAAGATTATCTACCAAGTGGAAATATGTCTGTCAATGATAAAAAGAAGTTTTAAAAAATTTTATGGGCCCTAAATTATCGTTTAACTTATTTGTTTTGTTGTTTATTGTTAATATCCTCCGGATTCTTCTTTCCAAAAATTTTGGCCCCGACAATGCTGATTTCGTAAAGCACCATCAAGGGCATCGCCATCATAATCTGCGTTACAACATCCGGAGGAGTTAAAATTGCTGCACCGACAAAGAACAGGAGGAGAGCATATTTTCTGTTTTTCTTTAAAAAAGGTACGGAAACCATGCCGAGTTTGGCAAGAAAAGTAATAATCAAAGGAAGTTCAAAAACAATACCAAAGGCGAGCAACAATTTTGAGGCAAAACTTAAATACTCCCGCATAGAAGGTAAGGGCTTTATAATTTCAGAGGCAAACCCTAAAAAAAATTTAAAACCATACGGAAATACAATAAAATATCCGAAAAATGCACCGCCGACAAAAAAAACAGTGGACAGAGAAACAATGGGGATCAGCAGACGTTTCTCCTTTTCATACAGCCCCGGTGCGACAAACATCCAGAACTGATAAAAGAGAATAGGGGTGGCCAGAATAATACCTGATAAAAATGCAACCTTCAAATATGTAAAGAAAGCTTCGGGAAGTCCGGTAAAGATAAGCTTGTCACCGGTTTGCATGACCCCGATCAACGGGCGGGTTAAGATTTGAAACAGTTTTTCCTTGAAGCCGTACGACAGAACAAAACCGATACCGACGGCGACAAAACAGACTATCAGACGTCGTCTGAGCTCTTCAAGGTGGGCGGTAAAAGGAATTTTATCTTGATCATCCATCATTTATTGAACCGTCTGATTTTTTTTCTTCGATTTCTTTTTCATCTTGTTCCTCGCCGGAATCATCAGAAGGGCTTTGATCTTCAAGTTCTGTATCGACTTCTACATCAATCGCCTCCTTAATTTCGTTGCTCATGTCATTAAAGGTTGTTTTAATATCTTTTAACTCAGAATCAATTTCAAAAGATTCTTTTAATTCGGAAGTGGCCCGTTTAAACTCGGCAAACGCACGTCCTAATGATTTTGCAAGGTCCGGAAGTTTTTTAGGGCCAATAACAATCAATGCAATTGCCAAAATCAGTAACATTTCAGGCATGCCAATGCCAAACATAAGAAGCTCCTTATCAACAGAAAAGAGAAATAAGCGCTAACTAGTGTCCATCCATAAATGGTCTTTTTGCCCAATTTATGCGTTATGCTCAAAAAATAATCCTCGGAATATCAACTATATGCCTGTGGTTATTTTTTTCGCATGCCTTGATCTTGAACAAAAATCCTGAGTTATGGATGGACACTAACTAAGTCAAGGACGAAAGTGTTTTTCTTTTTTTAATCCCTTCGCAGACAATACTTTTTTTCAAACCCGTGAAAAATCCGGGTTAATGCACTCAAACAGTAAACGCTTTTTAAAAAAATATCCATTGGGCGGATAAATAGAGCTATATAATTTAAACTCCTCAATCCATCAAATGCGTACAAATAAATATTTTATGAAAAAGAGTCAAGCATAACCCTCAATCGATCAGGGAAACGTCACAGTCAACTCTAAATGATTCAGATAGAAACGATTTGCTTTTCCGGACACGGCACTAAAATCCCGAATCACAATACTCAAATTACAAGCAATATCAAAATTGGAAATTCCAATGACCAAAACTCTCAATCATTTATTGTATGTCTCGATGTCATTCTATCTGGTTTGAGGATAATAAAATAGAGTTTGCCGAATTCTTGCATATGACCGGCTGCGATTTCAGCGTATGCACCGTTCCCCCAGAACAGGTCTGCTCGGCCGGGACCACGAATGGCTCCGCCGGTATCCTGATTCAGTACAAATCGCGAAAACGCCATCCATTTGTGAATGGTTCCATCTCCATTGATCAAAGGCTTTTGGGTTTCAATAAAAGCCAGACCGGCCGGAGGAAATAAACGACGGTCCAGAGCAATTGATCGTCCGGGTGTCAATTTGACCTCCAGGTACCCGATGGGACCGTCGTTCTCGATTTTAAAGAACACATAGCTTGGATTATAATTTAAGATGGTTTCGACTTCTTCAGGATGACGGCGCAAATAATCACGAATTTTTTGCATAGATATCTCTTCACGGGATATTTTGCCTTCGTCAACGAGAAGTTTACCTATGCTCCGGTAAGGCCGGCCGTTTGACCCATGGTAGTGGACATTAATAATTTGCCCGTTATCAAGACAAATTTTTCCTGATCCTTGAATCTGCAAAAAGAAAAGGTCAAGGCGGTCCTTAAGCCAGGCGATTTCTTCGACCTTACCGTCTAGAAGACTTTCATATTCTATTTCCTTACGGTCGTAGTAGGGTACGACGCTTTGTTGGGTATATCTACCAATAATCGTTTTTCCTTTAAACTTCGGGGAAAAAAGAGAGAGGTTAATCGTCGTCAAATCGTCAGGCCGAACATAAATTGGATACGAATGTTCAGAGTCTTTTGTTAGGCTTCCTTCTAAAATAGGTTCGTAATATCCGGTAAAAAAAACCTGGCCCGGAGTATCACTGCCTATAGTGGTGTAAACTAGATAGTTATTTTTAATGTATCGTATCAGCTCATCTTTTAATGGTTTTGTTCGGATAAAATTGAGAAAGTGCTCCAGGGATTTAATCATGTGGGGTTTATTAAAGATATCTTGGCCAAACCTGAATTCTACTGTTGGCGAAACCCGATTGAGATATGAAATACTTCCAAGAATACAGTTCTCCAAACTATCATAGTCCATATCATCAAAAAATTCCGGATATGCGGATGAATCGATTCTTATCAGAGCAGTTTTTATGATTTCGGGCGGTCTTTTTTTAAAAAGGCCACATCCTGCGAAAATCAGGGAAAACAAGAATAAAAAGAGAATAATTGAGATGTATCTGTTGATGAATTTAGGTTCCATTTATAATTTAGAAGTCAAGCGGTTCAGGATGAAAAATATAATGCCGACACAAAACAGCAATAGATATAGTGGCATGGTTGCAATATATTGAGCGACATTGTGAATGCCTCCTTCGGACATTCCTTTAATCCAATTAAAGTGACTTTCGCCGACAACATTCATTAGCGTTAATTTTTTCCAGACCATTTTTCCTTGGGAGCCAATAAGTGCTTCTATCGCCTGAAAACCGAATAGAATACCGCTGAAAAACCACGAAACCAGAGCGGCAATTTTAAATTTTGACATAATATATACCTTTCTGGACAAAAATCCTGTTAAAGGGTTGCGTTGTTGGGTGGAATTTGTTGCCCTAATCAACCATTTGACCCCATCCAAATTAAACATTATGGCCAAACACACCGATTTTATAGTAAATATATTAAAAGCGGTTATTGTTTTTTCGAAACGTTTCAGTTCGTTGAATCAAATCGATTCAAAACGAAGCGGCAATATTTTCATAAGGTTAAAGTGTCACTTTCTTCTTATAAATACACCGCTCTTCCCTCCTGATTTTTCAATAAGACATATATCAGAAATCATCATCTCTCTATCATAAGATTTGCACATATCATAGATGGTTAGTCCGGCTACAGATACCGCTGTCATCGCTTCCATTTCCACACCGGTCTGGTCAATAATGCGAACCGCCGCCTCGATTCTTATCTTGTTTTTTGTTTTGTCCGGAAAAAAGTCCACTGCAATATGCGTGATGTTCAGAGGATGACACATGGGAATCAATTCCGAAGTTTTTTTTGCAGCCATTATACCGGCTATCCGTGCTGTTTCAAGGACGTTTCCTTTTTGTACGGTTTGATTCATAATTTTTTCAAACGTATCCGGATTCATAGAGACAGTCCCCTGAGCAACGGCAACACGGAGAGTCGGTTTTTTTTGGGTGACATCGACCATCCTCACGCGTCCTTGTTTGTCAATGTGGGTGAATTTAGACATAAAGAATCCTCATTTGGTTAGAAGCTATCTCAAAAAAGTCTTTTGGCCCAATCTCTGTGTTAGGTCCTCGTTTCAACTCCTCGGAATACTGGAGTATGCCTGCGGGTTAAACCTCGCCCCCGCCTTGACCTTGAACCAAAATCCTATTTTTGAGATGGCTTCTTGAAAAATTCTGTTTTATTCGTAACGCTTGTTTTAATGGCATTGAGTGTATCATTTAATACGGAAATAACATTTTCGCGAATGTCACCGGCAACCAGCAAAAGCATGACATCATCTCCCACGGCCAGGTGCCTGT
>JBFESJ010000173.1:0-7659 GCA_041548585.1 Desulfobacterales bacterium | reverse complement strand
GGTTCTTCAAGGCGTAAATGTTCGCCCTGTAATTGACCTGGGTCGGACTCAACTCGTGTTTTTCCCCATGCCTTGCAATTAGGATAACATCAACGCCGTTAATCTTACCCAAAGACAATGCTGAAGACGGCTTTCCATACGGGGTGTCTACGTGTATGATCTCTGGGTTGTTTAATATTTCCGGATCGTCCAGCCCGGAACCTCCGATAATCCCTACTTTTACCATCGTAATTGCTCCACTGATTCGTTTCCATCCAGAAATTGCCCTTTTCCGCAATCTCTGCATCAATCTGCGGAATTACTTGTGCGGCGTACCGCTTGTACGCCTCCTCTGAATTCCTTGATTTTCTTGACCTTGCGAAAAATTCCTAATTTCTGAATTGGAAACTTAATTAATGCCTAATATTGGTTTATGGGTGGCACTAATTAGATTTATCAGAGCCTTCGGGGAGTTTTGTTTCTAAATCCCGTAGTATTAGCCTCCGGCTTGGAGAGCGGAATGGATGATCTTTTTTTAAAGCGGGTGCTGTATGAGTGGCTTAGGGATCGTTAGAAAGAACAGGCGCATACCGAAATCTCATCTTTTAAAGAAATTGCAGATCGTATGGCAAACCTATTGATTTTTCAAAGATGGGTTCCTGTTCTTTCTTTACGAGCCCTTGCCGCGAGTTCACGCGTTTTAAAAAAAGATTATCCATGGAGCGACTGTTTAGAAAAACTCCCCGACCCTATATCTATCTATTCTCATAATAATGATATTGAAAAATTGATTATGATTTATATAAAAATTTAAAAATATTGTCAAATCAGTCCGGCCGGTAGGGCTTGCCCAGGGAGGTTGGAACAGCGCCGGAAAGAAACGCCAATATCGATTTCATCCTGGCGTTATCTTCGGCCCAGTTCAGCACAGACTCTTTTTGGGCCAAAGACATGACCAAAAGGGTAAAAATCATCAGTGGAAACGGTGCCACCTGGAAAACCTGGGCCGGAACTGACGGCAACCATTCCTGGCAGTATATTCCGATGATCTGCAAAAATGAAAAAAGATAGGCACCCATAGCGGCTTTTACCGGACTCCACCCCCCGAAAATAACAAGTACAAGCGCAATCCACCCGGTTCCTTCAGCCCCCTGGGGTCGCCCCCATCCCGGTTTTACGGATAAAGAAAACGTTGCTCCTGCAAGCCCCACCAACAGTCCGCCGCAAACTGAATAAACCATCTGCAACTTTCGAGGGTTTATCCCTCTGGCATAGGATGCTCGGGGATGCTCCCCTACGGATCTAAGCTTCAAACCCAGCGGAGTTCTATACATATACCACCAGCAAAATACTATCATGATCAGGCTAAAATATACCGGCAGATTCTGATTAAAAATTATATCTCCTAAAAAGGGTATGTTTTTTAAAAGCGGAATCGGAAGCGGAACAACTTGCGGACCCTTAAGGCGAGAATAAGAATTGCCGAGGAAATAGGCGAGGTCACGCGTCATAAGTGTTAAAACAAACCCCACAGCCACCTGTGACTGGTTAAGGTAGATGCTGAAAAAAGCAACGATTGCAGCAACAATAGCGCCCACGACTGCGGCGAAGAGAAAACCCATTAAAATATTGTTGGTTTCAAAGGCAACAACAAAAGCGACCATGGCACTCAATAATATGGTTCCGTCTAAGGAGAGGTTGATAACGCCCGCCTTTTCTGTAATCGTTTCTCCCAGCGCTGCCAGGACGATGGGTGCTGCTCCGGCCACGACACCGGCAAATAATATGGTTAAATCAAGTTCATTCATGTCGTAGCTGTTCCTCCAGGCGACTTCCCGCGGATTCGCCACGCGTATACTGCAAGCGTTGCCAGAACCAGCAATCCCTGAATCACTCCGCTCAAGGACGAATCGAGTTCTAGCATCATGGGAAGCTGGATACTACCGACGTTTAAGCACGCAAAAAAGAAAGCCACTAACGGCGTAATCCACACATTGTAATTTGCGAGCATCACTACCAGAAGGGCCAGATATCCGTAGTTGCTTGAAATGGCAGGTAAAAGACGATGATACACGCCGGTGACCTGTACGCTCCCGGCCAGGCCTGCAAACCCTCCGGCGAAAATCATGGCAATGATCATATATCGGTCGGGTTTCAGACCGAATAGATAGGATGCATCCCGATTATTCCCGATGGCTTTCAAGTTCAAACCCATACGGGTATATCGCAGTAGGAGTGCCGTTAAAACCAAGGCTGTCATAGCAAGAACCAACCCTACAGGGGAAAGTCGTAAGGCCGGAAAAAAGGGAAGCCACAACTCCTGAGGGAAGAGTTCGGTTCCGCTCATGGAGGCGATTCCGGGACGTCGCCAGGGTCCGAATATCAGCCATAGAATGACACCCTGACCGACAAAGTTAAGCCCCAGACCTGCAAAAATTTCATTGACTCCCCCTTTTGTTTTTAAATACCCGGCAAGTAACGCCCATATCGCCCCGCCGGTGATACCGGCGATAAAAGACAGTCCAACAAAAAGCATCGGCATACTCTTTCCGACGCCAAGCCGGAGAACTGCTGTAGTGAAAACAGCTCCCAACATAATCTGCCCTTCAACGCCGATGTTCCAGAGACCGATTCTAAACGTATATAAGAGGCCGCTGGCACAAAGTGTCAGCGGTATCCATACGTTGATGACATGCGAGAATTTAATCCAGGACCCCAATGCTCCTTTAAAGATATGATAATAGGCAGCAAATGGCGGAGCACCGGAAACAAGGAGAATCGCTGTGGTGAAAAAAAATACCGCCAGCAGTGTAAGTATGCTTTCAACTACATATCGAGTAATTATTCTCATATTATTTTACGAAAATTTCAGGTTTTACCCGCAATCGCCCGTCCAAGTTCATGGACATCTGTTCGGTCTGTCCGCTTATCTTTAATAATAGTGCCATTAAAAAAGACCAGCACACGATCTGCAACCATCAGGATTTCATCAAGTTCTGAAGATGAAAAGGCAATGCAGCTATTGTGTTTACAATATTGATGGAGGTGCTGCCAAACCCAGCGCACAGATTCCATGTCTAGCCCTCTTGTGGGATTTCCCAACAGAAGCAGTACGGGGTCAGCAGGCAGGAAAGAAAGAAGAAGGCGTTGCTGGTTTCCCCCGGACAGAGACGCTATCTCGGATTCAGGTTCTCCTTTGATTCGAAATTTAGCGATGTTCTTTTTCGCGGTTTGAAATGCGTCTTGCCGTCTCACAAAAAACCCTTTTTGTTTGTCCAGAAGTGAAACGTGTTCTGCGATGTTCAATCCTGATATCAATCCCTCTTCGAGGCGAGAGGCCGGCAAGTAGGTTACCCCCCGGTCTTTGAATATATGATAATCCTTGCCATTCATTTTGAGGCCCTTAAGATATATTGACCCTCTGGATGGCTGCTTCACTCCGGCAGCGGTTCTGAGAAAAACGTCCTGGCCGCTTCCTTCGAGGCCGGCCAGACCGATAACCTCTCCCTGGCGGATGGTAATGCTGCAGTTTCTGAGACCCGTTCTGCCACCTGTGGCAGACACCCGGCTCATCTCTAAGATAATTTCCCCGGTTTTTGTTCTTGTGCGTGACGGTGGAACCGGGGGCGCATCAAACATCATTTCCAGCAGGGTGTTTGTCCTAAAAGGTCGTTCCATTTCCCCCGCTACGGTTCCCTGTCGCAGCACAATTATTTTATCACACAAGGCTTCCACATCTTCCAGTTTGTGAGACACCAAGATTACGCTTTTTCCATCTAAAGCGAGTTTCTTAAGGGCCTGAAAGAGGGTCTCCTTCTGCAAGCTGGATATGCCGGTGGTCGGCTCGTCAAGAATCAGGACCTGAACTCCCCGGGCCAAAAGCCTTAGAATTTCAAGTTGCTGCCTTTCACCGATGGTAAGGAGTTTAACAGAGGCATCCGGATAAAGGGAAAAGTTAAAGGAATCTGAAATCTTTTCAAAAATTTTTCGAAACGTTTTATTTTTATTTACAATGCCGGCAGTTTGGCCCAGCATGAAGTTGTCCAAAACCGACAGAAGGGGAAAGTCGAGAGGATCTTGATAGAGCATGCCGATACCCAGCTCTGAAGCGTGGGCAGGCGTTTTGAAGTTTACCGGAGAATCATCAACAAGAATAGAGCCACTGGTTTTCTGGGTATAACCTGCAAGGATTTTCATTAATGTGCTCTTGCCGGCACCATTCTCGCCGAGAATACCATGAATAACACCCGGTACAATGGTAAGATTGACTCCGCAATTGGCCGTTACCGGGCCATAATATTTGTGGATGTCTCGAAGTTCTATCCACATTTTAGAAAATATCCATATACGTAAATAACGTTTGGGTTATCATGGATTATTTTATGTGTTCAATATACTCAAATCCGACCATGGAAACTATTTGGAACCGCTCTGCCCGCCCATTCCTTTTAAAAGCTGTTTCATGTACCAGACCTGTTTATCGCCAGCAACCTCACCGTCCTTGAGAAATACCGTGCCGTCCTGATAAAAAAGGGGACCTTTAAAAAGTTCTGCTTTGTCGGTGCCAAGGTCTTTGATAAATTTATTCAAGGCGCCTTTGGCTGTTGGTGACAATGCCGGACCGGCCACAAAACCGACCACACTGGTATCCGGATTGTTGATGTCTTTCCAGTCAGGCCCGCTCCAGATCCATTTGGATATCCATTTTCCTGTCATTGATTCTTTGACAAAGTTTACATATCCCGGCCCCCAGTTGAAATAGGGAACGCCCAAACATACATCAGGCCCCCTCTTGCACGCCCCAATATAATCATAGGGAACTGCCCAGACGTCTTTTCCTTCCTGACGTTTTTGGGCCGCAACAACGACCGCTTCGGTGGTGTCTATGCCAGAAAGAACAACATCATATCCGGTGTTGAAAAAGTTCAGGGCGACCTGTGTTGGGTCCGCGGTTACACCAGGTATGTTGAACCAAAAGCCGATCCAGGTGACCTGAAATTTTAACGTTGCCGGATTTTTTTTCAGAACCTTTTCCCACGCATATTTTGCACCCAGATAACAAGATGCGGCCAACCTCCGGGTTTCTTCGTTTACCAGAGGCCCAAGATATCCGATTTTACCGGTTTTTGTGGTCATTGCAGCGGCAAATCCGGCCATCATTTTTCCGTATTCCATTCGTCCCATCAGGTTGCTAAGATTTTTTGGCGCCTTTTCGGTGAGGACATCGTCACCGGAAATATGAAGAAAATGTATTTCAGGATGCATTCGGGCCGCTTCTCTGGTTCCGTCTTTCATGTCATCAGAATTTGCGATGATTAATTTAGCCCCTTTTTCTACCATATCGTCTACGAGCTGGGGAATCGTAATACCGGGGCGATCTGCCGGATTGACCTTGTCTATATATATCATTTTGGCACCGGGGATGATTTTTTCTACATATTTTCCCCCTTCAAAATGCGCCTGGCTCCATCCGTGATCATTGTAAGGACCCACCAAAAGCAATCCAAATGTATACGTCTTATCGGCCCCCAAGGCCGTTCCCAATGTCAGGAATGAAAAAGAAACAAAAAATAACGCTACCGTTATCACTGTCAACACAGACTTTTTTATCATAATGTTCTCCTTTCACCCGAATTGATCGGCAACGCTCAATTGTTGGACAGGTCTATCCATATTTCCTCAATTGATGGCCAAAAAGTAAATAACTCGAGTTTGACGAGCGCGTAAAAAGTCAAAATTCGAAGGCAAAATAAAAAGCTTCAAATTCCCCCGCGTAAATCTATGGGGATAAAAAGGCGCGCAAATTCCGAAATGTTGAGACACGCTGCCACGGCAAGATTCATATCGCTTTTTTTGAAAATATAAGGCAATGGGTGATACGTATCATCATTCACTGGAATAAAAACTTTCCAGCTTTTGCCCGATCAGGCGCCAGACGAATATATAGGATGATTGGATGTGGCCTGAAAATCGTACGAACAATAGCCAAATGTATTGTCTTGTCCTATATACGTATAAAGGTGTCCATCCGTCAAGAGAGAAGACATAATAAGATTAGGTGGTTGGAGATGCTAACCGAAACGTTCGAAATCTAAGGTACATCTTCTTTCCGGACCCTGGTATCGGACAAGAATCTCAGTCTGATCAATTGACGGATATCCTCGAAAATGAGATAAAGGGACGGCACAAAAACCAGCGTAATCACGGTCGCGAACAAAATGCCGTATCCCAGAGAAAGGGCCATGGGAATCAAAAATCGGGCCTGGCGGGATGTTTCAAAAATCATCGGTGACAGGCCGCCAAAAGTGGTCAGGGAAGTTAAAATAATCGGCCGAAAACGGTGAATGCCGGCCTGATGGACCGCGTCGCGCCGACTCATTCCGGCCCGCTCCTTCCGGTTGGCAAAATCGATCAGTACCAGCGAATCATTGACCACCACACCGCTCAGCGCCACCACGCCGAACATGCTGAGAACGCTCAGGCTGTAGCCCATGATCAGATGACCGATCACGGCCCCCACGATGCCGAAGGGAATGGCCGCCATAATGATCAAAGGCTGAATATAGCTGTTCAGCGGAACGGCCAGCATGGCAAAAATGACCACAAGGGCCGCCAAAAGCCCTCGCATCAGGCTCTGCATGCTTTCCCGCCGGTCAGCCTGCCGGCCCTCAAAACTATAGGTCAAACCAGGATATTTATTTTGCAATGCCGGCAGGGTTTCAGACTTCAGCGACGCCAACACCTCACCTGCCTTGCTTCGGGGCCGGGCATCGGCCGTCACCGTCACAATCCGGCGACCGTCCCGGCGGTTTATGTCGGTATAGGCGCGCCCCCGGTGTATGGTCACGGCATGACGCAAAGGAATCTCACTACCGTTTGGCGTGCGCAATATCATTTCTTCAAGATTATACTCGGAAATCCGTTCGATCTTGGGGAGTCTGACCATGACCTTGATTTCATTACGCCCCCGCTGTTGTCGCAGGGCTTCGGCACCATAATAAGCATGCCGGACTTGCCTGGCCACCTCCTTGGACCTTAATCCAAGACTGCGGGCTTCCGGTTTGATCTGAAAATCGATCTGCTGTTTTCCGGGTGCAAAACCGTCATCAATATCTTTTACAATCGGGTAAAAACCAAGAGCATCTGCAACGTCGGCCGCGGCCTTTTCCAGCAGATTAATATTTTTGTGGCTGAGTTCTACTGAAATTGTCGGTCCGCGTCCGGGTCCTCCGGCATCGGATTCAAATAAAATGGATTCCAATCCCGGAATAACCCCCACCCGTTCCCGCCAGCGCTGCGTTATTTGCGCGGTCGACATCGGGCGCTTATCCGGCGGAGTCAAGTAGATGCGAACATCGGCCTGATTGCCATTGATCCTGGCGAAAATTCCTTCCATGAGTGTTCTTCCACCATTTTCATCGACAACTTCCTGGGCTGCCCTGACCAGCATCTGCTGAACCTTTTCGGTTTTTTGAAAGGCAGTTCCAAAAGGTAGTGTAGCGGTCACCTTTGCATAATCAGATTCGACCTTGGGAAAAAGCTCAAATCCCATGCGTCCGCTCTTCACATAGCCGGCCACAATCAGCAAAACAGCAATACCCAAAGACATCGTCACATATCTCCAGCGTAAGGCCAATCCCAACAATGGGCCGTATCTTTGGTTAACAAAACGAACAAAGG
>JBFESJ010000172.1:0-7774 GCA_041548585.1 Desulfobacterales bacterium | reverse complement strand
GACTTTCTGAATGAACAACAGATTCACCTCTTCGTTACCGGTGATGGCCAGCGCACCGGCCCGGGTATCGATTTCCGCTCTCAACAAATAATGGGTTTTCAGTCCGTTGCCGAAGATGACCCGGGTGCAGTCCTGTTCGGCGGCTTGGCATACATCCGGATTGGCGTCGATGCAAATCACTTCCTCGTTGTTTTCAAGCAGGATCTTGGCGGTTGCCCGTGCCAGTTCATTGGCGCCTAAAATGACCCAGCCCGAGTTGCTGGGTCGCCGCAGATTTAAGATTTGACCAACCAGGCCACCGGTCAATCCGGCCGAAAGAACCGTCACGGTAATCACCATAAAAACCAGGGCGCGAAGCTCGTTGCCGCCGGCGATCCCGTACGTGTTCAACTGAACGGCGAACAGGGAGGCTACGGCGGCTGCGACGATCCCCCGCGGTCCAATCCAACCGATAAAACATTTTTCGCGCCAGTTGAGTTTGGTTCCAAACGTACCGGCGACAACATTCAAGGGTCTGACCACGAACATGAGAACCAAAACCGTGATGATTCCGGGAATTCCCAGTGCATAAACTTCATCCAGCCGGACGTCTGCAGCCAACAGTATAAACAGCATACCGATCAGCATCACGGTGAGCGCTTCCTTAAATTCAACCAGTTCCCGTTGAATATGGGTTTGAAAATTTCCCACCACGACGCCGGCCACTGTAACCGCCACGATCCCACTTTCGGGAAGGAGGACATTGGATCCCTGAAATATGGCCAGGATCAGGCATAGGGTAAAGACATTCTCGATCCCTTCGGGAACCACGTTGCGACGCTTTAACAGTGTAACCAATAGCAGGCCGCCGAATAATCCAAGCAGCGTCCCGAACCCGAGACGGGTGAAGAGCATCACAGCCGTGGCCATAGGTCCGGCTTTGGGACTGAGCGCTACTTCCAGTGCTACCATGGCCACCACAGCGCCCACCGCATCGAGTAACACCCCTTCCGCCTCTAAAACGACACTTACGTTACGTTTGACCTTGAAGCGTCTGAGGAGCGGATTTATGACCGTGGGCCCGGTCACCATGACCAACGTGCCGAATAAAATGGAGGTTCGCCAGTCCCAACCGAACAACCATCGCACTGTTAGCATACCGCCGGCAACGGTCACGGCCCCTCCAATGGTAATCATCTGTCGAATTGCCCGCCTTTCGCGCTTTAGGCGCTGAATTTTCAAGTTGAGACCGCCTTCGAATAAGATTACAGCCACAGCAAACCCTGTGATGACATTAAGGGCCGAGCCCAGGGTTTCGGGTTGAATCACGCCACTGACATCCGGACCCAAGAGGACGCCGGTGATGAGCAAAAGAACGATACCGGGAATGCGCAAATGATAGGCCACCGACTGGGCAACGATCCCCGCCGCCAGCCCTAAAGCAATGGTCAACGCTGGATTGGAAAAAGCTAGATGTTCCACTGTATAATGATCAACAAATTGTTTCTTTCAAAGAATGGGTGGATCAACTCCGTGATTCGACACTGAACAGTGTTTTCATATCTCTGATACTGGAGTAAACCATATTCCGTGGTGGGTCAAATACTTTTGAACAAAGGTCTGAAAGATATACTTCAGATGGATGAGGATCGGATCGGCTGATGTTAGTGCCTTCAAAACAATAAGAGATCGGGCAATGGCGCTTCACAAAGTCCAAAATGCCCGATTGAGGTAGACGCCGGCTCTTTGAAAAATGATTTTAGTTCAAAGCTTTTGAATTTTTTTGTAGCATTCGTTTTCACATGCCTTAAAGTTGAAACAAAAATAAACCCCGGTTGTAAGCACTTTTTCAACCGAGGTTTATTTTTCAGGCCTGAGCCTATTAACTTGTGCCCCTTTCATATAGATTTGAAGAGTTAGCCGGGGATGTCAATTCCAGGATCGCAACCCAGTCTGGATTCGCTCAGACATTCATCGAAGTATCTTTTAATGGTATCGACATGGCCTTGTTCTCTTTCTGCATCAGTTTCGATATAATTGTGTTCTTTTTCTGTGAAGTTCATGGGATCACCGTCCTTTCTTTTATATGATTTAATTTAAAGTATTTCGTCGTTTTAATTGCATTTTAACCGATAATTTTTTTTTGTCCTTGTTTAAATAGTTATCATGTTTTGATAAAATGCAATATGGGCAGAAAAACAGTTAATTGATAGGTAAAACCTATTGTTTTAGTTTTGAATGGAAGATTTTAAAATATTTACTTGACTACAATAAACCAGCCGCAGAGGGCGCAAAGAAAAGATACTTTTCTTTTGCCGTTGAAAGGCCGGCAAAAGAAAAAAATGAATCGCTACGCGATATTTTTTTCTAAATGGCCGCAGGGCATAGTTCTTATTGTTTTCCGTCCTCTCAACGGAAAACAATAAAATCAATAACCTCTGGGCTCTCTGCGGCTCTAATAAGCGAAGCGAACCCCACTTTATGCGGGACAAGTGCGCGGTGAGCTATCGTGTTAAAACGGATACGATTTCAAGTGGATCTCGCTCGGAAACAAACATATCTTCTAAGATTATTTGAAATTTTAACCGGACAGCAGAGATATCAAATAAAAAAATATTCCTCATTTTGTTTACGATCAATGGAGGTAAGATTTTTGGGGTTTAATCGGTTTCGGTTTTAGGGATTGTCCGGACTATGACATTGAGATTAAGTACGACCTCAAATTCATTTGCCTGTTTTTCAGACCGAACTTCCTGCGCAGATTTTTTCGATGGAAATTGACGGTGGTTTCGGATATGGCCAGTATGTCTGCAATTTCCTTGCTGCTCTTTCCGTCTTTGATCAAGGCGACCACTTTTATTTCCTGAGGGGTTAGAATAATTTGGGCATTTGAAAATTTTTGAAGGAGCGGGGAAATAATATCTTTCAAATGATTTTCAATAATTTCAACGAGGGTCTTATTTCTGGGTTTTAATGGAACTTGCTTTAACTTATCGACATACGGCAAAACCAACTCCTTGACATTGGTCAATACATTTTTTTCGAGATCCTGTTTGTCGTTTTCCCGTTGTTTGAGAAGGACCTTCAGCGCAATATTGGCTTCCTCAAGACTTTGCTTCTGTTCATTAAGTTCTTCACGGCTTTCTCTCAACGCTTCTTCAACCAGTTTCAAAGCCGTAATATCTTCATGACTGATAATTACCCGGGCGGGGTCTGCATCGGACATGCGGATGGCCCGCATGTAGTACCAATGTTTGCTGTCCTGAGAATGGCAGGGATAATCAAATAGAAACTCTTGGGTATAGCCTTGGATAACCTGTCGAATTCCTTTCGCGATATTATGGGCATCTGACGCTTCCTCTCCTGTGGCGGCATTGCAGACTTCCAGGTAGTTGATGCCCCGGTAGTCAAAGTCTTCCGGCATGCCGTTTTTAGACGAATAGGTATTCCATGCGCGGTTGGTTTCAAGGATCACACCGTTTTGGTCCAAAATGGCGATGTGTGCAGAGAGCGAATTAATGACTGCCTTGGCCAGTTCTTCCGAAAAACTCAAGGGTTCAATATGGGGTTTCGCATCCTGCTGCTGGTTTTTCATGTTTATACTCCTTGATTCGAGCGATCAGAATATGTCGTCTTTCAAATATTGATACATAGTATCCTAAAATAAAGGTCATTGTAAAACTCATTTTTTAAATTCATCAAAAAAACGATTTCTTAAGAAACCTATGTCTAATTCGTAACATGGGTTGATCATGAAACAAAAACGGTCTAATTTGTGATATAGTAATGAACGGCCGGTTATGAACAAAAGGCTTTGTACTTGAACGTATTACCATGAGGAGTGTGTGCGCCATGAAAGAACACATTGAAAAAAAATGAGCAGAAAAGAACTGGCAACACATTTTGAGGAACTCGCGCGCTGGATTCGAAAGGGCCGTTTCTCATCGGAAAATAAGGAGTGGTCCGTTCCTGACCGGATCGACAATAAAATACGATTTAAGGAGAAAAAGGGACGATTTGAGGCCAAATTGAAGTTTCGCTGGTCCACACTGAAAGATTACGACCCGGGCGCCCGAAAGGCGGTGGATGATTGGCAGGACTCTATAAAATTGATTAAAAGGCGAATCTTATTTCGAACCTATGATTTCCGCACATTCAACCCAAGGGGTTATTCAATAATACCTTTTTGCCGGAGTTCTTTTCTCAAGCGTTCGATACGGCGACGGTTGACACCGAAGTCTGAATAGCCGGTTCTGGCGGCTGAACGAATGTGAATAATACCGTTAGAGGAGGTTAAGTGGAGAGAAAGGTCATCTATGAAGCGAAAAATCATGCTTTTGCATTCTGCATGAATATCGCTGTTGTCTGCTGAAACCACTTTTGTTCTGGGCAGTGAGGCAACCATTTTTTGAACAATGTCCCAGCTTGTTTTAGGATCTTTTTTTAATTTAAAGGGTTCAACTCGGTATTTTGGATTTTTTGCTAATGACGATACGCAATTTGGCGTATCCGGACAATCCAAGAGCCCTGAAGATCCGCTATTTTGACGTTCCGTAGGATTCCCGGAACATCCCCATGAGATCGTAAAAAAAATCAAAGACCCAATGAAAACCTTGCGCATTTTTGTCATTTCCTTGCCATCATGTTTTACGAGAGCCATTTCCCAATCACAAAACTTATCGAAGCGACCACAGAACAGAGAAAAACGCCCCACAGAATATCCACCATCACAACCTTTAGCGGCCAATTCTTTATGGTGGCCATATTTGTTAGATCATATGTTGCGTAAGTGAAAAAACCGAACATAGCGCCCCACAAAAGCGCCTTAGCCAATGATTCTTTCTCTAGTGCCGGCACAACAGCAAAAATAAGAATACCAGCAATATACAACAGGTAAAAGCTGATTGCCGCCGACCAATTCACATCCGGACTGAGTATAAATCCAAGATTGTTTCGATAAAACTTTTTTGCAACAAATCCCAGCCAAATAATATCAACGGCAAAAAATATCGGTACGGTCAATGCATAAAGTTTTATGTAGAAGATAATATTCATTTTTTATAATAATTCAGAAAATTTTGTTTATGGTCAAACATCTCAATGATGACTTACGAATCACTATAAGCATTTTTATGTCACGAATCAATGTGTGTTTTTTAAGTGCGTTTGGTTGGAAATAATTACCATACAATTTTTATAAACATAACGAAAAAATATGTACAGTTCTAAAATCCGGGCTCTGAGTTTTGAACCCTTTGATTAAAAATAGATATCTTCCGCTTTTGATACCCAATATTCCATTACTCCAAAACTCCATCATTCCGGCTGGCATTTACGTTAGACTTCACCCAGTCGGGTGGCACAAAACTGGATTATCAGGTCCCGGATGACTTGCTTTCAGCAATGTCATTAAAACAACAGGTATTACCTATTACTATACGATAATTTTTCCCATATTGAATATCTTTAAACAATGTAAATATTAAAAAGACGATGGTGAATTTTAAATTTGAGCATTTGAAGTTTTATTGGAAAAAAATGCATTAAGGAACGGATTCATGAAACGTATTGTCTATTTTACAACAATTCTCATAGTGATAACATTGGTCAGCCCAAAAGCCAACGTTAATGGAGCAGAGATCGAAGGGATACATTTTGAAAACAGCTACGAGGCAAAAGGGATTCGATTAAAGATTCAAGGTACAGGACTGCTTCGGTATCTCGGGTTCATCAAAGCCTATGTGGGTGCGCTTTACCTTGAAGAAGGGAGTTCCGCAGAAGACGTTTTGGCTGACAAACCCAAGCGTTTGGAGGTTGAGTACTTTCATGCCATAAAGGGGGAGGATTTTGGGATGACCACAAACGAAGTGATCGAAAAAAACACGGATGCACAAACCCTGCAAAGAATTCGGCCACAAATCGATTACCACAACTCACTTTATGTGGATGTCCAACCCGGAGACCGCTATTCATTAACGTATATCCCGGGAAGGGGTACTGAGCTGGCACTAAACGGAAAAACCAGGGGCACCATCAAAGGCGCTGACTTTGCGTCTGCGCTTTTTTCTATGTGGTTGGGGGAATTTCCTATGAACAAACCGTTTAAAAAGCAGTTGTTGGGATTAAAATGAAAGCTATAGCCCGAAAATCCGTTCCGCTTTTCAAAAAGATTGCGTATGCTGCACCGGCTTATGCGCTTGCAGTGGTCGGCATACCGATTTATGTTTACATCCCAAAGTTTTATACGGATATTGTCGGGATCAACGTTGTTACACTGGGCTATATTTTGTTAAGTGTTCGAATCTTCGATGCCATAACGGATCCGGCCATAGGGTTCATTTCCGATCGAACGAAGACGCCCTTCGGCAGAAGACGGCCTTTTATTGCAGGGGGGTCTTTTTTTATTTCACTGTCGATGTATTTTTTATTTAACCCGCCGGAAGCCTCTGAATTTTATGCTGCCCTATGGTTTGGAGGTTGTATCTATGCCTTGTTTTTTTTCTGGACGCTGGTGAGTGTCCCTTACGAATCTTTGGGCCCTGAAATCACCTTTGATTATCACGAACGGATTTCTTTGTTTGGCGTGCGGGACGGTTTTCTGATTGCCGGAACACTCGCTGCAGCAAGTTCGCCGGCTCTGGTGGAATGGCTGTTTAATGTTTCAGATACCGCTCAGGGAGAACGGGCCAAATTTTTCTGGATCTCGGTGATTTATGCGCCGCTTGTTATCGGTTTTTCGTGGTGGTGTGTGATTTCCATAAAAGAATACCCTCACAAGCGTGTGAACCGTCCTATGGGAGTTGTAAAGGGGCTGCGGCAGATCGGTCGCAACCGACCCTTTATCATTCTCCTCATTGCATACACCATTAGTGCCATTGGGAATAACCTTCCGGCCACGTTAATCCTTTTTTACGTAGAGTATGTACTACAATCAAATTTAGCAGACTTTTTTCTGCTGATATACTTTGTTACCGGTATTGTTTTCCTTCCGGGATGGATTTTGATTTCTCGCAGGATCGGCAAAAAAACGGCATGGTTGGCGTCCATGGCCATCAATACGGGCGCTTTTTTAGGGGTTTTTTTTCTTGGGCCGGGAGATGCAATGATCTACGGGGTATTGGTATTTTTATCTGGAATCGGTTTCGGTGCCACCTTGGCGATTCCGTCCGCCATACAGGCGGACGTTATCGACTATGATGAATGGTTAACCGGTGAGAGACGTGAAGGACAATATATTGGTTTGTGGTCTATTTCAAAAAAGATCGCGGCAGCACTTGGTGTCGGGGCCGGACTTTCAATTCTGGGTTCAACAGGCTACGTGCCCAATGTGGAACAATCTGAACAGGTAAAATTCGTTTTGCGAACGCTTTATGCATTGGTGCCGTCTGTTTGTAACTTGATTGCCATTTTAATTGCGCTGGCGTATCCGATCAGCAGCAAGGTTCATCAAAACATACGAAAAGCAATTGATGATCGAAACAAAGGCATCTTTGTGATCGATCCCATGAAACCAATGTCTTCGACGGCCTGAATACAGTGCTTAAGTTTCGCACCCGTATATTGCCAAGTCGCATTTGAGTCAACAGCAGGTGGAGAAATGACATGGAAAATTTAATTTTTATATTCGGCCTCAACTTGGCTGCCGTTATCTCGATGATGATCGTAGGATGGTTATTCAGTCTTGTTCTTAAAAATGTAACGGTGGTGGACAGCTTGTGGGGATTGGGATTTGTCATGATTGCCTGGGCAACCTTTTTTTTAACGGAGGGGTATTTCGGAAGAAAGCTATTAATCG
>JBFESJ010000171.1:0-7794 GCA_041548585.1 Desulfobacterales bacterium | reverse complement strand
GGAAGAACATATTTTAAAGAAAAAAGAGAACGCCCGTTTGAAAAAAAGGGGGGGAGGCGCGCTTTTAGATGTGGGATGCTATGGCGTAAGTGTCGCACGTTGGATGATGGGAGAAGATCCTGTAAGCGTTCAAGCCACCGCACATTTTAACTCCGAGGGTGTCGATATACACACAGTGGGTGTTTTGCACTTTGGAAACGGCGGTCTGGCAACTGTTGAAGCCAGCTTTATGAGTTCACTGCAGCAGACATATACCATCGTCGGTGAAGACGGTTCCATTGAACTTCCACACAATGCCTTTATTCCATGGGAAAAAGATGCGACTTACGTTCATCGCGGCAGACATGAGGAAATCGGTAGACACAAAGTTATTCCGGGTGCAGACGAGTATCGGTTGATGGTTGAGCATTTTTCAGACGTCCTAATCCACGGGTCTTCACCTTTGGTCAAAATTCACGACAGTATACAAAACATGCGGGTCCTGGACGCATTGGCCGAGTCGGCAAGATCCGGACAAATGGTACCTATCCATGAAAAACAAATTTAACCTAAGCTGAGAGTTTCAAATTTTTGAAATGGTTAATTTAACAATATTTTTAATGTATTCTGGCATTTTGAATTTCAATAATTTGAAACCCTGCGGGATTTCCAATTTCACCCCATCTCCCCGCAAGCGGGATCTTCGAACTGCGTCAGATGTCATTTCGCATAGACGACTATAGCGAAACAACATCTTCATTGTATCTGAGGCAAACTTGAAAATCGCTCAACTTAGGTTTAACCTGAATCCATTTAAAAATGTCGATGAATTTGAATACACAAAGAATAGAGATCAAAACAGAATCGCTTAAACGTTTAGCGTCTTTTTTCCTTAACAGAAAATTCAATCTTGATTGGAATTGTTTGTTTGTTCTCCCGCTATGGCTGAAAACATGGTGGGACACTTTTGGCGGAAATAACAGCCCTGAAATTCTAGCGGGATATTGTCACGGGAAATTAATTGGCATCGCCCCTTTGCGGATACAAGAGAAAACAGCGCGATTCATTGGTGGAGAAAATGTCTGCGATTATCAGGACATGATCGTGGCCTCAAATCATCGCCATGAATTTGTTAAGGCAATTTTAATCCATTTGAAAAAAAAGGGAATACGAGCGCTTCAATTGGGAACACTGAGACCCGATTCCATATCGCTAACCGAATTGCCGAACCTGTCCAGACAAATGGGATATGCTGTTGTTTGCAATCAAGTGGCATTTAGCTATGAGATAATACTACCCAGCACCTGGGAATTATATCTCCAAATGCTTGGGGGTAAGCAGCGCCACGAAATTCGCCGCAAATTAAGACGCCTAAACGAGGCGGGTCAAATCCGTTTTCGTGTCATTAAACGACCGGATGAAATATCTGAAGCCATGGACACCTTTTTTTCTATGTTTAAAGCCAGCCGCCCGGATAAGTCTGAATTCCTCACAGACCAAATGATATCTTTTTTTCTTTTGTTGGCCCAAAGAATGGCACAGCGAGGATTTTTGAGAATGTCTTTTTTAGACATTGATCAGGTGCCGGCTGCCGGTGTAATGTGCTTTGATTACAATGATACGATTTTTCTGTATAACAATGGATATGACCCTCGGTTTGGCAATCTGAGTCCCGGGTTTCTCAGCAAGGTGTATAGCATTAAAGACAGTATTGACCGAGGAAGGCTTCGGTATGATCTATTAAAGGGTGATGAAGCGTATAAAAAACGTCTGGGGAGCACACCGGTCCCGCTGTATCACTTAGAGATCGTTCTTGAAGGATAAAAAAACTCAGAAAAAAAAGTAATGAAGCGTGAGAAGAATCCAATGAAGTGCCGTCCTATGGGATTGAAAATTGCCATGCTGGGTATTCATTCAAGTCCCATCGGCGATTTGGGGACCCTAGATACAGGTGGTATGAGCGTTTATGTTCGGGAGATGGCCAAAGAATTCGGCCGAGAGGGTCATCATATCGACATCTTCACCCAGCAGAATGTTGGCAAGCACGATCCGGTCATCGATTTATACGACAACGTTCGGCTCGTCCATTTACCAGGGGGAACACACGAGAATATCGCCAAATCCTCTCTCTATGAGGTTTTGCCGCAATTATTTTACGAATTAGAATCCTTTCGAATCAAGGAAAATATCACGTATGATATCATCCATAGCCATTATTGGCTCTCCGGGGTTTTAGGGTTAAAGCTCCAGTCATCCTGGAATGCTCATCACCTGCTTACGTACCATACCATCGGCGTTGTGAAGAAATTGTTCTGCCCGACGGAAAATGTATCCGAATTGCGCATGATAAACGAAGAGAGACTGGCAATGCTGTGTGATCGAATTGTCGTTCCGACCCAAAAAGAGAGAGAATATTTAATTCAATATTATGACATACCTTATGATAAAATTCGGATTGTTCCCTGTGGCGTCAATCTTGATCGCTTTAAACCACAGGATAAAATTTCCGCTCGCCGGCAATTGGGATTACCAATCGATGATCCCATTATACTCTATGTGGGTCGGTTTGCCCCCATAAAAGGGCTTGATCGCTTGTTCAGATCCTTTAGCTGCCTTACACGCCCTTCTCGTCCTCGATTGGTTATGGTAGGGGGAGACGGCGAACACTCTCCCGTTTCTCGACATTTAACGTCCAAAGCAACGGCGTTCCATATACAGGATCGCCTGACGTTTGCCGGAAGGGTCGATCAGAATACACTCCCCGTATATTACAGTGCTGCGGATGTTCTGGTTGTGTCATCATATTACGAGAGCTTTGGTCTTGTGGCGCTGGAGGCCTTGGCGTGTGGCACACCGGTTGTGACCACACCGGTTGGGGCTATGGAAAAGATTGTGAAAGACGGTGTTACAGGATATGTGGCGGCGGATTCGGATCCTCACCATTTTGCCGGGCGTATCAAAGCTATTTTGCTAAAGCAAAAGCAAAACGGTCTCTCGCCCTCACAAATTCGGGCATCCGTGTCCGAATTTGCTTGGTCAAGATGCGCTTCCGCGTTACTCGACGCATACCAGCCGGTATCGCACAAAACAACAGAACGTTTAGAATGAAAAGAGGGGGATTTAATTTGTCCAATAAATCCGAAATAATGGTAATTTCCGCACATCCGGATGATTCAGAGTTCGGTTCCGCGGGTTCTGTTGCCAAGTGGACGAAACAAGGCAAGCGGGTTGTCTATGTGGTGTGCACAAGCGGGGACAAAGGCACCGACAATCCGGACATCCCTCCCCAACACCTTGCAAAAATTCGAGAAAAAGAGCAAAAAGACGCTGCTGCCGTATTGGGTGTCTCTGATGTCGTTTTCCTTCGATATCCTGACCAGGGACTCGAAGATACATCGGATTTTCGAAAAGCGATTGTAAGACAAATCCGAACATATAAACCGGAGATGATCGTAACATCAGATCCTTACAGGCGTTACATCTGGCACAGAGACCATCGCATCACCGGACAGGTAACACTGGATGCAGTCTATCCATATGCCCGAGACCTGCTGGCATATCCGGATTTAATCGAAGAAGGACTTATGCCCCATAAAGTGAAAAAAATCCTGTTCTTTGGAACCGAGGACGTCAATTTGAGAATTGACATTACCGAAACCTTTCATCTCAAACTTAAAGCATTGCGTTGTCACAAAAGCCAAATTATCCAGCTGGGTATCCCTGACCTGGAAAAATGGCTTTGGCAACGATGCCAGAAGATGGCCGAAGGGACTGATTTCGAGGTGGCCGAAGTTTTCCATCAGGTGGAGGTGGCCTTTTAAACCACTTCGAAAAAGGATGGACAGGATTATTCCGACAAATGGATTTTCGGATTAAAATAGGCGATTGACGGATGTTCATCTTTTGTATCCGTCGAATAAGAAAACGTGGTAATTGACGAGACCGCGGGATATTCTTTTAAGATACCAAGGGTCGTAAATTTTTTCTTGTTAAGGGGTGTTGTGGAAAAATGACTCGCCCACAGCATCATGAATAAAATAATGTCGCCATGTGTCACCGCCACGATATGCTTTTCGGGAAAGGTGCGTCGAATTCTAAAGAAAAGTTTTTGAACCCTCAATAGGATGTCTTCCGGTTGCTCATATTTCGAATCAACACCGCTATAAACATCTCCGTTTCTTAAATCAACCCTATCCGAGGACTGACCTTGAAACGATGTATACACCTCTGTGATTAAGCTTGATTGTCTCAGCTTGAGATGATGATGATATTTAAGTATTTCAGCTGCTGTTTGGCGGCAACGAAGCAGGGGGCTGCTAACAATTTCTTCAATGGTAAGGTCCTTTAACGCCCGGGCCGTGCGAGCCGCTTCAAGACGCCCTCTTTTGCTGATGGAAAAACCCGGCAGACGGCCATAAAAAATATTGGATGGGTTATGCACGCTGGCATGTCGAACCAAAGAAATGCGCGTGTCTGTATGGCGGGGGATAATTCCGGTTTGTATCATCTGGCCACTTTGAGATCTTTGAAAGATGTCAGAAAGAACATGGCCATGATTCTTAACTCCGAACATCGGAAAAAAACATGACCATGTTACGCGCTTACATAAAAATATGGGTACGAAACTTAAGTTATTTGTTTGAAATAAAATTTTCCAGCAATGAAAATGCAACATCATCCGTGTATTGAACCGGTGGATGTTTGCAATAGTATGCTGAGGGTGCCTCTAATATCCCGCCGATATTTCTTTCGATGGCCAGTTTGCATAACCGGATGCAATCGATGGCGGCACCCGCAGAATTGGGGGAATCCTCAACAGACAACCTTAGTTCAAGGTTCATGGGTATATCACCGAAAAGTCTGCCTTCCATTCGAATAAAACACACTTTGTTGTCATTGAGCCATGGGACATAGTCACTCGGGCCAATATGTATTTTACGGTCTTCAAGCTTTTCTTCCATCACGGCCAGCACAGCCGCTGTTTTTGATTTCTTTTTTTTATCAAGTCTATTCTTGTTCAACATGTTCAAGAAATCGGTGTTGCCCCCCGTATTTATTTGATAGGTCTTTTCTAACTTCGCACCCCGTTTTTCAAACAGGTTCGTCAATGCCCGATGAACAATCGTTGCACCGAGTTGGGATTTGATATCGTCACCGATTATCGGAATTCCCCTGGATTTAAACTGCTCGGCCCAAAAAGGATCACTCGCAATAAAAACAGGTATATTGTTGATAAATGAAACGCCGGCCTCCAAAGCACATTCGGCATAAAACCGTGATGCATTTTCTGAACCCACAGGCAGATAATTTAAAAGCACCTCCGTTCCGGAATGCTTTAAAATTTTGACGACGTCGCTCTTGGTTGGCTCTTTTTGGTCACAAATTAAAAATGTATAGTCCGGTTCATAGTCTTTCATATGTTCCGAAAAACCGTCCAATATTTTCCCCATGGACACCTTAACCCCGGCGCTTGGAATCCTATCCACAAATTTTTTAGTGCAGTTCGGTCGTTCAAAAATGGCTTCATGAACGTCTTTACCGACTTTTCTCTGATCAATGTCAAATGCCGAAACAACCTTTATATTATCCGGCGTGTAACCATTTATCGACCAATTTAGAATTCCGATGGCATCACTGTCGTCTTTTCTTCGGTAGTATATTATTCCTTGCAGGAGCGAACTAGCACAGTTGCCAATACCGATGATACCGATTTTAATGGGTTCCATATAATTATCCAATCAAGGGGCGAGTGATTTTAACCCGTGAATCTAAGATATTGTCACAGCGTCATAAATTTCGAGCAATTATGTTTATGCGCACATTTTAAAATGTGCATTATTACATGAAAATTTTCAACCACAAATTTAAAGTTATTTCGCCACTCCAAATGATATTCGCAATCATTTTGAATTTGACATTCAAATGTTCTTGTCATATTGCATTTAATAGAGATTATTTTCCTCATATCCGTTCTTCATCTCATGCGGTTTCTATCGCAAATCATTTCTTGTTCTGTTGAATTCATTCTCGATGTGGACCTCTCTCTGACTTTAATTGCACCCATTATTTTTGATGGCATTATATGTGCTTTTTAATTGAAAAAGGAGGATAACATCATGGCAAAAGCAATCGTTCTCATCACTGCAGATCCGGGTAAGGATCGTAACGTCGCAAGTAACGTTAAAAACGTCGAAGGTGTACAAAATGTTTATCTGGCGGCTGGTCGTTATGATGTGGTTGCGGAAGTCCAGGCACCTGATGATAATAGTATGCTGGCATTGATATACGACAGCATCAGAGTAATCGACGACATCAGAGAGACACATACGATGTTCTGCCTGAAAGTGTAATCGCCAACAAACTCAAAATTGCATTGTCTTAGTTAGTGCCTGTCCATAAATGGCTATTTTGCCCAATCTCTTCGTTATGCTCAAAATTTAATCCTCGGAATATCAAGTATATGCCGGCGTGTCCCGGTGCTTCAACGGGGAGGTTAATTTTCTTGCATGCCCCCGCTCAAAGTCCGGGATCTTCGACTTGATCTTGAACAAAATATCTCATTTATGGACAGACAATAGTTAGCTTACAAGAAGCCTTCATATGTCAATTCGAACGGTTGTGAACAAGATGCCGGATGGGCTTATTTTTCCGCTTTTGTTCAAAGATAAAAAGGGGCTCTCTTTCATAATATTGGAAGGGGGGGAAAGGATGTGAAAAAAATCATTTTTGCAACACTGGTATGTCTGGGTTTGACCGTTACAACGGCCTGGAGTCAGGACGCCATAGAATTTTATAACCGGGGTCTCAAGAGTGCTTTGGCGTACAAAAAGATCGAGTACTTTACCAGGGCTATCCAGCTGAACCCGGACCTGGCAGAAGCCTACGAAAAACGAGCCATACACTACTACCTCCAGTGGCAACTCGACAAAGCCATCCGGGATTATAATCGTGTTATAGCGCTGAAGCCCAATGCTGTAGATGCTTATCTGATGCGGGGTCTTGCCTATTTTAAAAAAGAATATGGCGAAGGATTTTCCGCAGAAATAAAGAACCTGACGTTTCATCTCAGCAAGCGGGACGTACCTGAATTCAGCGAATCGTTAGAGCGGGCAATAGATAATTTCAACCATGCTATTCGGCTTGATCCACAACTGGCAAGTGCATATGCCTATCGGGCCGAAGCATATCGCATCAAAGGAATGATAGAAAAAGCCATTCGCGACGCCAGCCGGGTGATTCGACTGGGAAACGATTGGCAAAGCACAGCCAGAGCGTATAAAACCCTGTCCAAAATCTACCGAAAGCTCGATCAAGATAAACTTTCTGAGATCAATTTTCGTAAATCCGTAGCACTGGACCCCTATTCTCCGGATTATCCGCCATTGCATGTGCCGCTCATATCCAACGACCCATCTGATACTGCCAGTCTGAAAGCCGTCGGCCGGATAGGTCTTGTCGGTGTCATCATTCTCGCGGTTGTGCTGATTTTTAAACTGACATTGCCGGCTCCCCGAAAAAAAGATTAAAACCTATCTCAAAAACAATCTATAGCTATTGTCAGAATAACATTCCGTTTCAGCCGCCGGATAATTTCGTTTAGGTCGGCAAGAACTCGCAAACAAAAGCGCGTAAAATAGAACATGGTCATGGCTTCTTAGAATATCGTGTAGTCGTTTGATTTTATTTTCTAATTTGGAAAACTTCGAAGATGTTCTCTTTAACGCGCTCTAATTTGCTCAGACAGCTTCCCGACCGAAACGAAATCATCCGGCGGCTTACGGCAAATTGTGACCGTTATTAATTCAATCGGAACAT
>JBFESJ010000170.1:0-7925 GCA_041548585.1 Desulfobacterales bacterium | reverse complement strand
AGGGATCGTTAGAAAGAACAGACGCATGCCGAAATCACATCTTTAAAAGAAATTGCAGATTGCACAGTGAACCTATTGATTTTTCAAAGATTGATTTCTGTTCTTTCTTTACGAGCCGTTGCCGCGAGTTCACGCGTTTTAAAAAAAGATCATCCATGGAGCGACTATTTAGAAAAACTCCCCGACCCCTCATTTAATTATCAAGTTTTGCACCCCGTAATAAACAATATCGCAATCAGACAATTCGGTTTTTTATACAATTTCAAATCGTTAGTATAAGAGGATAGCAATGATGCACAAAAAAGAATTGAACCCGGGAAGTATATTGCAAATATCGGGAAACTACTGGGAAACCTGCACGCTTCATGCCGGGGTTAAACTCGACGTTTTTTCAATCATCGGCAACCGTCGCCTGAAAAGTAAGGATGTATCTGACAAACTCCAAGGCGACCGGAGAGGTGTTGAAATGCTTCTGAATGCCCTTACCGCCATGGAGTTACTGGAAAAAAATGAAAATACCTATTCAAACACCCCCTTGAGCCTGGCGTTTCTTGTCAGGGACGCTTCTCGCTATATTGGCCATATCATTATGCATCATCATCATCTGGTAGATTCCTGGAACAGACTGGATGTTGCAGTTCGAACAGGGCAACCCGTAAGAGGCAGAGCCTTGCATACAGACGAAGAAAAAAGGAAAAGTTTTCTCATGGGCATGTTCAACCTGGCCATGAATCTGGCACCGGTTCTGGTCCCAAAAATAGATCTGTCCAAACGGCGTCATCTGCTCGATTTGGGGGGCGGCCCTGGAACGTATTCAATTCATTTCTGTTTGAACAATCCACAGCTTAAAGCCACGGTTTATGATCTTCCCACTACCCGGCCCTTTGCCGAAAAAACCATTGCTAAATTTAATTTGCAGGACCGGATCGATTTCAAGGATGTAGACTATCTCGAAGAAGAGATCGAAGGGGTCTATGATGTGGTCTGGATGTCACAAATTCTCCACGGAGAAGGTTTCGAAGACTGCCGCAAAATTGTTCGAAAGGCCGTTTCCGCCCTTGAACCCGGTGGTATGATCATGATACACGAGTTTATTTTAAACAACACCATGGATGGCCCGCTGTTCCCGGCATTGTTTTCCTTAAACATGCTTTTGGGTACGTCCGGCGGACAGTCCTATTCAGAAGAACAACTGACAACCATGCTCTCTGATGCCGGCGTCAGGGATTTTCAGCGCATTTATTTCGAATCACCCAATGATTCTGGGATATTAACAGGTATTGTAAGATAAACGTGTTCCTAAATTGAGCGCTTCGAATATTGGCAGGACCATAAAAAAGTCACAGCGTTTTGCTTATCTGCTTAAACGACGAAATCAGAGGACGAGAGTTTTGAAAGTGGAATGATGAATAATCACCCCATTACCCGAAGAGAATCGATAAAAAAACTGCTTAAAATCTCAGGAGGGCTGGCATTAACACATCTGACGGCATGGCCATTCCCGAAAGATCTGGCAGCCTCTCTTACACCGACAAATGAAAAATTTATCGTTGAAGGGGTCGGCCAGAGTCAAGGCTACACGATTAAAGCCTTAACCCGGAAGGTTTTTGAAGCCGCCGGTGGAATAGAAAAATTCATTTCAAAACAGGATGTGGTGGCCGTCAAGCCGAATATCTCTTGGGCCAGAGCCCCCTATTTGGCGGCAACGACCCATCCTGAAGTGTTGGAAGCGGTGGTTGAACTCTGCCAGGAAGCCGGCGCCAAGAAAATTGTCATCGCCGATCATACCATCCACGATGCAAGGCGCTGTTTTGCCATTACCGGTGCCGGTATGGTGGCCCAAAAAACCGGAGCGGATCTGGTCCATCCCAGATCATCCTTGATGCGAAAAATGAAATTACAGGGGCACCGTCTGAATGTATGGCCGGTCTTTGTGCCGCTCGTCGAGGCCGACAAAGTGATCAACCTGCCGGTTGCCAAGGTCCATGTTTTAAGCGGGTTAACCCTGGGCATGAAAAACTGGATCGGCGCCGTGGGTGGCAGGAGAAATGCCCTTCATCAGGATATCCACATGTCCATTGTCGATTTGGCCCAGTTTTTCAAACCCACGCTAACGCTTATCGACGCCATTCGAATCATGATCCATAACGGTCCGTCCGGAGGAAGCGCTTCAGACGTTTCGGTTTCAAACCGACTGATTTTAAGCAATGATCCCGTGGCGGCAGACGCCAAAGCCGCAACGCTTTTTGATTTTCGCCCCCAGGACATCGGTTTTATTCATCTCGGAAACAAATGGGGACTCGGAACATATGAGTTTCAAAAAATCCGTCAAAACAAGGTAATCATTTGAAAGCGAAACATCTTGTCTGGATACGACGCCTCTGCCAGGCCATTTTTTTAATTTTCTTTATTTTTCTCCTCATTGAAAGCCGTCTTCCCCAGGACATCTACATGGATTATTCCATTGCGCTGACCGCTGAACAAGATATTGAATTGAACTATCCTGTAACATTTTTTTTCCAGATCGATCCGCTCATATGGCTGACATCCTTTGTTTCAGGGCATCAATGGATCAAAGGCTTTGGGTGGGCTTTGGGAATTGTTGTCCTAACTCTTTTTTTGGGGAGGATTTTTTGCGGGTTTATCTGTCCGTTTGGTACCATCCATCATCTAATGAGCTATGTCAAACCCTCCCTAAAAGGCCAGGGGATGATCAATGCCAACCAAAAACGTCCGGATCAAAAATATAAATATGTTATCTTGATGCTATTTCTTACAGCCTCCCTTTTGGGTCTTAATTTTACCGGGTTGTTGGACCCTATGGCTTTTCTTTTTCGATCCCTGTCTCTGGCCGTTTTTCCTGGGCTTGGAACCGGTATTAAAGAAATTTTTGATTTAATGGCCCAAAGCGATATTAAAATCTTGAATTTTATCAGCTACAGTGGAGAAGTTATCGTATCACCGGTCTTTGGGTATGGATATAAGGCATTCCAATCGGCCTGGCTGATCGGCACACTCTTTCTTATGATTTTGTTACTCAACCGTATCCGGCCCCGTTTTTGGTGTCGAACTCTATGCCCTTTGGGCGCACTGTTGGGTGTTTTTGCCAGATTCAGTATTCTAAGACTGGAAAAGGATCCCGATAAATGCACGGAATGTCAATTGTGTATAACGGCCTGCCAGGGCGCGGCCTCTCCTGTTCCAGACCAGGAATGGGAACCCGCAGAATGCATGTTCTGTTTTAACTGTTTCAATGCCTGTCCGGAAAATGCTGTTGCCTTTAAATTGAGATGGCCGCCAAAGGTCAATAAAGCCCCGGATGTCGGTCGAAGGGCTGTTTTGGGAAGTCTGGTGGGTGGCGTTTCCCTTTCGCTTTTTGGAAAGTTGGACGGGCGGATTCACAAGGTATCGGATGCACGCCTGATCCGGCCACCGGGTTCACTGCCCGAGAAAGATTTTTTAAAGCTCTGTCAGCGGTGTGGACTCTGTATGAAGGTTTGCCCCACAAACGTCATCAATCCTACACTTTCAGAAGCCGGAATGGCGGGGTTCTGGACGCCAAATCTCATAATGATCCAGGGATACTGCGAATACACATGTACACTTTGCAGCAGTGTGTGCCCCACAGGGGCCATACAGCATCTTTCAGTCAAAGAAAAAATTGAAAGCCCTGTAAGAATCGGATCCGCCTATATCGACCGTGGGCGATGTCTCCCCTGGTCGGGCAACGGACCCTGTATTGTCTGTGAAGAACACTGTCCCACGTCTCCCAAGGCAATACGCCTTAATAAAGGTACTTACCTGTCACCGGATGGGAAAACGGTCCGTGTAAAACTCCCTTATGTAAATCTCAAAAGCTGTGTGGGATGCGGAATCTGCGAAAACAAATGCCCCGTAATCGGAAAACCCGCCATCCGAGTGATCGCAGCCGGAGAATCTAGATCTCTTAACAACCTGATTTTGCTAATATAATAAACGATAACCATCTTGATTTCGTGTAACGAAACGTCAGCGAACCCATATTTCGGATATGTAAAATATTCTGTACGGCCTATTATTCATGCGTGCTTTGTTTTTGCAAAATGGTCTGCTCAGTGTGTGAAACAGCCTTTTTCTGTTCGGTAGGTGAAGCTGCTTTTTTCTGTACGGCATATAAATCTTCTTTTTTGCTGATCTTCCATTTCTTACCGCGTTTGATCAAAAAGAGCTGGCCGTCAAAATTTATCGTGCCCGAGACTTTTACAGTCGCTCTGTTACCTGCTTTTTTTGTGACAGTATATTTTAATTTTGATGTATCAATCTTGACATCGTTATCAAATGCACACTGTTTTTTTACATAATCTTTGGCCACATCCTCAACGCTGGCTTTGCCGCATGCAAAAAACATGAGAGCAGACATCATAATACCAAGATAGACGATTTTTTTCATTTTACACCTCATCAGCTTTTAATTGTTGAAAAAAAATTCTGGATTGTTAAATAGATCATATTCACGGGTGTGGACAGATATCACCCCAATATAAAACGGTCAAGCCCTTTAAAGAAAACATAAAGATGTGATCAAGAACAAACACTTAACGATTAAACGAATTAATCAAATCTGAAACCGGAGGAAATATCATGGAAAAGCCCATTGACAACTATTGGAAAACCAGGTTGGAGGAACTCAAAGAAGCCCTGACTGAAAACAACTTTGAAGTCTTTTTAGCGGAAAATACCGATGAAGCCAAATCGATTGTGCTTGAAAAAATAATTCCCAAGATAGCACCCAAAAGTGTCTCCTGGGGCGGATCTTTAACATTTGTTGCCACCGGACTTTATGATGTTCTGAAAAAAAACAATGACCTTAACGTCCTGGACACTTATGATAAAAACCTGTCTCCTGAAGATAGCCTGGAACGACGTCGCCAGTCACTGTTGGTGGATCTTTTTATTACCGGAAGCAACGCGGTGACCGAGTCCGGTCAACTCGTCAATCTGGATATGATCGGGAACCGCATTGGCGCAATCACCTTTGGTCCCAAAAATGTCATTATTCTTGTGGGCCGAAATAAGATCGTTCCGGATCTCGACGAGGCCATGTTCCGTGTTAAAAACTATTCGGCTCCGGTCAACGCCATGCGACTTGACAAAAAAACGCCCTGTGCCAAAACATCTTTTTGTGAGTATTGTAAAAGCCCGGATCGTATCTGCAATACCTGGACAATTACCGAGAAGTCATTTCCCAAAGGAAGGGTGAAGGTCATTCTGATTAACGAAGATCTGGGGTTTTAGCCTGAATATTTCAGGGTTGGAGCGAAGCGAAAATCCCGCTATCGGGGCAAATGAATAGGTCAAACTCTTGAAATATCAAGGATGTTCTGCATTCTTATTGGTGCTTAACATGGCGTCCAAAAAAAGAAGGTTAGGCTTTGTTCATTTTTCCGGCCATCTGGTTTTTATACAGTTGATAATATTTAAAAACTTTTTCAATGTAAAAACGGGTGGATTTATAAGGGGGAACTCCTTGATAATGCCTAACTTTTCGGCTTCCGGCGTTGTATGCCGCAAGTGCCAGCTTGACGTCTCCGTCAAATCGGTTCACAAGCTGTTTAAAGTAGCGAACACCGCCACTAATGTTTTGCTCGGGGTTGAAAATATCCTCCACGCCAAGGGCTTCGGCGGTTGAGGGCATCAGTTGCATAAGGCCTTTAGCCCCTTTTTTAGAAATGGCTCTGGGATTGTATCCGGACTCCGCCATGATAATCGCCTTTACAAGGGCGGGATCAATTTCGTAACGACTGGCCTCCTGAAGTATGATAGGATGAAATAAGTGTTCCTTTTTATGCCTATACTTTGATGGAAGTTCATATACCAGGGGTGCACTGTTTTCGCCTTCCGGGGCCTGGAAGTCCCTGGCATTTGAAATATCCGCAGTGTTATCCATCACCGGAACAGTCTTTTGTCCGTTTTGGATGGAGGCAAAAGACACCCCTAATATCATTACGAAAATAAAGAAAAAACGGATAATTTCCACTGACAATATCTGTATGGTAATCTTTTTATCCATTGAAGTTTTCAACTTTAATACCCACTTGATCTGTAAATAAATCGTCCGATTGACATATTTTTTATAGATGAACACGACCATGGATCTATAAAGAATCACTATAAGATTCATAATAGGGCATGTCAAGTAAAATGAATGATTATATTGTATGTTAAATAACTTCAACAACAATATATTGTAGTCAATTCACGAGATATCACCCTAAAAATATTACGTGTATTTCTTAAAAGGGGCGTTTTTAAACCTATAAATTTTATTTTGCAAGAATAAAGCTTCCCACCGCTCTGTTGAGACGGGATTTCCACTGCATTCCAACAATCAGCCGGGGGATTAAAAATCGCAATCATAAAATGTGTCAATGAACGCTCAAAGAGATTGTCGTTTGGGCGACAGTCCGTTTATTAGAGACCTTAACCGGTTTAGATTTACTTTATCGTAATCCCGGCCTTTTTTGTGTTTGGGTGTTTCAATGAGCTTCGGTATATCCTGAAACCGCACATCGTTCATCAAAAGTTTAAATGCCTTAATCCCGATATATCCCTCTCCGATGTGCTCGTGCCGATCCACCCGAGAACCCAGTTCTTTTTTTGAATCATTTAAATGGATCACATAAAGGTTCTCAATGCCGATTACAGCATCGAAAGCATCTATTACACGGCGGTAGGACGCTGCGCTGCGAATATCATATCCGGCCGCAAAGATATGGGATGTATCCAGGCAAATTCCAAGCCGATCTCTGTTTTCAATTTTATCCATAATCGATGCCAGCTGTTCGAAGGTATGTCCCAGCCCGGAACCTTGACCGGCTGTGGTTTCAAGCAGAAGTCGGGTTTGTAAGTCAGGTGTTTGATCGAATATTTCATTTATGCTGAAAGCGATTCTACCAATCCCTTCCACTTTTCCTTTCCCCATATGGGCGCCTGGATGAAGGACGACAAATGGAATTCCGAGCCTAAAAGACCGGATCAATTCCTGCTTAAGTGCATTGCACGACATGACATGTTTTTTTCTTTCAGGCGTTGCCAAATTAATTAGATAAGAAGCGTGTGACGCAATGGAGGTGATACCTGTGTGTTCTCTGGCCAGATCAAACCGGTTAATCTCTTTCTGGGTCAGTGTTCGTTCTTTCCAGGTGCTGGCGTTTTTTGTAAATATCTGAAGGGCAGTACATCCGTATGTTTCGGCCTCATAAAGGGCATTGTGCAATCCTTTTGCGATTGAAAAATGGGCTCCGAGAAGGGGTGAAGCCTTCTTAGATTTCATTGTACTCTCAGCCTTTCTCATTTGGAATCGGATTTGACTGTTAAAGAGAATTTTGTGTGTTCAAAAAATAATCCTTGCATTCACCCTAGACATGCGATTTATTACAAAATTGTAAATTTTACCCTACCTAAGTTGAGCGATTGTTGAGTTTGCCGAAAATGCAAGGCATGAGACATGCAGCCCCGCTAAATTAAACGGGATAAACCTCCGTATGCTACTGCAAATATCTCATAACGAAGCGGATCCGGTAAACTCGGCGATCCCGAAGGGTTTCAAATTATGACAATATATTTTTGATCCCTATCTACCGAATCGGTGATAATGTTTAATGCTTTATAGCAATATAACCTATTAATGATATTAGATTTATACCAATATGTCATAATTTGAAACGCTCAAATTAGGTTTAAGGGCATCGGAACAGTATGAAACGCATCGAAGACATCACATTGCTGTATGAAATCAGCGAAGCACTCAATGAACATCTGGATCTTAAAAAGTCTTTATACCAGGTTTTGGAAATTCTCTCCAATTCCCTGAACATGGTGCGCGGCACCATAACCATTTTGCACCCTTTACGCAACGAAATCCACATCGAAGTGGCCCACGGTCT
>JBFESJ010000169.1:0-7931 GCA_041548585.1 Desulfobacterales bacterium | reverse complement strand
TTTTTCTTTTCAGTATCAACTAAAGCAGAAAAACCGAATATCATGCCTTGAATGATGTCGTTAATAGATATCCGTGTGGTATATTTTTTATCGATCTCGAGTCTCACCTTACCTTCTATTACAGCATAGAGGTTCTTGGCAGCTTCGCCTTCGTTGAAAATGTAATCACCAGATCTATATTCTACTATACTGGTAATACTTGAAAGCTTGTCCAGCATCGAATCCTTAAGATGACTTAGTATGATGATTGATTTCAAATCATTGAATTTGATCATTTTTTCTTCCTCTCTTTTGTTGGTTTGATCTGCAATGAAAAACTTCGATTACTTCGCGATCTCCTCAACCGTTTTCGACCATTACTTCAATCCCGCCTGGCCAAAAGCGTCATTGTGCTGGTCAGAATCTGCCTGTTTCTTAGGCGGGACATATTTGCAAAATGTTCGGGTACAAACTTTGGCATTCTGCCTCAGACTCCAAGCTTCCTTTTTATCATTTTTCATTGGGAGGCTGAAACTTTTCAAATCGGCCCTGAGGATAGCAGAATTGCGTCTAATTTTTTCTTTACTCATTGGACCACCCCTTAAATAGTTCAGGGGGCGGGTTGTTTTTATTTGTCAAATCGCTCCATGGATAATTCTTTTTTTCAAACCGTGTAAACTCGTGGTTAAGGGATCGTAAAGAAAGAACAGATTTCAATATAAAAACAATGGGTTCAATTTGAAACAAACATTTTCTTAGTGTTGAAATGTTTCGGTATGCGATTGTTCTTTCTAACGATCCCTAAACCACTCAAACAGTACACGCTCTGAAAAAAAGAATTATCCATTCCGCTGATGAATACGTGTTTACAATAAAAACTCCCCGACCTCTCAAATAGTTAAGAAAATAAAGAGGCATATGCATTGGTTTCGTGGTGTAGATGAAAAAGCTTGAACTGAGGCAACCAGATTTAAGAGGAGCCAGCTTTGAATAAAAGGATGTAAGAAATTCAGACCCGCTAGTAAGAATTATTAAATAATAATTTATGAAAGGTCAACCTTTTCCTTAAATCACAGAATTTCAATATATTCAAATAGTTGTAAAATTGGCTGTTCTGGAGTTTAATTGGACCTGAAAGAGATTCTGTTCATAATGTGCAAATTCCTGACTTCTATACTTAACAGAGAGAATATTTAAATTTTAGCGATTTCGTTAGGCTATGGTCATGGGGAAGTTCATGCAGAACGTGCCGTGAACTGGGCAAACCTTGATCATTGATGAATCGAGGAAATTGGGATTTATGGTACATCCATCGAAAGAGGGATTTCGTTTCACTCAACCCCGATGCCCGGGATCTTCCACTTGCAAATGGACAAATCAATTTTGTGAGAAATCCGCGTTAAAATCCTGCATTACCGTGAAGGCGACGGTCTTCGAGACGTCGGCGACAGTCTTCCCGGTCAAAAACACGGCAGGATACCGGTTTGATATTATGGATGGCACAAAAAAATCGTGGTTCACCAAAGTACTGAAACAGAAATGGGCAGAGTTGTTGATTTTCAAGTGTTTCACCGGCAAGAATGCCATACCAGTGATCCGGATAAACAATACCTTTCGGCGGATCCGGCGGTACGCCCCCGATTTGACAGCATACGCCGCAAAGATCGCACCACTGGCCGGAAGGGAGGCGGTGGCGGGCACTGTCCACGGGTATGCAGGTAACGGTGTTCGGATCAAACAGGGTTTGAATGTCGTGTCGAATCCTTAGAAAGGCTCCGGCCCATTCCGCCAGTTCTTGGGCCAGAGTCGGTTCCAGGTCCCATCGCCGCTTGTTGATAAAAAACCGCATGCCGACCACATCGGCAAATATCGTCTGTTCCAGCATACCTAAAGGAAAGTAGGGGTCCGGTAATGCCCGCAACAAAATGGAGACGTCTGTTTCGCGATGAAAACGATCCAGCAACCGCTTCAAAAACCGGTTTGCAGCATGCTGTTGTGCGGTATCCGGTCTGCTCAACAGATTTTGCTGTACACCGGCATACTGTTCGAACAATTCCGTAATATGATGCTGTTTACATTTCATAGGGTGATTTTTGTACCGACTTTCGCTCAATTCGGGTTGTGATGTGATACACCGAATCGTTTTTTCTTGACAAAATCCGATGAACCACCAAATTATTATCTTAAATTGTTCCCCGGTTAAATACTTTTTTCACTTTGCCCCACATTTCCGGATACACTTTGAGGGAAAGGTGCATAAGTGATTTATTTCTATTAATTTTACGGAGGATGCCATGTTTATCGTCCATGTCTTTGTTCATGTAAAGCCTGACCGTATTGAAGATTTTAAGCTGGCAACCCTGGAAAATGCCCGCAACAGTGTTTTGGAGCCCGGTGTTGCGCGATTTGATGTTGTTCAGCATCTGGAGGATCCCGTGCGGTTCATTCTGGTTGAAGTCTACCGAACGCCTGAAGATCCGGCCAGACACAAAGAAACTGCGCATTACCAAAAGTGGCGGGATACGGTGGAAGACATGATGGCCGAATCGCGCACAAGCATTAAACTGACCAATCTATTCCCGGACGAGAAAGGATGGGACTGATGATTCGATTTGAATTTGCCACAACCTCTCGGATCATTTTTGGCCGGGGAACTTTGAAAGAGGTCCCAGCGCTGGCGAGTCAAATGGGAGGGCGGCCGCTGGTCGTTACCGGCAAAAATACCGAACGTGCGGCACCATTGCTGGATTTGCTTAAAGCCACCGGCATACAACCCTTTACTTTCGGCGTTCCCGGTGAACCCACCATCGAAATGACCCTCGAAGGGGTTCAAATTGCCCGTAAAAAGGCCTGCGATGTTGTCATCGGACTTGGCGGTGGCAGTGTCATTGATGCCGCCAAGGCCATTGCCGCCCTGTTAACCAACAGCGGCGATATTATGGACTATTTGGAGGTGATCGGTCAGGGACAATCGCTGACACAGGCTTCAGCCCCCTGCATCGCGATACCGACGACCGCCGGAACCGGTGCCGAAGTCACTCGAAATTCGGTGTTGGCATCAACAGAACACAGGGTTAAGGTTAGTCTTCGCAGCCCGACGATGCTGCCGGATCTTGCCGTCGTCGATCCTGAACGGACGTATTCCATGCCGCCACCTCTGACCGCCAGCACCGGACTGGATGCGCTAACCCAAATTCTGGAGCCTTTTGTTTCCTTGCAATCCAATCCATTAACGGATGCATTGTGCCGGGAAGGCCTAAAGCGAGTCGCCCGTTCTCTGCGGCGAGCATTTGAAAACGGAAGCGATACGGCGGCCCGCGAGGACATGGCGATTGCCAGTCTGTTCGGAGGACTGGCCCTTGCCAACGCCAAACTGGGAGCGGTTCACGGATTTGCAGGCACCATGGGTGCCATGTTCTCAATACCGCATGGCGTCATCTGCGCCTGCCTGCTTCCTCATGTCGTGGACGTCAATGTCAAAACGCTACAGCGTAAAGGCTCCCTTGGGTTTCTATCACGCTATGATGAAGTCGCCCGCCTTTTGACCGGCAAACCGGATGCCGGGGCAACAGAGGGAATTGACTGGATTCACGATCTGTGCAACGCACTGAATGTCCCGCCGCTTTTCGAATTCGGAATCACGGAAGCCCACTTTCCTGAAATTATCGCCGGGGCCAAAAGAGCGAGCAGCATGAAAGGAAATCCTGTTGAATTAACCGATGATGCGTTAATCGAAATCTTAAGAAAAGCCGTTTGAAAGCCAAACCGCAGGCCAAAACAAAGGCTGGAATCGGGGTCAGATTTTGACGGGCCGTTGCCCAAATCATTTCAAGTAGTCTTGATAGACCGGCTCGAACATCAGAGATTTGACATGGGTTGACAGGTCATCGGGTTTCGGGTTCGTTGCAATGTCTCTTTTATAAACCACCTCAGCTACGGCGGTCGCGATGTGAGCTGAAACCGCTCTGATTTTTGTCAGCGGCGGATAAATGCATCCGACGTTATAATCTTCTTCTGATACGAGTTTGGCCAACGCTTTTGCAGAGATTAGGAACATCTCATCAATCACATGCCTGGCACCTGCCGCAATAGCACCCAACCCTACACCGGGAAAGATATAAACGTTGTTTCCCTGTCCCGGCACATACCTTTTGCCGTTGAAGGTGACGGGCTCAAAGGGGCTTCCGCTTGCAAAAACAGCACGTCCCTGGGTCCACTGATATGCTTCTTCTGCCGTACATTCGGATTTGGAAGTCGGATTCGACAGGGCAAACACGATGGGTCTTTCATTGTGCCTTGCCATCGCTTCCAGTACGGGCCGGGTAAAGGCTCGGGGCTGACCAGATACGCCGATGATTGCGGTTGGCTTCAACGTTTCAACCGCAGTAAGTAAATCAGGAATGAACTCATGATCATGAGCATAGGAATGCTTTTGCCTGGCTAATTTTTTACGGCTTTTTACAACCAGACCTTTGGAATCCATATACCAGCACATGTTCCGGGCTTCTTTTTGAGATATGCCCTGGTCTGTGACGGCAGAGACGATGAGATCGCCGATTCCAATTCCCGCTTCCCCGGCACCGAGAAACAAAATTTTCTGCTCCTTTAGATTTCTTCTTATCATTCGCATCGCCGAGTAAATTCCCGCCACCGCAACACTTGCCGTTCCCTGAATATCGTCATTAAAACAACAAATCCGGTTCCTATACTTCGCAAGCAAGCGGAATGCATTGCGATTGCCGAAATCTTCAAACTGAATCAGAGCCTGGGGAAATGTTTCTCCCACCGCCATAACAAATTCTTCAATCAGTTCATCATACTTCTCATCATAAGGTCGCAAATTCTGTAACCCAAGATAGAGAGGGTCATTTAATAATTTTTCGTTGTTCGTTCCGACGTCAATGCACACGGGCAGACAGGATAAGGGATGGATGCCGGCACAGGCGGTATAAAGGCAAAGTTTCCCCACGGGGATTCCCATTCCGTCAACCCCGAGATCCCCGATCCCGAGGATTCTTTCCCCGTCGGTGACGACGATAATACGAACGTCTTCGTGGGGCCAGTTTTTTAGAATTTTGCGTATCCGTCCCTTGTTATTTGCTGCAATATAAAGGCCGCGGGCTTTTCTGAAAATATGCGAGAACTCCTGACATGCCTGTCCGACTGTAGGAGTATAGATGATCGGCATCATTTCTTCGAGGTTCTCTTCAATCACTTTATAAAATAAAGTGATATTGCGATCGTAAAGCGCCATCAGTGTAATATATTTTTCAAGATCGGTAGATTTTCTGCGGACGCTTTCCAAAACCTTGGCACATTGTTGCTCCATCGTCAGAATCCGCGGGGGCAAAAGTCCCCGAAGCTTTAGTTTGTCTCGTTCCCCTTCAGTAAACGCCGTCCCTTTGTTCAAAAACGGATCCTGAAGTAGTTTTAGGCCGACAGGAAGTTTTTTTGGGATGTGAGGCATTCTCAAGGCTCCTTTCTGTGACTCCAATTGACTCTGATATTCAATATAAACTTATAGGTTAATCGGGAATATATGACAATATTTTATTATGTTTATTGAATACCCCACCCACTTGGTAAAACAGCGGGGTCGTGTAACTGGAAACGGGGTCAGATCTTGATCAGTGATTGGAGAACCTGGAAGGTAAACGTTATATATTAATATTATTAATAAATATAGGCTTTAGGGTTTGGGGCGGAAGCCTGGTACAGGAATGCATTTATACATTTTGTAATGACATAAAAGATTGTCTTAAGAAATGAAAACCAAGCAGCTATTTTCAGGCGGGAATCATTCGAATAGCACGGCCATCACTTCAGTCCAGCCTTTCTCAAGGCACCCATATAGCGATCCGTATCCTCCTGATTCTTGTATCGGAGTCTCTTTCCCCCAATTCTAGAGAGAAAACTTGGGATGTATCCGGAGCACTTCAACAGCTTCGGCCCGAGCTTTCTTCTCATGTCCAGATAAGCTTAAAATCACAGCCATTATAAAGCTCAATGTGATGATTTTTGCCTTAAATCTTCAAATTTGGTTAACAGTAGTCGGTTGACAACACCGCTATCTTCAGATAGTTGAATTGCAAGTGGTGGTATCTGGATGAAACTAAAACGTATTATTTTATTTTCGGTTTTTTCCCTACGATCCTAAAACCGTCACTCTGTTTCATCCCCCCATCATGGGATTTGTTTTCTATCATGACTTGGCCCCGAGTTTCAGTCAGGGCTTCAATCGCTACCCTTTCGGGTATGTATTGGTCTACGCCATTATCAAAGGGCAAAATTTAAATCTAAAATGTCTAAAACAGACCAAGATAGCATTGATGGACATTCGAAAAAAAAGAAAATTCGAAATCAAATCAAAATGGAATCAATTGTTTTGCTGATTTCAACCATAGCCGTAACCGGCCTGGCTGTTTTCATTATCTTTTGGTTGTTTGTCGTTCATGTAATATAAAGGCATTGCCCCTTTTTAATATTTAGGATGGAAACCAGGGACATCCTGTCATCCCTTTGTCAACCCAAGAATGACGAATTTAGCAAAGCTCCCTGCCTTTTAAGGCGGGGAGCTTTATTTTATATAAAAAATTATCCATAATGTATGTGCTTGCATGGTTTTTGCATGCGAAAAAACAGAGATGTCTCAAGCTTAATATTCAAGATCAAATTAACACTTTCATGAGGATAGCGTACAAATGTTTAAGTTAGTTATGATAGGAAATGAAAGCGTAAATGACTTGGCCGAGTGTAGATCTGAAGCAAAGGCAATTTTGGACGAGTATTACAGCGTGCAGTTCTTTTTAAATGGTAAGGGACAAACCTACCTATTCAAATTGCGAAATATTTCCTCAAATGGGCCTTGTATTCTTGTAAAACAAGATTCCTCCGTGTTCAACGAATTGAAAGTTGGCGATATATTGGACATGGAATACAATCAGCCTGAATCATTGGGTGCCAGCAAACTTTTTAAAACACAAATCGCGTCAAAAAATTCCCATGATCGTTATACAGGGCATTCTATCGTTGAGTTATCTATCGTCGACAATCAGAATGAGGGAAAAGATTGAACCAAACGGGTCCTATGGTTCAGAAAATGAGTAAAATTTCCTTGCAGAATGGAACCACAATATAAGATTATCGGGCCATAAAGATTCAGAAATGACTTTGCGTTAATATTTTGACACTAAATTAATTGTTCCGATTTTATATGAAGATTTAACAGATATTGCCACTGGCCAATTCAATAGCCGCTTTCTCCCTTTTGCGATCCTTTAACATCAGCGCCGCCATTTTTTCGACAAAACTGATTAGATTTAACGTGCGTAAACCTTCTCCATTTCAAAGCTCATCGATGGGCTGCTGATATATAAGCAAACTTTTTTCGGGTATTGCCTTTTACACAGATGTTTCTCAGCCTCGGGCCAGGTTGACTGCGTTTTCCATCAGTGCCTTGACCGGTTCGAGACCGTAAGGCGATCCTTCTTCGATGGCTTTGAGTACGGTCCCTCCTCCGGTGAAAAAATAATACTTAGCGTCATCCATGGCGGCCAGATACAGGCCGGGACTGAGGTTCTTGAACTCCTGAAGCGTGTCGCCTCCGCCGTAGAGCTTTTGGGCTTGCCAGTTCCGGTCGATGGTTTGATCCAATTCCTTGGAACCCTCATAAAAGTGCGGGGTAAACCCCATGACCGCATTAACCAAAATGGTCTTGGCCGAGCTGATAACGTTGGCTACTCCGGGAGCATCGAAAGATTCCGGGGCTACGTCGAGCAGGTATCGGTACTCCTCCCCCGGCTTAAAGTTCCTGATGTCGCGCGTCCGGAACTTACCTTCCACCCGCCCCTCCCGGGTATCTGACTCGACCACGAAGGGGAGCTCCACTATTTTTTTGTTCTGCCGGTCCTGCCGGACCAGTTCCTTGGCTGCCTGGATGTCATCCTCGCCGA
>JBFESJ010000168.1:0-7951 GCA_041548585.1 Desulfobacterales bacterium | reverse complement strand
GCCGGATGATTTCGTTTAGGTCGGGAAGCTGTGTGAGCAAATTAGAGCGCGTTAAAGAGAACATCTTTGAAGTTTTTCAAATTAGAAAATAAAATCAAACTACTACACGATATTCTAAAAAGTCATGACCCTGTTTTCTTTTACGCGCTTTTGTTTGCGAGTTCTTGCCGACCTAAACGAAATTATCCGGCGGCTGAAACGGAATGTTATTCTGACAATAGCTATAGATCATTTTAGTTCACTGCTGCCTGAGTATGTCTTCTGCCGGGCCCTTCCCATGGCTTTGAGCACATCCACGTGGACATCCACATAATCGTAGACCCGGGCCTTTTTTTTACCCGGTGCGGGCCGCAAAACCCGGCCCAGGTACTGCAATACCCGGCCGCTGAATTTGATGGGCGTAACCAGGAACAGCGGCGACAGATCGCTGCGGTCAAACCCCTCCCCCACCAGTTGCCCGGTGGCCAGCAAGACTTTCACGTCTCCCTGATCCAAGCGCTCCAATACCGCCAGCCGCTCAGCGGCGCTCACATCACCGGTCAACAGCCCGGCAAAGATCTTGTACCGAAATCGTAAAATCGACTGCAATGTCTCGCAGTGTTTTTTCCGGTCCGAAAGCACCAGGCAGACCCCTTGGTTATGCGCCACCTCTGCGGCGATATCCGATGCAATGAGGCGGTTTCGCTCGTCGTCCTGGGTCAGCTCCGACATCATTTTGCTGTACTCATTCACCGGATCGTAATAGGGTTTGAATTCCGTCTCCCGAACAATGACCTCGGCAGCCAACACATCGCCGCTTTGGATCAGGCGGCGTTGATCGATCTTGTGGTGGACGTCTCCCAAGTGCCAGAAGATCAATTTTGACAGATTGTCCCTGCGCCAGGGCGTTGCCGAAAGCCCGAGCATGTACCTGGAATCGAATTCGGTCACCGCTTCGGTAAAGGTTCTGCTGGGGCAACGGTGGCATTCATCCACCACCAGAAAGCCAATCTCTTTTGAAACGTCTTCGGCAAACTTGTACAAGGTTTGAACCAGGGCCACGGTCATGTTTTCGCCCATATTTACTTTGCCGCCGCCGATAAACCCCACCGCGTTCTTGGGAATCCCCAAAAACTGTTCAATGCGCTCCATCCACTGAAAGGCCAGATCCTTGGTGTGCACCACGATCAGGGCCGGCTGTTTTCGCCGGGCCATGATAAAAAGCGCCATTACGGTTTTCCCGCTGCCGGTGGGGGCGCTCAGGGTTCCGAAATCCCTTGACATCATGGCGCTGACGGCTTTTTGCTGAAACGGCCTTAACTGCCCGTCAAAATGAAAATCCACCGGTTTGAAGGCCCGCCGCTGATCATCGATTTCATACGTTACGCCCTGCCGTCTGCAAAGCAGTAAGAGCTGCCGCATGTATCCTCTGGGGATCCACAAGCCGCCTCCCCGGACTTTGTCATAAAACTTGAGCATCTTGGGGGTGCCCCGGTTCCAGCGGCCCATGCGTTCGTTCTCCATCCATTTTGGGTTGGGAAATGTCAGGGTCTTTATCAGTTTCTGGTGGATTTCCGTGGGGATGTTGGAAAGCCGAAGGTTGTTGGTGAGGATGATTTTCAAAGGGTTTGTCATTTTGTTCCGTAATTTTGTCTGATATTGTATCTTTTTGTTTGACACATTATGAGTGAACGCTGATGATGTGTCAATAACCGGTGGCTTTTGGGAAATGTTTTTTCAATGCTTCTTACCTGGGTTCCACTAATTTCAGTAAAAAATACAAAAATTACACAAACCCTTAAAAAGGCGGATATCAAGGACATCCATTGTAATAATGGTTTGTTATAGCTATTGTCTGAATAACATTCCGTTTCAGCCGCCGGATAATTTCGTTTAGATCGGCAAGAACTCGCAAACAAAAGCGCGTAAAAGAGAACAGGATCATGGCTTTTTAGAATATCGTGTCGTCGTTTGATTTTATGTTCTAATTTGAAAAACTTCGAAGATGTTCTCTTTAACGCGCTCTAATTTGCTCAGACAGCTTCCCGACCGAAACGAAATCATCCGGCGGCTTACGGCAAATTGTGACCGTTATTCATTCAATTGGAACATATTTTTGCCAACTGCTATATTGATTGGAGTTGGCTTACAGGAATGACAATAATGTCAGTATCTTTTATCAAAGGAGGGACGACGATGAATAAAATATGTTTTTTACTATTGCTTTTCATCATGACTTTCGCGTTCTCAGTAGCCGCGCGGGAACCATTTGAAACCGATATCATCAAAACATCTGATGGCGATATAAAGATCACATTTATCGGCCACGGCACCCTGATGTTTACCTTCGACGGAAAGATTATCCATGTGGATCCATTCAGCAACGTCGCGGATTATACGAAGCTCCCGAAGGCGGATGTTATCCTGATCACCCATGAGCACTACGACCATTTAGACTTGAAAGCATTGGCGGCGGTGCGGACTGAAAAAACTACAGTGGTATTATCCGAATCCTGTTCAAAACAGGTCCAAGGGGGCATTATTATGAAAAACGGAGATGTTCAAACCGTTAACGGGTTGAACGTTGAAGCGGTCCCGGCTTACAATATCGTCCACAAACGCGATAACGGACAGCCATTTCATGGTAAAGGCGTCGGAAACGGATACGTCATAACCTTGGGTGATAAGCGGGTGTATGTTGCAGGGGACACGGAAAACATCCCTGAAATGAAATCCCTACAAGAGATCGACATCGCCTTTTTGCCAATGAATCTTCCGTATACAATGACACCTGAGATGGTCGCCGATGCCGCGAATGCGTTTCGACCGAAAATTCTATATCCCTATCATTTCGGTAACACAGACACCTCAAAGCTTCTGAAATTGCTGAAAGATCACAAGGAGATTGAGGTGCGAATCCGGAATATGAAATAGTTGGCGTTGGATTACAGGAATGATGATGGGTTCAATCCTTGATTTTTGATGATAAAATCAATAAAATGCCCAATAATCAGTGCGCAAGTGCACATATCTCTGTGCATCTTTTAACATGTCTCAGTTAAATTACTAAACTTGGTCCGTAACAGGAAATGCATCGTTACAAAATAACTCACAATGGTCCAATTTCCGGATTCATCCCATACTGTATTGGTCGTGCATGGATGTGGTTATTTGGCTGGGATGTGATAGGTCAGGTTCCGCAGGGTGAAAAATTTGTCCTTGTGGGGGCACCCCATACCAGCAACTGGGATTTTCCGTTTACGCTTGCCACATTATATATATTTCGCCTAAAAATATCTTGGATGGGAAAAGACACGCTGTTCAAAAAGCCTTTTGGAGGCGTTATGAGGTGGTTGGGGGGAATCGCCATTGACCGAAGTAGCGAGCACGGTGTGGTCGAACAGATCGTCAGGCAATTCAAAGCGTCTCAGAAGCTTGTCGTTACGATCGCTCCTTCAGGAACACGAAAAAAAAGAGACTATTGGAAATCCGGTTTTTACTGGATTGCATATACTGCGCAAGTTCCCATACTATGTGGATATTTGGACTACAGTCGCAAAAAGGCATGTCTTGGTCTCTCTTTTGTACCTACTGGTGATATTAAAAAGGACATGGACCGTATTCGTGAGTTCTTCGAAGGTATCCGGGGGAAAAACCCTGATTTGACAACAAGAATAAGGTTAGTTGATGAAAATACCTGAACAATGGCTGCAACGGACGCGGCACACGCCTTTGGTTTCATTTGTCACAATCAATTTAATCAGACTCTGATCGGCGAATAATAATCGGAGGTATGATTCTTGGTTATCTTGGCATCATTCTCACGATCTATCTGATCATTTTACTACTTGCAACATACTCTGGTTGGGACTTAAGCGGATTGATAATATGGTGAAATTCGCAAGCATGCAGTTAATATTCAAGAATAGAAGCGATCTTATCTGCACAGGGATATCAGGCATATCCACTTCAATTAATGCTCTAATGGTGAAAAGATGAAAAAAATATTTGATGGGAAAAAAACAGTAAAATTGGGCACCGAAAAAAATCCCGCTGTCGTTCATGTAAAAACAAAAAAAAGAATGAAAGAAGTTGCCAAGATTTTTGAAAAGAACGGATGGGAATATAGAATTGAATTGGCGAAGGATAAACCTGAGGATATTACCGATTTAGAAATATTATTGAATTGGCCGAAACCAAAGGAAGCCGAAAAGAAAGTTGGACGCAACGAGCCCTGTCCGTGTGGAAGCGGGAAAAAGTATAAAAAATGCTGTGGCAAGTAATTGAATTCTCACCGCTTTATTGGTTTACGTGCCTTGGCGAGAATATCCTGCAGACCGTCGGAACGCAGTGGAGATCCCGATCCTTTGGGGTTGAAGCGAAATGAAAACCCCACTATCGGGATCGGATCAAGGCGAAAATCCCGTTTCAACGAGGCTGCAGAGAGATTCAATTGCTCAATTTAGGTAAACCTACCTCTGTGAATAAAATATCTTCAATTTGACCCTTATTATCTGAAACCGAGAACGTTTAGTGAAGGAGAATCAATCATGAAAAAATGGATGTATATTGGAATCGGCGCAATCATTGTTGTTGTCGTCATTATCATTTTCGGACTTTCAAACCTTGGGCCCATCATTAAAAAGGCTGTTAATTCTTACGGACCCAACATAACAAAAACAGAATTGCACGTAGATGATGTGGGAGTTTCTATTTTTTCAGCAGAAGCTAAAATCAAGAAATTTTTCCTCGGCAACCCCGACGGCTTCAAGACACCGAGCGCCATGACAGTCGGCTCGGTTCTTGTAAATGTTGACGAGAAATCCTTGTCAAGTAATACAATTGTTATTGATCGGATCGAGGTGATACGCCCTGAAATTACATACGAAAAAAAAGGAAAAATCGATAATTTCAACACGATTTTAAACAATATCACTCAAACTTCCGACTCGAAAAAGCGTTCGAAAAAAGAAGGTACCGGTAAAAAACTTATCATTCGAGATTTTATTTTAAAGGAAGGGAACGTCAACCTGGAATTGTCGGTTTACGGACTCGGAGATAAAAAAATCGATGTCCCCTTACCGAACCTTCACCTAAAAGATATCGGTAAAAAGAAAAATGGTGCATCACCGGCCGAAGCATTTAAGGAAGTATTTGCAGCTTTGTACGGAAAAATCACTTCTCCTGCCGTAACGGACGTTTTGAACAAACAGCTCAATTCTTACGGAGTTAATTTAAATTCTCTTGGAGCAGATGCGATAAAGCAATTAGAAGGGCGTACCGGAATAGCAGAAGAAGGGCTCAAAGACGTCGGCAAAAAGGTCAAGGGTATATTGGGCAATTAGCCAGAAACTGATACCTGACGATGGCAGATTTGAACACCTCAAATTCGGGGATACGTTTGCCACAGGCAAACCGACACCCTAACATAGAGGGTGCAGCTCATCTTGTGCCCATTTGAAATCCAAAATTATTCAGAGCACGTTGCTACAAAAATGACACGTATAAAAAGGACGTTGATTATATTATGTGTTCTGCTTATTTGTGTGGGTTGTGACCAGGTAACAAAAACGGTTGCCAAGCAACGCCTGCCAAAATCTGGTGTCATCAGACTTCTAAACGATACATTAAGGTTGCAATATACAGAAAATCCAGGTGCATTTCTGAGTTTTGGGGCGAACATCTCCGAAAAGGAACGTTACTGGGTTTTCACCCTTTCGGCCGGGTTTTTCCTGTCGGGGATGTTGATTTATCTATTCATGACAAGAAATTTAAATCAGAATCAAACCCTAGCCCTGTCCCTTGTGTTGGGTGGCGGTCTGGGGAATTTGATCGACCGCATCTTCAATGAAGGCCGGGTTGTTGATTTTATGAACATTGGAATCGGTTCTTTACGAACAGGCGTCTTCAACGTAGCTGATATAGCGATTACATTGGGTATCATTTGGTTTCTTTTCATTTCTGTCAAAAGTGGCAACAATGGATAAAATACATATCAGAACAGCTGACGCTCCTGATGTTTCCTTGCTTTCCGGTCTCATTCGCGATTCTTTTCGAGACGTAGCACAAAGGTTCGGACTCACGCCCGTAAACTGCCCCAAACATCCATCCAACTGCACCATCAAGTGGATTCAAAATGATTTGTTCAGGGGTGTAATCTATTACATTTTGGAACGTAACGACATCCCCGTGGGATGTGTCGCCCTTGAAAAAGCGGATCCTGACCTTTGCTATCTAGAAAGACTCGCCGTATTACCTAAAGACCGGCGAAAAGGTTTTGGCGAAGCACTCGTCCATCATGCTTTTGTTCAAGCAAGTGCTCTCGGTGCAACAAAAATGAGCATCGGCATTATTTCCGAACAGACTGAACTGAAGCAATGGTATCAAAATATCGGCTTTGTTGAAAGAGAGACAAAGGCGTTTGAACATCTGCCGTTTCTTGTTACCTTTATGACATATGATTTTAGAAAGAACGATGAACCAATGATGGACCCAGCATCAAAGCATCGATGAAACGTTATTGACGATTAAATAAAACCACGAATGATGTTGACGGCTGAATAGGTGAAAAACGAATACCGAAAATTGACTTTTTCTACAAACCCGTTAATCCGATCCTTGTGAAAAAGCGATAACAGGCAACAGCCCGTTAAGGCTTGATCCCGATAACACAATTTTATATTTACCAAGAATAATAAAGGAAAAGACCATGCCACTTGTTGAGGTAAACGGAACGACCCTACACTATCGCTTCGACGGACCCGATCAAGGGCCCGTCGTGATGCTTTCCAACTCCCTGGCCTCGAACCTCACCATGTGGGATCTTCAGGTTCCCTCGCTCGTCGAGGCAGGTTACATGGTGCTCCGGTATGACACCCGGGGGCATGGACAGTCATCGGTGCCCGAAGGTCCTTACTCAATTGAGTTGATGGCGGCCGACGTTGTGGGGTTGATGGATTCGCTCCATTTGGGGAAGGTCCACTTCTGCGGAATATCCTTGGGTGGAATGATCGGCCAGATGGTGGGCACGCAATATGGTGACCGGTTGATCTCGTTGGTGCTCTGTTCCACGTCAGCCTACATCGCTCCGCGAGAAATCTGGGATGAACGCATCGAGACAGTTCGCAAACGCGGTATGGTTCCTGTCGTCGACGCCACCATAGATCGTTGGTTTACCAGGGACGGCCAAAAACGCTTATATACCGAGGTCGAAAAGGTCCGACAGATGATTCTTAATACCTCAATAGATGGGTTTTGTGCTTGCTGTGCCGCGATTCGAGATATGGATCAGCGTGAATCCATACGCGCCATTTCGACACGGACGCTGGTGGTAGTGGGTGAAAATGATCTGGGTACCCCGGTATCGGCAGCGGAACTCATCCACAAGCGGATACCCTTTTCGGAGTTGAGGGTTCTTTCCGATGCAGCCCACTTTCTCCATGTGGAACAGGCAAGCGTTTTTAATCATGCCCTCTTAAAATTTCTAAAAAAGAGCGCTGCATAACAAAACCGGCTGGCCCTATGCGCAAACGCTTGCGGCTGACTGACACACCGCTGAATTTTACCTTGAGAAGATCTCCTTATCGTTTGAATTTGTTGTCGCTCTTCACAGCCAGCCCGTCACTGGATCAGGCCACGACGTTCGTATCCGCTTCGTTTCGCGGTTTTTTCTCTTATAGCTATTGTCAGAATAACATTCCGTTTCAGCCACCGGATAATTTCGTTTAGATCGGCAAGAACTCGCAAACAAAAGCGCGTAAAAGAGAACAGGGTCATGGCGTTTTAGAATATCGTGTCGTCGTTTGATTTTATGTTCTAATTTGAAAAACTTCGAAAATGTTCTCTTTAACGCGCTCTAATTTGCTCAGACAGCTTCCCGACCGAAACGAAATCATCCGACGGCTTACGGCAAATTGCGACCGTTATTCATTCAACCCCACCAAAGGCGGATAAATCGGAACATATTTTTGGC
>JBFESJ010000167.1:0-7960 GCA_041548585.1 Desulfobacterales bacterium | reverse complement strand
GGGGACCTGTTGGCCAGATTCTATGAAGTGCAGGGAGAGGACTTTTCCTTGGACAAAATGCTGTTGACCCAACCTTAGAACTTTGCCACATAAAACAAGCTCACTACCGGACTGATTGCCATAATGGGCCAATGGCCACACACAAGATTTAACGTGTATTTCTGTGATGGAAAACCTTGATCCAGAAGGGCATATCGTAAACGCATTAATTTTTACAGCAAATAGCAGTGAAGAAGTTATCTCCAAAGTAAACAAAACTGCAATATTATTTGGGTTTACTATATCTGGGAATTTTACTCGAAATCCGGGTAAGATTCGAGTTCAGGCTTTCACCTTTTCTTGCAGATCCTGAATACGCCGGCTGAGTTTGACAGGATAGGCTTTATGATGCTGGATCGACTTGTATCCGTCATCTAACGCGGCAAAGTTTTCTTTGAATCTTTCCTGAAGCGCGTGAAGTTGAGGATGTGGACGCAATAATTTTCCGTTTCCCATAACCTTTTCCAGCAAGGGTTTCCCTTTGGCAAGGGTTTCGTCTCTTTGCCCGATGATATCCCCCGAATAACGGCCGTTTTGATCCGACGTTCTAAAGACCTGTTTTTCACCGGCCAAGGTTACCTTGCCTGGGCTCAGTTTCCTCACGTCACGCCCTTTAAACCGGACCATCTTGTAGACAACATCAACAAAAGGAGCATCCGCGGAAACCCCGACTTTGGTCCCCACCCCAAATGCATCGATCAAGGCACCTTCCGAAATAACTTTGGCGATTTTAAACTCATCAAACCCGCTACTGGCAAAAATCTTTACACCATAAAGCCCGGCAGCATCAAAAATTTTACGAACTTCCCGACTGAGGCCCGCCATGTCTCCGCTGTCAAGGCGAACCCCGATAAGTTTATGCCCCTTTTTTTGCATTTCTTTGGCCACGGCAACGGCATGTCGAGCGCCTTCGACACTATCATAGGTGTCGATGAGAAATATTGAATGATCCGGAAATGTATCTGCATATGCAAAGAAGGCATCAAGTTCGTTGTCAAAGGCCGAAACATAAGAATGGGCCATGGTCCCGGAAATGGGAATACCGTATATCTTCCCGGCCAGGACATTGCTGGTCGCCACAAATCCGGCAATAAACGTGCTGCGAGCCACTTTGATTCCGGCATCCTGTCCCTGAGTTCTTCGCAGAGAGAAGTCAATCAAGGGGCGGCCGGCAGCCGCATGAAAACACCGGGCCGCCTTGGAGGCAATCATGGTCTGAAACCCGATGGTGTTCAACACAAACGTTTCGATGAGTTGGGCCTCAACAATCGGCGCCGTCACTTCCATGACCGGTTCATTGGGGAAAAAGACCGTTCCCTCCGGCATGGCATAAACGTCTCCGGTAAAGCGGAGCTGTCTTAGGTAATCAAGGAAATGTTCCGAGAAACGTCCGGTACTCCTTAGGTAGTTGACATCCGGGTCAGAAAATTGGAACGCTGCGAGTTCATCCAATACTTGCTCGAGACCGGCAGCTACAAAATAATTGCGGGTGGCATAGACGTCTCGGATGTACAGGGAAAATGTGGCAACATCAAACACCTTGTTCGCAAAATAGCTGGCCGCCATGGTCAATTCGTAAAGATCGGTAAACAAAGGCCCCGCTCGGTGTAATTCTGTCATGAGAATTCAGCCCCCAAATCTACTTCATTCTTAAAGGATGATATTGAGCAAGCCCCTTAGTGGATCTGTTGAACGAAAAATATGCATTCCCGCATCGGAAAATCGTTGAAAAGCCTTCTCAGCCTGTTCTGTATAATCCACCACCCCGGGGATAATTACCGGTGATGTGCAATCTTCCAAAAGATACACTTTATCGGCCAGTTTTTTATCCGAGGATTCTATCTCGCTCAATAGATCATCAATGGTCCAGGCTACGCAATGACTTTTTGCCTGCCCTGCAATGATTACCGCATCAAATTCTAAAAGTTTTTCAATAAACCCGGTGTTTTTTTCTGCGATTTGATTCCCATCGCGATCATCCAACACTTCCGGGCTTAGTACCGAATAATTTTCTGTGAATGGATTGCTTCCTTTGACCTGAAAATCAGGCAGACAGTATCGAGCGATACCATGGAAGAAGATGGCCTCCTCGACCGCTGAAACTAGCGCATGGCCAATCCCTCCCAGCATGGCATGATATGGCCAGATGGTGAGATCGTATTTTCCCCCCTCTTTCAATTTCTGGGCATAGTGGCGCAGGAAATTCTGACCGTATGTTTCATCAATGTTCAGACTTTGGGCAACTTCGGGGTTGAATTTCCAGATACCCTTCTCTACATCTTCCACAGAAATAAGTGTATAAGGAGCTGGATGTTCCCCCTGATCATTGACCAGAAATATACCATGAAAGATTTGTACGGCTTGATGTGTATCCATGGTGGGACAAACCTGGGTGATAACACCCAGATTGCGGTAGATAAATTCGCACAACCTTCTATTATCATCCACTGCTGCAGTTCCTGAACGTCCTCCGACAAAGAGCTCAAATTCCGGAATACAAAATGTGTTCTGCACATCAACGAGAAGCAGGCAGATTCTGAACGTGTCTTGGGAGGCAGCCTTTACCTCATGCTGCGTTGCCCATTTTTTCGCGTATTCAGCACGCTCCTGATAAAGAACCCTCCATACCTGCCCCACTTTGTCAGGATCAAAATGAGGGGGAATCGGTAGTTCATTCCGTGACATGACTGCCTCCTTTTTGATGGATGGTTTTTATATTAAAATATGAATCGGAAATTTCAAGGAAATTTTGAGAAGATTGAACATTCTTGACTATTTGCGTAATTTAAGGTTATTTATTTAACAATGGATTGTAGCAAAATGATTTTTCTAAATATTTTATTTTCTTCATGAGATATTCAAGCGCCATTTTGGAAAATTTAGAACATATGAATTTGCAGACTGAAATTTATGGAATACATTGTCAAAATTTTTATTCGCCGGTTCGAATGTCGTTTCGCCGCTTTTTTTTTATTCTGTGTTTTTTGATTATCCAGCTTCATTCCACCGCATGCATGGCGGAAAAACTTCCGGTGATTACGAGCATCTATCCCGTTGCCGACCTGGTTCAACAGGTGGGCGGTGATCATGTAGATGTCACGTTTGTTCTTCCGGCGGGTGCAAGCCCCCATACCTTTGAACCGCAACCGAGCCTTGTAAGGACATTTTTTTCAGCACGCATTTTCTTTATGATCGGTGCCGGACTGGAGTTCTGGGCCGACAAATTCATCAAACTGGCAGGACCGGGACTCATGACGGTCGTCTTATCCGATGGCGTCGATTTAATAGAAACAGCCGAACATGATCATGAAAAACACGTTTCTCACAATAACGTTTCGGCTTCAGAAAGCAAATCGACCATCGCCAATCCCCACATATGGCTTGATCCTGTTATTGCAAAATCCATGGTCAATAAAATTACCGCCGCCCTTTGTGAGGTTGATCATCAACACGTAACGTATTATAAACAAAGAGGTCTGAACTATTTAAAAGCGCTTGATAAACTCGACCGGACGATTCAAGAGACGATTTCAAATTTTGAATTGAAACAATATATCGCCTTTCATGCGTCGTTGGATTATTTTGCCCGGCGTTATGGCCTTGAATCTGTCGGCGTCATCGAAGCGGCTCCGGGTCGAAATCCAACACCCATACAGATTAAAAATATCATCGCGATGATCAAAAAATATCACATTCGGGCTGTATTTGCAGAACCTCAGCTTAATCCCCGGGCGGCCGAGGTCATTGCCGGAGAAGCGGGCGTTAACGTCCTTTTGCTCGATCCCATGGGCGGCCCCAAACAAAAATACGGTATGACCTACATGGATCTAATGACGTACAATCTAAACACATTAAAGGAGGCCATGAAGTGAAAGATACGGCCACAGAAACGAAAAATGATAAAGAACCCTTTGTGGACCTCGATAACGTTTGGGTGGCTTACGACGGTAAATGGATTCTAAAATCGATATACTTTAATTGCTATCCCGGTGAAATATTCGGCATCGTCGGCCCCAACGGCGGCGGAAAGACCACGTTGTTGAATGTTATACTGGGACTTGTGCGCCCGCAAAAAGGATCGGTTCGGTTGTTTGGAAACAAACCCGACAAACACACCCGGCTGGAGGTCGGGTACCTTCCCCAGATTTCCCATGCGGATCAATCTTTTCCGGTCACCGTTCTCGATGTGGTTCTCATGGGGCTTTACAATCGTCTGGGTCTTTTCCACCGGCCGGGCCGTCAAAGCAAAAAGATTGCCATGGATCTGCTTTCTCAGATAAACATGGACAACCACGCCGAAAGGCCCTTTTCCGTGCTCTCCGGCGGACAGCAGCAGCGGGTAAACATCGCACGGGCAATGGCTTCCAAACCGAAACTTCTGGTCCTTGATGAGCCTTCAACCGGTGTCGACAGCGTCGCCCAGGAAGATTTCTATGAACTTTTGGCCAGATTCAGAAATGAGCAAGGCATATCCGTCATAATGGTGTCACACGATATCGGGGTTATTACGTCCCACGCAGATCGGGTTGCATGCCTGAATGTGCAGCTTCACTATCATGATGAGCCGGACTCCTGTTTTTCGCCCGAATTCACAAAAGAAGTCTTTGGGAGAGACCTTAAAGTTATTGTTCATGATTCAAAATGTGCAACCTGTTATCACAGGCATCAAGACCATGATTGATATTTTCAGCCTTCAATTTATGCAAAATGCCTTTTTGGCCGGAATGATGCTGAGCTTTGTTCTGGCGGTGGTTTCATTTTTCGTCGTCTTGCGTCGCTTGTCTTTTATCGGTGTGGGAGTGGCACACTCGGCTTTCGGCGGCGTGGCCCTGGGTGCACTTCTGGGCATATCTCCTACACTTACCGCCATCGGTTTCGCCGTGGTGGTGTCTAATGCCATCGGTTATATCGGAAAAGAGGGACATCTGGGTACGGATACCGCTATCGGTATATTTTTCCCTTTGGCAATGGCCATTGGCGTTATTTTTATCAGTATGTCGGATCAATACAATGTGGATCTTTTCGGGTATCTTTTTGGCAACATTCTTGCGATTACCCGGCAGGATTTGATTATCATTGCCATTCTTGGGGGGCTGGTACTTCTTTCAACGGTTATGTTTTTCAAGGAATTGCTGTTTGTTGCCTATGACCGGGAAGTTGCTTTGGTCAGTGGTATGCCGGTCGCCTTTCTTGATCATTTTTTCCTGACCATCCTTGCCCTGTCAGTGGTCATCAGTATGAAAATTATCGGTATCATCCTTGTTTCCGCGCTCCTGGTGATCCCTGGAGCGGCAGCTTCACAGGTAACCCGTCGCTATAATTCCATGATCGCCTTTTCCATACTCATTGCACTGATATCCACCAGCGGTGGTCTCATCATTTCTTATTATGCCGACCTGCCTTCCGGAGCAACCATTGTTGCTCTGGCGTGTCTTATTTTTTTTGTTGCATTTACGGTGGGAAAGACACGCAAGTAGCTAAAATTGCAATCAACCTCTGTTTAAAGTAAAGAATGCGGGGCAGGCATGGCCCATCGAAGATCCCGCATTGTGGGGGAGGACCCGGTTTTTCAGATATCGCGAATCTGATGATTAAGAATTTTCAGCAAACAGGAATGAGATGGTGTTTCGACCTTTTTCTTTTGAAAGATACATCGCCTGGTCAGCTCTCTTGATAAATTTTGATAAAGGTTCTTTATTAGAATATTCTGTTACACCGATACTTATGGTGATGGTTACGACATTTTCGGGTTCAGGAAAAAAGTTTTCGAATTCCACGGCGGTTTTAATCCTGGAGGCAACATTATTGGCCTCCTCAGCGGTCGTCTCCGGAAGAATAATCGTAAATTCTTCGCCGCCATATCTAAACGCGGAATCCATTGTTCTGAGACATGAATTAATAATCTGTCCCAGTTTAATTAGAACTTTGTCGCCCTCAAGGTGACCATATGAATCGTTGTATACTTTGAAATTATCAATATCTAATAGTAAAAGTGCAAGCGGGTGGCCATAGCGGATGCAGCGATCAATTTCTATTTCCAGCAGGTTATAAAAATGTCTTAAATTATACAATTTGGTGAGGCCGTCTGTTATTGCAAGGTTTTCGAGCTTGCTGAGGATCCGGTTACGCTCCTTGGTAAGTCGTCTTTCTTTTAATACTCTTTTTAATCTCAGCAACAGTTCTTCAAAACGAAACGGTTTAAAAACAAAGTCACTGGCACCCTTATTGATTGCTTCTTCATAGGAATAATCGTCACTGTAACCGGTCATGACAATGACATCGATATCGTATTTTTTTTTGATTTCGTGGGTAAGCTGAAGACCATTCTTGCCGGGGAGCATGATGTCGGTTATGACAATATGAATACTTCCTGTTTTTAATATCCCAAGGGCCTCTTCCGCACTGGCGGCGCCTAAGGTATTGTATCCTGACTTTGTAAAAAAGTCGTACATGGAGTCTCTAATGGCGGTATCATCTTCAACAATTAAAATGTGTTCATCCATTTCTATTTAACTCATCCTATGTTTTTATCCAAGGAGATATATCGGCACTTAAGGTCTCAGACTTGACATATTTAATATGGTTTTGATAAAAAATGAGTCCTTTACCTCAGTCTATTTTGACTCTATAAAGGAGCATTAGTGCCAAAACTTTATGTATACCCAAGTTGATCGATTGTCTGTCGCGATTAGCCCTTTAGAAAATGCTGTAAGGAGATATAACCACATAAAAATTTTAACATAACTTGAAAGAAAGATGGTGTCAACATGCTTTTGACCCATTTTCAGCTATAGGAAAATACGTTAACTACTAAAATGAAAAATATAAGAAACTTCAGTATTGTAGCTCATATTGATCACGGAAAATCAACACTTTCCGACCGTCTGATTCAGATGACCAATGTTGTCCTTGATCGGGATTTTAAAGATCAGATTCTCGACAGTATGGACATTGAACGGGAACGGGGTATCACCATAAAAAGCCAAACCATCTGCCTGCCGTATCAGGCCAAAAATAAACAGTCTTACTCGTTAAACCTCATAGACACTCCCGGTCATGTGGATTTTACATATGAAGTTTCACGGGCGCTGGCTTCATGTGAGGGCGCTTTACTCCTCATCGATGCCAGTCAGGGTGTTGAGGCCCAGACCCTTGCAAACCTGTACCTGGCGCTTGAACACGAGCTTGAAATTATTCCGGTAATCAATAAAATCGATCTTCCTTCAGCCGATATTGAACGGGTCAAGCAACAGATCAAAGATGACCTGGGTCTTGAACCTGAGACAGCAATACTAACCTCCGCAAAGGAAGGAATCGGAATTGAAGCGGTGCTGGAAGGGGTTGTGAATTATCTCCCACCGCCATCCGGCGATCCGGAGTCACCTCTTAAGGCATTGATTTTTGATTCCCATTACGATCCTTTCCGGGGAACCATTGTTCATATCCGGGTTTTCCAGGGAAGCGTAAAGCCTAAAGATAGGATTAAATTTATGTCGAATAACGCCGTCTATAAAGTTGAGGAGGTCGGGATATTTCAACTGGAACGCGCCCCTCGAGATAAACTATCAGCAGGCCAGGTCGGATATATTATTGCTGGAATAAAGACGGTTAGCGATACCCGTTGCGGGGATACCATTACACTAAAAGACCGTCCCTGTAAAACCCGCATGCCGGGTTTCAAAGAAGCAAAACCGGTGGTTTTCTCTTCAATCTATCCGGTGGCTTCTGACGGTTACGAAGAACTGGCTTCAGGCCTTGAAAAGCTTAAACTCAATGATGCTTCCCTGATTTATGAGAAAGACACGTCGGTGGCTTTGGGTTTTGGGTTTCGTTGCGGTTTTTTAGGTCTTCTCCATCTGGAGGTTGTTCAGGAACGGCTCGAGCGTGAATACAATCTTTCATTGATATTGACGGCGCCTTC
>JBFESJ010000166.1:0-8005 GCA_041548585.1 Desulfobacterales bacterium | reverse complement strand
TGATGGCGTCAATATCGCCGCCAGACTGGAAGGTTTGGCCGAGCCGGGTGGTATTTGTATCTCCAAAACAGCTTTTGTTCACATCGAAAGTAAGCTGCCTTATGGATATGATTTTATCGGAGATCAAACAGTAAAAAATATTCCCAAGCCGGTGGGAGCCTACCGGGTCTTGATGGATCCGAGGGTGACGGTTAAAGGAAAGCTGGAAGAGGATAAACCTGTTCCAGTAAGACGAACGCCAATTTTTGTTGGGATAGTTGTTGTCCTTGTGTTGGCCGTTGCTGTGGGGATCTGGCAGTTTTATATGCGACGTCCGTCAGTAAAGCCTGCCTCTGTGGAAAAAATGGCATATCAGTTGCCTGACAAACCTTCCATTGCTGTTCTGCCGTTTAACAACCTGAGCGGTGATCCTGAGCAGGAATATTTCAGTGACGGGATCACCGAAGAGATTATTTCTTCACTTAGCAAGATTTCAAAACTCTTTGTGATTGCTCGAAACTCCACATTTACCTATAAAGGAAAACCTGTGAAGATTAAGCAGGTAGCTGAAGAACTGGGGGTGAAGTATGTTTTAGAGGGGAGTGTTAGAAAGACCGAAGACAAGGTACGAATAACTGCCCAGTTGATTGATGCTCTTAAAGGACATCACCTTTGGTCGGAAAGGTATGACCGAAATCTGAAAGATATTTTTACCGTGCAAGATGATATTACACAGAAAATCCTGACAGCCTTGCAAGTGGAGCTGACCCATGGCGAGCAAGCCCGAGTGTGGTCACGAGGTACGGAAAATCTCCAAGCTTACCTGAAGTGCTTGCAGGCGCGTGAGAAGTGGCTTCAGATGAATAAAGAAAGTAATGTTCTGGCTCGGCAACTGGCAGAGGAAACCATCGCTCTAGATCCGGATTATGCAAATGCCTACCTATCTCTGGCTGCGACCTACCTCTTGGATGTGTATCTTGGATCCAGCAAATCTCCCAAGGATTCCATGAAGCAAGCAATAGCATTTAATAAAAAGGCCTTAGCCTTGAATGACTCATTGGCTGTCGCTCATAGTCAGTTAGGCGTTATATATGCAATGACTCGACAGCATGACAAAAGTGTTGCAGAAACGGAGCGAGGTGTTGAGCTTGAACCCAATTCAGCTATTGCTCATGATCTTTTGGGCATGACTCTCGCATATGCAGGAAGATATGAGGAAGCCATTCCGATGTATAAGAAGGCCATACGTCTTGAACCTTTGGCGCCAGGCAAATACTACTATCATCTAGGAGAAGCATACCTCTTTACAGGACAGTGTGACGAAGCGATCGCAGCATGTGAGGAAGCGCTCCGACGCGCAAGCAACAATTTGTTCGCGCACGTCGATGCAACCGCCGCCTATAGTATATGCGGCAAGGAAGAGGAGGCGCGGGCAGCGGCAACAGGAGTCCTCAAAATAAATCCTAAATTTTCTTGCGATTATCATGCAAAAAAAAGTCTCCTGTATAAGAACCAGGCTGATATTGATCGGTATATTGGTGCTCTCCGTAAGGCGGGGCTGAAGTGATGGGAAACAAGCAACTTAGATTTGAGTGAAAAATTGCGGTTAATTTTCATTTAACGAATTTTGCAGATAGCTTGCAAAAAGTTCAGATATCTTATGATTCCAAACCGATGTGATACTAATAACCTATCTATCATTCAGCTTCAATATTTCAATGAAAACCTGGTCATTTCCTATACACTATATATTGTATAATTTTTTTCCGACCCAAGCCGATTTTAAATTCACGATGACTTAACGTTATTAGTTCCCCATTTAATTCAGTCGGGATGATGATCCGATCTCCTTTTCACCCTGATGAATATTCAGATAGCCATCTAAAAAACAAAAATATCATCAACCTCAAAAACCTTTGATAAGTCTGACTTCAAGCCCTTTCTCATTTTCTATAACCTGAGTGTTGACAAGAGCTTTTCAGAGAGGCAAAGACGACCCGGTTCTTTCCAGCAAGGGCAATGCTCGAAAAACGGTTTCCCTCGGCATCTTTATTTTGTTAGTACCTTCTGGACAAGAAGGATCTCGTTTTGACTGTTTTCTCTCCTTACACCGCAGCTTTTTCAGCGTCGCTGCTTACACATGTCTATTTTACGAAGTGCCGGTCTGTCTCCCGCATGCCAGGAGTAAAAGCGATCAGCACGATGAGCGGTTCATTTCCTCGGTTGCGGGCCGCGTGTATCTTCTCTATGGGGTTGAAGTGGATGCTGCCTGCCTTGAACTCCACCCACTTACCGTTTACAAAGAGCTCCGCCTTTCCACGAATCACGTACTCGATCTCGTCGTGTCCTTTGTGAAAATGGGGACCGAGCTCGGCGCCGGGCATCATCCGAACGACGAACATGCTGACGGTATCGTCTTCGGCGATCTTGATGAGCTGAGAGTCTTTTCCCGGTGGGAGCGGATTTTCATCCAGCACCTTGTCGATATTGGTAAGAACCTGCCAAGTGGTATCGCCTTGACCGGCCCGAACCGGCTGGACAATCAAAGCAAGGAAACAGGCAATACCAATGAAAATAACGATAAACTTAATCTTCATTTTCTTCACTCCTCTTTCGCTGTTTTCAAGGATTCGGTAAGCACGGCATCGTCGAGGAAAGAGCGATTCTGCAGGATATTGCTGAGCGTTTCGGGAAGTGGCTGCAAAAAAACGAAAAGGCCGTCTCCTTGCACTGGAAAAACGACCCTCTTGAATAAACGAAGTTGGAGAATTCGTTTCCCTCCGCAGGCATTATCCTGATCAGGTTCAAAGGGTTCCCTTGCGGGTTCTCAGTCGCTATGGACACCCCCAACGAACAAACAAATCTTACTCGCTTACAAAAAAAATGTCAAGCACTACGACTTGATTCAAGCCGCTCTATATCCAACCGTCAACGCTTTCTTGACCCTCTCTGGACTCAGGCGGGTTGCTGCAGAAAGTTTCTGGCAATCGAATATTAATATTGAACACTATGGATTAGGGCCAACATTAGCGCGATTGATGCCCCTGCGTATCTGATCATCATGGAAACTGATCGTTCAAGATATTTCTCCAAACCCTAAGAATATCAGCCTGCCGGAAAACCACTGATAAAGTCTGACTGACAATCGCTTGAATTTTTGCTTTCCATCTATCTTCCGTTGATTTAAGCTAAGTTTAGGAGTATTCAATTAAGATAGAGGCGTTAAAAGCGCAGGAAAGGGGTTTGGATCTGATTTGATATGAAACAACAGGCAAACATTTCTATTGTTAAGGAAATCATGACCGAATTTTCCGATTCAACCGGTCTTTCAACCGTTGAAAAGTACCCACGGCGATATCTCTGGACGGATGCTTTTGCCGTTTGCAACTTTCTTGAACTTTATCAACGGACAGGGGATGAAAGCTGGCAGAATTTAGCCTTGGGCTTGTTGGATCAGGTTCATTACATACTCGGGCGGCATCGTGAAGACGACCCTCGAACCGGCTGGATTAGCGGCCATACAGAGGAAGAAGGCAGAAAGCATCCTACAAGCGGTGGATTGCGAATCGGTAAAAAGATGAACGAACGTAAGCCTGATGATCCATACGACGACCATATGGAATGGGATCGAGACGGGCAATACTATCATTATTTGATCAAATGGATGAATGCGCTCAACAGAGTGAGCCGGTCTACTGGAAACTCAATCTTCAACCTCTGGGCGATAGAGCTTGCAAAAGCCGCCCATGCCGGCTTTGTCCATGTTTTAAGGTCCGGATCGAAACGGATGTACTGGAAGATGAGTATTGATCTTTCCTATCCTTTGGTATCCTCCATGGGACATCACGATCCACTGGATGGTTTAATCACTTACAACCAGATTCAGGCGACGCCAGTTGAGCTTTCTAATGCGTCCGGCCCGGGCCTCGATTCAGAAATCGCCGATATGAAACTGCTCTGCAAAGGAAAAAATTGGGCCACGAATGATCCTCTCGGCCTCGGCGGTCTCCTGTGCCATGCATACACAATTTTGCAATTCATCGTTCAAGATCGATTTGCCGATACCGGCTTATTTAAGGATTTGTTGGAATCTTCACTGGTGAGTTTGGATACTTACATGTTGACCCGTTTTTTAAGTTTTTCTGCTAATTACAGGCTGCCATTCCGAGAATTCGGAATGGCCATAGGATTACACGCGGTTGAAAGGATCGAGGAATTGATGGAGGAAAAACCGAATGTGTTCGAAAAAAATCACCCCGTCTATTCGCAGATTAAACACCTTAGGCGTTTTACCCCTTTGGGTGAAGCCATCGAAAAATTTTGGCTTGATCCCCAAAACAGGACAGCTAAAACCTGGACGGAGCATCAGGATATTAACAGCGTGATGTTGGCAACCAGCCTGGCCCCGGACGGCTATTTGAAATTGTAGGCGGCATTTAAATGATTTATGCTCCGGTCCGAGTCGATGTAAAATGACTCATAGGGGAATTCGATCATGTTTAACGCTGATTCAGAATATATTGGGAATGGAATCAAAATTTATTTACGATAAAACGATACCAAAAAGGCCCCCTATGACACCTTTCAAGATTCTGAGCGAAGCGGAAGTTCAGAGGATTAACAGGCTCCAGCGAAATTCATTTGATCAACTATATCAGCTTTTTGAGCCGCCTTTGCCTGAGGGCGTACCTGAACGTCTTGAAAAAATCGTAGCGCATGGCAAGATCACCAGGGGGGATACAGTTCTTGATGTGGGGTCTGGCACGGGAATTTTGATTCCCATTATCAAGACATATACGCCCGGCAGCATTCATGCCTGCGACCTTTCACGAGGTATGCTAAAACAATTGAGAAAAAACTACCCTTGCGTGAAAACCATTATGGCGGATGTTCGGGATCTCAACTTGCCAGGAGGCAGTATCGATGTGGCTTTCCTAAATGCCTGTTACCCCAACATCGTTGACAAAACAGGTGCTTTTTCTAATCTCAGCAGGATGATGAAACCTAAAGGTCGTATTGTGATCAGTCATCCCCTGGGGAAAGCATTCATTCTTACATTAAAAGAGAGTGTTCCCTACCCTCTTGATGAATTCCCGAAAGAGACGGAAGCCGGTGCTTTGTTCAAGCCCTTTGGGTTTGAAATAGAAACGTTCATTGACGAACCCGAGCTTTACATTTTGGTTGCCACAAAATGAAGGTTCGGGGGAGTAGTTGATGAGGTTGAATAACCAAGTACAGCTGAAAGGAAAAGACCTCTCTAAAAGATAGATTGCTCACTGTATTGTCTTGAGATAACTTGACATTAAATCGGTCTATCAAATCGTGTTAGCGATTCCTATCTCCCTGAAAGGAAATCGTTCGCAACATCCTTTAAATGAAAGACCTAAAGACTATTTATACTCTCGGTACAAGCACCCGCTCCATGGAGGATTTCTTTTCTGCGCTTGAGACTTACGAGATCCATTGTATTGCGGATGTAAGAAGATTTCCCAAGAGCCGTAAATATCCCCATTTCAATAGAGACCATCTGGAGGCTAAAGCAAAGGGTCGAAACCTATTCTATCAATGGCTGGGAGATCTTTTGGGCGGTTATCGAAGCGGTGGATATGAGGCCTACATGCGGGAGATTTCATTCCAAAGGGGTCTTCAAAAGGTTGAACATTTGGCCAAAGAGATCTCGACCGTTTTGATTTGCGCCGAACGATTGCCTTGGAAGTGTCACCGATTCAAGCTCTCTCATAGGCTCACTGAAAGGGGCTGGAACATTGTCCACATAATTGAAAGGGACCGCATCTGGCAATCTAATGATGCTGGGAAAGGGGAATCGAATGAGCTCAGTCAGTGAAGGAGGATTTTAATCAAGCCGTATAAAAAAAAGGGCGAATCTGTTGTATCGATTTTTGACTATGATTTAGACTAGAGGCAGACCAAGGCAACTGAACGAAATCCCTTGATAACGGGATAAGCTGTGATACCCACAATGCCCTTTTTTGAAACAAAATAGTCATTGTCAAAAAAGGGAATAACGTGTGATATATATTCCTTTTCCTCATCTTAATGGTGTTCCCCTTCCTTAGATTAACGTCCCGCGTGAGCCGAGCGCGGTTTGTTCGCGTCGGACTTCACGCGGTGCTTAGGCTCTATTTTGGTAGGCACCAATGTAAAATGATTTACCCGTTTTAAGAGTAATGAACTTTTTTTCAATTGCCATTAAACCGACATCAGTTGCGATGATTTTAAATTGTTTTGGATCAATTAGGTTCATTATTGAGTTCAGAGATTTGAGACGTGTGTAAGGTGTTTCTGTAACCCTTGACCCTTCAGCTGGTAACTGTAGAACGATAACCAAAATACCATCCACTCGAAGCCATTTGGATATTCTTTGAAGTAAAGATAGTGGTTCAAGGTATTCAAAAACTAACCCCGCAAATATAAGGGAATAAGCTCGTTTCTCCAGTTCACAACTTTCAAGATCATCATGTACAATTTCAAGCCCATGAACACTACTCCCATACCGCTGTCCAAGAACCTCCAGATATTCAGGATTGATATCTACAGCAGTAACTCGATGGGTGAACTCCCTTTTTACGTGCTCTAAGCCGTTGCCGGTTGCGCACCCGAGCAATGCTACAGTATCGCGATCGTGATATTCAAGGGCCTCTTTGAATGTACTGGCCAGGAACGAAAGCTGGTCTACATTCGGACTGCCCATATGCCCCTCGTAGTCCGCAACCGGAATATTAAGCCAAGGATTCACCATCGGTATTCCATATAATTTAAGAAAGATTGAATCATTATACATAACGCGGGGGCTGGGGCGTACGGAAACGCGCCCAGTGTGTTCCCATCAATTCTTCAGCGATTTGTTATGTGTCTATTTTGATGTCGGAATTTTCCTCTTTTGTCCATTTTATTTTCGGTGAGTAATTTAACACCATTTTTTTCTATAAACGTTGAATCAAATAGATATAAACAGGGAGCCGACTCTGATTCTTTATTTCAATTTATATTTTATCATCCGTTAGGATTCTAAATAATAGGTTCACATAAGCTGATCATGCTAACGACCACGGCTTGGTGAAGTAAACTTTACGAACTTCTGACGCCTTGGACTTGGCCCATTTTTCCTCTTTGCAGGGCATTGCAAATATTTTTCAGGCCTCTGATGTTAAGGATATGATAGCGACCCTAAATGTAGTGCCCGTAATACCTTGATTTCGAACGTTTGAATTTAGAACAATAGCTTCTCATATGCGATGAATTAGAAGAACACCATTGCCTGCAACCAAAATCTTTCCGATCGTTCATAACGGTTTTTCTGCATTCATGGCAATTTCTTGTTATTTCGTCCTTAAAAAATTCAACTGAACATCCACATTGCGGGCATTTGACTTCGAAAATTGAATCAAAATCCCATTCCTGTGTATTATGCCCTGTACACTTTCTCATTTCTTCTCCTTATTCAACGGGTGCCAAACGTTGTATAATTATATAAGACCCCTTTCCTGGGCCATATTCATATATTTTTCAACTGTATTGCAAGGAATAGTATATTTTTCAGATTCTTCTTTTTCAAAAAGAGTGGTTGCGTCAAATTCGCACTTTGCAACACAAAGACCGCATCCGATACATCTTTCCCGGCTGACAATTGCTGATTCGTTTTCCACGTTTATAGCGCCCATCTGGCATATGTCTTCACAATCTCCGCAGCCTGTGCAGTCGTCCTCGCTGACAAAGGCATAATGATTCGTATTGGCAACCTTGGCAGGTTCATCCATTCTATTGAGGTTTTTCAGTACCAGGCAGCAGCAGCCGCAGCACATGCAGATAACAGAGGGTTTTTGAGAATTTGACGGCTGAAGCACAAGGCCGGCCTCAATGGCTTTGTTCAGAATCTCCAGCGCTTCTTCCTGTGAGACAGAGCGTCCAGTACCGTTTTGTTCGTAAAAGTATGCCCCAGCCCCTAACATCAGGCATGTTTCCAGGGGTCTGTCACATCCGTGCCCGACCATATTCTGTTCTTTTC
>JBFESJ010000165.1:0-8046 GCA_041548585.1 Desulfobacterales bacterium | reverse complement strand
TTTTCAACAAAATTTTTGGACCCGATTCTGACTTCTTCCTCTTTAACCATGCCGGATATACCGTTTTGATGATTGCAAACGTTTGTCAGCGAGGTTGCGAGTGGTGGAGCACTGCCGGCATGTCTTCGGATCTCAGCGGCAATATAGTGTTCTGAATGTTTCTCCAGGGCGGCGGCCAGTGAAAAAATCTGTTCTTTTGAAAAAGGCGCCTGAACACGCACGTCCAGTAAGGTCCAATCCCCTTTGGTCAGGGTTCCGGTTTTGTCGAAGACAACGGCATTTGTTCTTTGGGCCTGTTCAAAGGCGGTAAAATCTCGGACCAGGATTCCCCGGTTTCCTGCCAGGGAAATCCCGGCAACCCGTGCAATGGGGATGGCAATACCCAGTGCACACGGACATGCAATCACCATGACCGTAACGGATCTTATAAGGGCATTTTCAAAAGAAAGGCCAAAAAACAGGCAGATCAAACCGGTTGCAACCGAAAGCATGAAAATCAGCGGTACGAAAAACCGGAGAAGCCGGTCGGTTTTGCCCTCCAGAGGAATTTTTTGTCCCAGGGCGCGTTCCATAATCGAAATCATCTGGCCCAGGGTCGAATCATCCCCCACGCCCTCGGCTTTTATTTTTAAACCTCCTTTCAGGATACGGGTTCCGCTTTTGATACGATCCCCGGTTTTTATCTGAATGGGAAGGGCTTCACCGGTGAGGGATGATTCATCAATCGATCCCGAACCTTCAATTATGCGCCCGTCCGCAGGGACAATTTCGCCTTCTTCGATCACAAAAACGTCTCCTTTTCGGAGCACTTGGGCGGAAACATAGCGGCCTCGAGGGAATGTATCGGTGCAGATTTTAACCTTGGTGGGTCGAAGCGAAAAAAAATTGCCAAGGTCTTCCTGAACACTGTCTTTTGCTTTTCTTTCAATGGTTTTCCCCAATAGCGTCAGGGTGACCAGCATGGCTGCGGTATCGAAATAGAGATGAATGCTTCCGGAAAATAGATTAAAGGTGCTGTAAAAAAAGGCACTGAACGCCCCCATGGTAATCAGGGTTTCCATGCCGAAAGCCGCAGATTTAAGACCCGACCAGGCCTTGCGATAGATCTTAAAACCGCCCCAAAAAAGGACAATGCCGGCAAGGATAAAAATGGGCACGGAGATTTTATAAATGGTTTCCGATGTAAGCGTGGTGAAAAAGCCCGAGTAAAGGGCCAAGGAAAGCATCATGACATTGGCGGTGAGAAATGCAGAAACAGAAAAACGGATGAAATCCGTTTTTGTTTCAATGGCCGCGGCATCTTCTTCCGGCACCGTTGCCCGGTATCCCAGCCGGTCGATGGTCTGAATAATCTGTTCCGGGGACGTTTGAACGGGATTGTATTCACATCTGATCCGGTCCGTTGAAAAATTGCAGGATGCATGGACGATACCGGAATCTTTTTTGAGCGCTGCTTCGATCACCCAGGCACAGGCCGGACACCACATATCACTGACCTTCAGATAAATGGTGAGTCTTTCGGCGGCACCTTGGTTCTCCCACTCGCTTGGCGGTTCAGCATCCGGTTGAAGGGAAGAAAAAAGGGGCTTTGCAGCATCTTTGGAAAGGCGCCCTTTGAGATCCGATTCCGATTCAGGAATAATTCCCATCTCCAGACATTTTTTGAAAAGTGCCGTTTCTTTAAACTGCACAGGATCCGGAGAATCAGCAGCCTCCACAAGCATGATAAAAACCTGGCGACAGCCGATGCAGCAGAAAGAAAACTCTCGGTTGCCTGACGTCCATTTCACCGTGCCGTATCTTAAGGAAAGGCCGCAAAGATCACAGGAAGCAGCAAAAGGATTCATTTCATTCGCGGGTCCCTAAAGATTTGACATATGCGATAATCCGCCACCGGTCCATTATTTCAATGGTGGTGGCCAGGGCCGGCTGGCGACCATTGGGGATGCCGTAGCTGATTTCTTTGAAGAGGGTGCCTTGGGGCATGGATTGAACCCGGCCGCTCCGCAGATCACCGGGCAGGGGATGAAAACTCTGTCCCACGGTCCCGTTTCCGTCATAATATTTTCCGTGACACTGGGCGCAGTAGGTAAAATACAACGACTTCCCGGATACGATCACTTTGGGATCGTCATTTTTAAAAGGGGATATGAGGTCTTTTCCGTCGACATTTCGATACTCTTCTTCGCCACCGTTAAACGGCAACACGTCAGGTGACATGATCAAAAGCTTTTGTTCGTGGGGGCGGACAGCGGGCGTTTCCCACATTCGGCCCACCCTGAGGTTTTCATCGTAAAGCGTGATCACCGTATAGGCGGCCGTAAGCAGAATGGCGACGAACCCCACCAGGACAAAAATTCGCTTCATCTATTCCCCCTTGTCGCCTTTGACGTGCTGAGGATAGGGTAAAACTTCATAAATGGCATACGGTGATTCTCCGGGAACGTCTTTTATGGGGCGGTAGTTCCATGTGGGCTGACCCAGATCCCCAACAACAAAAAAGGAGAAAAACCCTTTGCCCAGAATCCATACCAGAAGTAAAAAAATGATGATCCAGGTGATCCATGTAGATTCTTTTTCTGATGTATGTTCCATCTTATATTTTTACTCCAAGAAGCCCGGTTCCCAAAATATAGAACAAAACCCAGATGATCGTTCCTGCAATGGTCAGCGTCATGAACAGGGGAAACGGTGCGTTCCTGTCCTCGATGCCTTCGGGAAATCGGTAAATGATTTTCTTTTTTCGTTCTTGTGCATCATCACTTTTAAGATGGCTGAAGGCCAGCCCCAACCCGAACAGCACAATAAAAATCAGGGTTGGAAATACATAAAGAATAAAATGTTGAAAGTTCAGCAAATGAAAATATCGCATGCGGTTTCCTTTTAAAAATACTTTCCTTTAAATAATGCAAAAATAAGCACTGCTGCACTCGCCGCCAGACCTGCAAGCGCCAGAAACATCAATGCATAAGCTTCATAGCGGTTGAACACACTAATCTTGGTGCCTTTAGCTTCCGGTTCTTCTTCCAGGGGCAAAAATCTGGCTCGTTTTTGATCCTTAAACTGCCCGTTTTTGAGGGCCCAGAAAAAAACCACCAGGCTGATAACAAGGCCCGCAACCATGTATGTTATGAAATAGGGAAAATACATCGAAATTTCAAATTAAAAAGTTCAAAGTTCAAATCAAATTCAAATGCATAAAAACTAAAAATTCATTTTCCTTTTCGGGAAGCATTAAGAATCGAGGAAAAAATTAACGTTCTTCAAGATCGTACACTTTTTTGTCATTGGCAATTTGGGTTTCACTTGTCATTTGAGTTTTGAAATTTTTTATTTTCTATCATGGTTCATACGCCGCATCGATCCCTTTGGGTTCGGTATCGGCATCGGTCTGATTGATGAAATACACCGCCACATAGTTGCCCACATCCCAGATCTTTTCCGACTCCAGCTCCCGCTTGAAATACGGCATGGCCGTTCCGGTAATGCCGTTCATAATCTGGTAGTAAAGGATTCCCCCGGAAATACCCCTGTCTTTTAGAATCGTAAAATTAAATGGCGGTGGATAAATATACGGCTGTGCCGGCCCCATGCCGTCACCGATGGGGCTGTGGCATCCAAGGCAAAAATCCTGATAAATTTTATGTCCCCTGGCCAGCCCGGCTTCAGTGGTCGGATAGGGGTTGGGTAGATTTCGCCAACCTTCGGGGACGTTTTCGTGAAGCCATTTCACATTGGCTTCAGGACCGCTTTCATAGGCTGCAACGGCTTTTTCTTTCCAGTATTTTTGTCTTTGCATCCGTTTGTCCGCCTGTTTCAGGCCCAGGCTCTGGGCATAGGTGGTCAACTTTTTAATATCTTCCACGCCCAAAAAAGCAAATGCCGGCATAATGGAAAGGGGGCGAGTATATCGGGGATTGATAAAATGCGCCGTATGCCAGTCGTCCGGATGCTCCCCGCCTTCCTGGGAAAGATCGGGGCCGGTCCGTTCCGATCCCAACAGGATGGGTTTGTCCTGAACATAATCCCCTGCCTGGGCAATCCTTTCAGCCCCCAAACCCCAGTCAATGGAACGGATGGATTGGCTGTGGCAGTAAACGCAGCCGTTGGCAATGTAAATGTCCCTGCCGTCGGCTTCGTGAGTGGTCCTTTCTCGAAAAATATCGGAGGGGGTCTCAATCCGCGTGGCGTAAGGCAACACCACCACCACAAACACAATGACGCCCAGTATCAGAAGGCTGCCGACAACAATCGCTCTTGGGGTCATATTCATGGGACTTCTCCGGAATTAAAAAATATCGTTCTTAAAATATTGTAAAGGCCCAAAATCGCGGAGCTGAAGATCACCAGCCCTATGGACGCCCGGGTGACATAATAGACGTGCATTTCCGGGAGAACCCGGTAAACGGTTTCACCGTTGAGCCAGGCGTTTCCCTGAATCAGCCCCACAATGGTCAGCACCACGGTAAAACCGATGACGCCGATGAGAATCAGCCAGTATTGAAAATCAGCCAGAAATCTGCTGTACAGCGGTTTCCCGGTGATTCGAGGCAGGGTATAGTAAATCCCGCCCAAGGCGATCATCCCGGCAAATCCCAAAACGCCGACATGGGCATGGGCGACGACCCAGTTGTTAAAATGCGTCACCCGCTGCACATCCGGCAGGGCCATCATGGAACCCTGGATGCTCACAAAGAAATACATGATGGTACCCGTGAAGACAAACTTTGCGCCGATATCGGCATGAATTTCCCCGAGCTTCCCTTTTGCCGTGTACCATATGTTAATCAAAAATGCCATGACCGGTATGACCATGGCCACACTGTCCACAATTGAAATGACCTTTAACCATGTGGGAACCGGCACCTGGAGGAGATGGTGGGTCCCGATATGGGTGTAGACCACCAGCAGAGACCAGAAACCGAACAAAGAGAGGGAGTGACTGTAAAGTGGGGCCCGACATGCCCTGGGTATGACATAATAGGCCACGCCCGCGGACAAGGGTGTCAAAAGAAGGCCGAAAACATTGTGGCCGTAAAACCAGAGTAGAATGGCATCCGGGATGCCGATCAAAGAACCGCTGTTGGGTTTCCAGACGACGTTTCCAAGGGCGAACGTAACTGCCGTCAGAACCACAGCGGCACACGCGTACCAGACGGAAACATAAAGGATCGGCTCCTTTCGCCGTGCAACGGTCATGATCAGGTTGACAAATATCAGCGCAAACGCCAGAACGACCAGCATGTCAACAGGCCAGATCATTTCAGCATACTCCCGTCCCTGAGAATATCCTGACGCCAGGCTCACAACGGCGAAGACCAGGGTAACGTTCCACGCCAAAACGGTGATGAAGCCGAGTTTTTCGCTGTAAAGCTCGGTCCTGAGCAGCCTGGGCACATAATAGAATGCCGCGGAAAGAAGGCCTGGGGTGACAAATCCGAAAAGCACCAGATTCACATGGATGGGACGGACCCTCCCGAACACGAGCCAGCCGATATTTTCGGTGAGATCCGGGGCCATGAGCTCGGTGGCCCCAAGCAGCCCCATGAAGGTGGCAACAACCATCCAGAACGCCGAAGTAAGGCAAAAACCTTTTGCAGTCATATAATTTTGCGATGACGGTTGTGATTTACCGAACAATTGCTTCTCCTTAATGAGATATTTAGCAAAACCTTATTGAAACCCTTTTCGATTGTTTTATGAAAGATTCGGTCAATTTTGAACATTTCACGCGTCCGATGCTTCCATTCGCTTCATAGATAATGAATATGGCTTTATGATAGAAACTTCCCTGACGCTCTTTTTGATTTTATATTATTCTTTTCTTTTGTTTGGCGTCTTTCATGAGCCAACCCGGATTTTTCAAGAGTTTGATTCATCCAGTGGCAAGGCATTCAGGGGTGAAGCTGTAGTAAGCTACCGCGAACCCCTGATAACACAGCCAATGGACGAATCAGGCACATGAAAGATTCGGGTTAGTTGTGGCACGCCAACCAACACCCCAAATTGGCTTCTTTTTGTTGGTGACATTCGACACAAAACCCCATCTTGAATCTTTTTGCCCGAATCCGGTCCATGGTTTCAATCTGTCCATGGCATTGCCGGCATTCAATTTCTTTTTTGATGTGCCGTTGATGGTTGAACAAAACATGTTCCGGAACATAGAAAACCTTTTTCCACGGCGTCGGGGTTTGGGTGTTAAAATATTCGTGTTCCTTTTGAATCCACGGATGATTGGCAATAATGTACTTGTGGCAGTAGAGACATTTTTCAACCGGCGGCAACCCCGGATGTATAGAACGGCTCACATACGGGTGACAGAACTGGCACTGAATCGCCTTGACACCGGAATGGACCCGGTGACTGAAAGGGATCGGTTGTTCGGGACCGATATTTGTCGCCGGCGAAGCATAGAAAAAGTACAAAAAGCCGATCACCAGGAGAATAATGAGTCCGGTCCAAAATACCGCAGCCGTGTTCTTTGTCAGCAACACAAAAAAGTTTCCGACAGCGACAATAAACTTCATGGGGTGTCCCCGGGTGCCGATCATCACGGCCAGGATCAGGATCGTTGCCAGTGCAAGAGAGGTGATCAGAATTTCCATCAGTTCACCTCCGTTGCTTCAACCCGGAGAAGTTCCGGAAACAAATTCAGAAAGTACATGACCGCCAATGCGATGAGACTCAAAAAGCCCAAAAATATCAGACCGTCTGCCAGTCCCAACGGAAGCGAAGACGCGTGGTGATTCAACGCCGGACCTAAAAGCAGCAGATGTTCCAGCCAGATCCCCATGATCACGACGGCGCAGAGTATACTCATGAACTGGGGCTTTGTCTTCACCTTTTTGTTCAACAAAATGATGAACGGAAGGATAAAACAGATAATAAAGACAAACCAGGCCAGAGGCCGCCAGGGGCCGCCCATGGTTCGCTCAATAACGTAGGCGGTTTCTTCGGAAATATTGCCGTACCAGATAACCACAAGCTGACAGTAGAAAAAATCCGCCCAAACCAGACAAAATGCAAAAAAGAGTTTGCCCACATCATGAAACTGTGCCGGCTTGAGTTTGAATTCGACATCAGGATTCAGATGAAGAAATGACGCCAGGATAATCAGACCGCCCAGACCCACATAAAATGCCTTGACAAACGTATAGGCCCCGAACAGTGTGGAATACCAGTGCGGATCCGCGCCCATTACCAGGTCATAGCCGATCAAAGACAAAATGATCGCAAAAGCCAATATATAAAGAATACCGAAAACCGTCATTCGGCCCTTGCAGCGCTGAACATCGAAGATGCCTCGACCCCACCATTTATACAGTCGCTTCCGAATTTTGCCATCAGATACGGAACGATCCAGTTTTAGCCACAGGGCATGGTACAGATAGGCAAACCCCAGCCCGTACAAAACAAAAAGCCCGATAAAGTCCCTGGTAAACAAAAACGGCACGTTCAGCCAAATTTCTTTGCCGTGAAGATCCTGATGCAGCCACGGGAAGATATGGTTTTTTCCCAGAAATAAAATTAAAAAAAGGATGAACGAAACAGGGAAAAAGGCGGCAAAAGACTCGGCGATGTTGGATAAGGGGCCGCTCCATCTGGCCTTTACCGTATGCATGATGACGGAAAAAAGCAGGCCGCCCTGGGCAATGGCCGACCACAACAAAAAATTGATCAGGTACGCCTGCCAGGCCCTCTCCGGATGCCGGCCCATGAGTTCGAACACAAAGGCGCCGAAACCGATCACCGCCAGCGCCAGACAAATCAGAAACACCGGTTTTTTGTGAAAAGCGCCTGTGTTGTTTTCGTTTAATGACCTATCCATCGTTAACGCCTATTTGGGCTTACGAGTACTTCCCCATAGCGGGCTGCGGCCAAAACGTTCAAACCACCATTCCTCTGCCGAAATATAGTTGTTGACTTCCTCTTTTGAGAAAGAAAATTCATAGTTTTTACAGTAATCGTTGATGAGCCTGTAGGCGGCAATGATTCGGGTGGTCATTTCCTTGCAAGTCTCTTTGTCGGCGTGACATCGATCCGGAT
>JBFESJ010000164.1:0-8065 GCA_041548585.1 Desulfobacterales bacterium | reverse complement strand
GTTCGCATTATCGATCTTCGGGAAACCGAGACTTATAAGAAAAATCATATAAATGGAGCGATATCCAGACCGATTGATGATTTTTTAAAAGAAATATTTGAAGACACCTATTTTTCTAAAAAAACAGATCTAAAGATTGTTCTGGTGTGCGACACAGGACAATTAAGCAAGGTGGCAGCGGCCATTATGGCAGAAGAAGGCTTTACACAGGTTTATAACATCAAAGGCGGCATGAGGCGCTGGAACCGTTGGATGAAACTTTCCAGAAAGATGACATTTACAAAAATCGCATCGTGCTGCACTCAGACTTCTTAATGAGTATCCTCTCCTCCATCCTGCCATCCACCTCTCCATGGGCCTATACATGGAGAGAGGGATGGGGTGGTGATAGCTGCAATAAGATCCAACTATCAGCGGCCTGATTTTTTGGTGATACCATAATACGATATCACAACCTGAGCTAATCTTGTGAGTTTTGCAATTAAAACGTAACAAAATGATAATTAACCTAACAAATACTTTGATATTGTTTTTTCAATAGGGCAAATCTCATTTTTGGGCTTTGCCTTTTTTGCATTTTTGTAAGAAATACGATATATGCACTTTTAATGATAGTGCTTGAACCTGCACTCTTGGCAAGAAATCGCAAGTTTTGGTAAGCACGAACTTCGTGTGGTTATCTCAATATCTAATAGAGTGATGGCATGGTTAGCGCAATTTTAATGGCAGGTTATAACAACAAAAGAGAAGTAAAAAAGTACAGCAGAATAGTTGCGGAAGATTACGGCGGAAAGTTCATAGAGACGGGTTATAAACCATTGAGGGAATTTAAAACGGTTAAAGATGGCAAAGAAGAAAGTAAGCCTTTGATACAATATACGCTTGAGAACCTTTTTACGACTGATTTAATTGATGAAATCGTTATTGTCGGCCATAAGATGCTTCTTGAGCAGCGCCTGAGCAAATTAATAAATGAATTTGAAAAACCGTGCTATATTGTGAACCAGAATTCAAAAATTCCTCCCAACGTCATTAAGCGCTTCAATATTATTCAAAGGAAGGTCAAACAAAGTTCAATAGCGGGGAATTTAATTAAGGGGTATGCAGCCAGCGCCGCTTTCCATAATAGGAAGCATGCGTTATATGTAGCCTCGGATTCACCATTGACAACAAAGGAATTTATTGAGCATTTCTTGAATATTGTTCAAAAATACCAGGAACAAGCGGCAATAATATTTCCTGCAGTACTTATTAATGATAATAAAGACAAACTTGGGAGATATCCTGTTAAGCTCCTGAATGACACGCATTACCAGCTTTCTAACAAGAAAGATAGTTACAGTAGGCAAGGGTTTAGGCTTTCCCCCTTGGTATTTGCGAACCCACATTTTTTTAATATTAATACTGCTAACACTGCATATCATCTTCGCAAATGCCTTAATCCAAGAATACAATTAAAATTATTCCGAATTACACGCAGCTTAGGATATCCAAATGTGTATTCCAAATATTTTTTAAGGAAAGATTTGAGTATAAAAGAAGTTGAAAACATTACCTCTGAATTTTTCGGCGGAAGGGTTAAATTAATTCCAATGACTGGAGAAGAAGCAACGTATGATTATGACGGTACCGATTTTGAATATCTCATGATAACAGATATGCTGAATTCAGCTTAGAAGTGGTTCCACTAAAATTCGTAAAGTTGTGGGCGGGAAATAATGCTAAAAACATTAGAGGTATACCTGACATATCTAATAAGTGTTTTATCCATTGTACCGCGGGAGATATGCGAAAGATAACATTTGATCATTTGAAAATTTGATTGTATCGGCAGGGTCAGCAATGGTTCTGCCTTTCAATTTTTGCAGATTGTGCTTTCTGCGATAGAGCAAAGGTCAACATAAATTCAAAAAAATTGTGTTTCCAGATATCAGAAAGGCAAATCTCATTTTTGGGCTTTGCCTTTTTTGCATTTTTGTAGGAAATACGATATATGAACTTTAACTGAGTTGACTTAGCATGCGAGATTGGCAAGATATCCCTTCCTCAACCTACTTCATTTTAATCAAAATTCACTCTTTAAAATAATAAATATATCCGTTGATTAAAATAGCACAATGTGGTAGTTTTATGCTTTATTATCTTTTCACAAATAAAGGACAATTGCTCTAACATGGACAGCACGGAATTTAAAAAATTGCGTATTAAGATCGGCAAAACACAAAAACAAATGGCCCAACTTTTAGGGGTATCCATTAAAGCTGTTCAAAGCTATGAGCAAGGTTGGCGAAACATACCGGCCAACGTTGAGCGGCAGATGTTCTTTTTTCTATCCAGAACTAAGGAAAATCAAGAAAACCGAAATCCATGCTGGGTTATAAAAAATTGTTCTCCTGAGAACAAAGAAAAATGTCCGGCCTGGGAATTTCAGGCAGGTGATCTTTGCTGGTTTATTAACGGAACCATTTGCTGTGGTGATGCTTGCAAGGACTGGAATGATAAGATGAAGTGTTGCAGGTCTTGTGAAGTTTTGAAATCCTTTCTCTAACCTCAAAAAATTGTCACCCTCCTAACCTGGTACCATAAAATATGATATCTGTTTATTTATAGATGTTGTGAAAAGTTGATAGATTGGCAAGATATTCCAAGAAAAAAGCAGGCCATATTTTTTGTGATATCATATTACCGTATCACAATTTTTAGTTAGCTTAGGTAGTTGCAAGATATCAAAGGTCAAAGATTATCTTCAAAAGTGAGTGGAAAATCCCTATTCCTTTAAAAAGTGATCTATTACTCAATCAGATCAACATCCTATTCCATAGATCAAAAAAATTGAAAATACCATCCATTCTGTGATATTTAAAATTTAATTGCTAAATATCATCTTCCATCGAACTTCATATCTTATTGATACCTTTTCTGCGCTGATTTATTTTCTGTTTAATATTAATTGCTCTATGATTTTATAATATCACATAAATTATATATAATATTTGGCAGATTCAGGAATTACACCCGATATAATATGTGAATGCTTATGTTTAGTACTTAGATAGACTAAAGTATGAGCCTTTTCGTTTTTTAGTGGAGGATTTTGTAATGTCCAAAAAAGCAACCTATGAAGAACTGGAACAGAGAATCAAAAAGTTAGAGGCAGAGGCAGCTGAAGGCAAATTGGCAGAGGAAGCGTTGAGGGATAGAGAAGTCTTTATTAAGTCTGTCATGGACAATCTTCCTATTGGTATAGCTGTGAACTCTGTTGATCCTGCTGTTAAATTTGAATATATGAACGACAACTTTCCCAATTACTACCAAACAACAAGAGAGGCACTTTCAGATCCGGACGCTTTTTGGGATGCTGTTTACGAGGAACCGGAGTTTAGGGAAGAGATTAAAAAGAGGGTGTTAGACGATTGTTCCAGTGGTGAGCCGGAGCGTATGTATTGGATAGATGTGCCGATTGTCCGCAAAGGGTGCAAAACATCTTTCATTACCGCGAAAAATATACCGATCCCTGATAAACATTTGATGATATCAACTGTTTGGGACGTCACTGATCGCAAACAAGCTGAGGAGGCGCTTCGGGAAAGTGAGAAAAAATACAGACTGTTGGTAAATAATCTCCCAGGTATTGTATATAAAGGATATAAAGACTGGTCTGTTGAATTCTTTGATCGAAAGATTGAATTATTGACTGGCTATGATGCTGATGAATTTAACGCTCGGAAAATGAAATGGTCCGATATAATCATCGAGGAAGATTTTGAAGCTGCCAGAGTACGCTTTATTGAGGCTCTAAAAACAGACAAATCATATTTAAGAGAATACAGGATCAGATCAAAAACTGAGGATATACGTTGGATACAAGAAAGAGGACACATCGTTTGCGATAAAAAGGGAGATATACAGTATGTCTCCGGTGTTTTTTTTGATATCACACGCCACAAAAAAGCCGTCGAAAAATTGAGAAAAAGTGAGAGGTTTTTACAGAATATCTTTGATGCCATACAGGACGGCATTTCTGTTCTTGACAAAGATTTAAATATTTTGCGGATCAATAATACGATGATCAAATGGTACGCCCATGCGATGCCGTTCAAGGGCAAGAAATGTTATGAATTTTATCACGGAAGAACTGAACGTTGTGAAATTTGTCCTTCTTTAAGGGCTCTTGAGAAAGGCAGCCTGCAAATGGATATCGTGCCTTTGGTTGAATCAGGACAATCCGTCGGATGGTTGGAGTTGTATTCTTTTCCTATTTTGGATGCGGAAGGGAATCCAAGCGGTATTGTCGAATATGTTAGAAACATTACAGAACGGATGGCAGCTGAACAAGCCCTCAAAGAAAGCGAACAGCGATTTCGCACTGTTGCTGACTTCACCTACGACTGGGAATCCTGGATCGCACCTGATGGGACTTATAAATATGTTTCACCTTCATGTCAGCGCATCTCCGGTTACGGTGCCAGTGAATTCCTTACAGATGCTAAGCTTCTCGAAAAGTTGGTCCATCCCGATGACCATAAGTTGCTCAGCCGGCATCTTAAAGATGAGATAGAGAGTATGGATGCACAAACAATAGAATTTCGCATAAAAACACGTAATGACGATGAACGCTGGGTCGGTCATATTTGCCAACCCGTCTACGGTGATGACGGCAGCTTTCTTGGAAGACGCGCCAGTAATCGAGACATCACGGAGAAGAAACGAGGCGAGACGGCTTTGCGAAAGGCACACGGCGAGTTGGAAAAACGCGTTAAAGAACGTACTGCAGAACTCATAAAAACCAACAAGGAATTAAGGAAGGAAATATCAAATCGAAAAAAAGCGGAGAAAGCCCTGAAACAAAAAGGGATGGAATTGGAGGCAAAAACAATTGGTCTTGAAGAAGCAAATACAGCATTAAAGGTCTTATTGAAGCAAAGGGAAGAAGATAAAATTGAGCTTGAAGAAAAGGTGTTGTTGAATGTCAGGGAACTGGTCTTTCCCTATCTCGATAAATTGAAAATGAAAAAATTGGGTGAAAAACAACGGGCCTATATCGGAATTATAGAATCAAATTTAAATGATATCGTTTCTCCTTTTGTACACGGCTTGTCCTCTAAATTGATAAAACTTTCTCCCACAGAACTTCAGGTGACTAATCTCATCAAACAGGGTAATACCACAAAGGAAATTGCGGAAATTATGAATTTGGCTACCAGTACAATCGATTTTCATAGAAACAATATTCGAAAGAAAATCGGTATACATAACAAAAAAATCAACCTTAAGACATACCTATCGTCCTATTCATAATGCGGGGTTTTACCCCATATTATACCAATAATCATCTCATCTTGTATATCCAAATTATTTTAGTAAAGTAAGACTCAAGTTCCAATTGATATCTTGAGCTCTCTTTTCCAACCAAATTGGAGAAGAACCAAAAAATTAAATGTGAGGTTTCTATGACCGGTTTTCGAACCGCCCCCCGAGTTCTTATAGTGACTCCTGAAGTCACCTATCTTCCCAAAAGCATGGGAAGCAATTCCAACAACTTGAATGCTAAAGCAGGGGGGTTGGCCGATGTTTCCGCGGCTTTGATAAGTGAACTTTATAGACAGGGGGCTGATGTCCACGTGGCCCTTCCGGACTATCGATCAATATTCAACGGTCATTTATCTTCACATGTTAGAAGGGAACTGAACACGATTAGGAAGAGTGTACCCAGCGAAAGAATTCATTTGGCCCAGGATAGGGCTTTTTTCTATCTTAATCATATCTATTCCGGTTATGAGTGTGAAAACATAAAAATTTCACTGGCATTTCAGCGAGAGGTTATCAACAATATCGTTCCTCAAATTCAGCCGGATCTTATCCATTGCAACGATTGGATGACCGGTCTGATTCCAGCCATGGCAAGGCAATTGGGTATTCCCTGCCTTTTTACCATTCACAATATCCATACTGTTAAAAGCACCCTTGCTGAAATTGAAGACAGGGGCATCGACAGCGCTTCGTTCTGGAAGAACCTTTTTTTTGAATCCTTCCCGTCCAGCTATGAAAATACCAGAGACTCCATTCCCGTTGATTTCCTTACAAGCGGAGTTTTTGCAGCCCATTTTGTAAATACTGTGAGCCCGACCTTTTTTATAGAAATGGTCGAAGGCCGGCACGATTTTGTAAAAAACTCACTGCAGAAAGAGTTGGCAAATAAAAGTGACGCCGGATGTGCTGTTGGAATTCTTAACGCTCCCGATCCTTCCTTTAGCCCGGAATTTGATGATGCCTTGATCTGTAAATATTTTGCAAAAAATCATGTTTTCGGGAAAAAGAAAAACAAACGCTATCTTCAAAAAACCTTGGGTTTAATTCAGGATACACAGGCACCTGTCTTTTTTTGGCCTTCCCGGTTAGACCCGGCTCAAAAGGGATGTCAACTGCTGACTGAGATCCTTTATCAAATCGTCGCTCGCTATTGGAAACAAAATCTAGAGATCGTTTTTATAGCAGACGGGGAGTTTCAAAGGCATTTTAAAGAAATTGTTCGATTCCACAAATTGTCTGAGCGGGTAGCAATATGCGGCTTCAATGAACGTTTGGCGCGCTTGGCCTATGGGGCTTCGGATTTTGTGATAATGCCTTCAAGTTTTGAGCCTTGCGGTCTTCCGCAGATGATAGGACCTATATATGGGGCCCTTCCAGTAGCCCACGATACCGGGGGGATTCATGATACGGTAGTCCATTTGGATGTAGACAGAAACACCGGCAACGGCTTCCTGTTCAAAACGTTCGACCAAGAAGGGCTGTCTTGGGCTATTGATCAGGCAATGAACTTTTATATGTTGCCGATTAAAGAAAAGGTACAGCAAATCAATCGAATAATGCTTCAAAGTGCTTGCAGATTCAATCATAGGGTCACTGCGCAACATTACATAGATCTTTATGAAAAGATGTTACAGCGCCCGCTTATTAATCCGGAGAATATAGAATCCCGTTTGATGAATAAAAATTACGGTAAAAAAGAACCATCCGTTCAAGATATTGTGGATCTGATGGCCAAGAGCACGGAAACGGCCGACCAACCTTTTTCAGATAATTTAGATAAGGAAAACATTATAAGTTTATCGGAAAGAGAGTGGAGCGCCGAGGAACAGCAATCAAAATTGCTCCGAGTAAACCATTAAGTTTGTCAACCAGTTCGTTTGTCGAAGCCGGGCTACCCGTAGTTATCGTCAACCCGAGATAGGTCCGCGATTTTGCGAAGTCTGCTGGTATTTTGGCCAAGACAGATGCCACTGATGCACGGGCAATTACTCGCTTTGCCGCAGCGGTAAAGCCGGATATTCGTCAGCTTAAAGATCGTGAGACATCAGAATTGACGGCACTTGTTACGCGTCGCCGGCAGATCATCGACATGATCGTCGCGGAAAGCAATCGTCTCAAACTTGCAAACAAACGTAACAAAAAAGACATCAAAGACCATATCCGATGGCTTGAAAAGCGTCTCGATAAAATCGAAACCGATATCGGCAAAAGAATCCAAAACAGCCCGATCTGGCGCTGTAAGGACAATATTTTACGAAGCGTACCGGGCATTGGACCCATTACATCGGCCACCTTAATTTGCGATCTTCCGGAGTTAGGTGTTTTGAGTCCGAAAAAGATCGCCATGTTAGCTGGCCTTGCTCCGTTAAATTGCGATAGCGGAAAATTCAAGGGACGTCGCAGAATATGGGGAGGGCGTGCAACAGTCCGCTCTGGCCTTTATATGGCAACAATGGCAGCGATCCGATGTAATCCAGCCATTAAGGGGTTCTATCAACGGCTGATTGCTGCCGGTAAATGTCATAAGGTTGCAGCCACCGCCTGCATGCGGAAGTTGTTGGTAATCGTAAATGCGATGCTTCGTGACCAAACGCTTTGGCAGCAAAATTAATACTTGACTCGAAACACGGTTGCTCCAAGATATTCACATTAAACGATACACGAAATATGAAAACGATATATGAAAGATGATCCTTCCTTGATATTTACAGTTCGAATTTGTTATCTGTTAAGTTGGCAGATATGACATCATGGC
>JBFESJ010000163.1:0-8178 GCA_041548585.1 Desulfobacterales bacterium | reverse complement strand
TATTATAAAGTCCCATGCTATTCCACTGCCGGCGTAGGCGATGCCAAAGTGCCGGGCATGCAGGCTATGTTTGAGAAACTGTTTACCCATCTTTACATGGCAACCAGCGGTGCACAATATATCCACTATGCGTTTGGTCTTTTGGACCGGACCAACTGTTTCTGCCCGCTGCAGGCTGTTCTTGACAATGAACAGGTCGGAAAAATCAAACATTGTCTTCGAGCGCCCAAGGTCTCCTTGCAAGATACCGATGATGCCGTCAAAATGGTAAAAAAAGTGATGGCCTCCAGCCACCGGCTTTTTGCCCGCCACGCTCGCAAGGCCATGCACAGCGGAGATATATCCAGCCCTTATCAGTTCGAAACCAAAGATAAGAAAGACAACGTTATTGAAAACGCACTTGAGTACATGGCTCGTCTGGAAGCTGAACCGGCCCCTCACCTGGACCCTGATGTGGTGAATCGCATATATAACGAGGTGCCGGGCCTTTTACCGGGTCTAAAAACAGCATAATAAGACAACTAATTGGGAGGAATGATTAATGAATACCAGCGAACTTCTTGAAAAGATTGCATTCAATGTAATTCAGGGAAGAGTGGAAGCTGAAGATGATGGCTTTGATCCGGGCCTGGAAGGCCGGCCGGCGGTAACAGAGCTGGTAACCGAAGCTTTGGATCAAAATATAGACCCCAAAAAAATATTGGTGGAATCATTAACACAATCCATGGAAACAGTGGGTGAAAAATTTGAAAAAAAAGAATATTTGATTCCGGACATGCTGGCCTCTGCCGAATGTGTGGGGGTTGCCATGGATTTATTGGCGCCTCATTTGATCAAGGCGGGCGTTGAGAGCAAGGGCAAGTTTGTAATTGCCACTGTAAAAGGTGATCTTCATGACATCGGCAAAAATATCGTAGCCATCATGCTCAAGGGAGCGGGATACCAGGTTATTGATCTGGGTACGGATGTCTCTGTGGACCGGATCACGACCACGGTCAAGGAAAACCAGGCATCTTTTCTAGGCCTTTCAGCGTTGTTGACAACCACCATGCGCGTTATGGGTGAGGTTGTTCAAAAACTGAAAGAAGAAGGGATTCGTGACCGCGTCAAGATTCTTATCGGTGGTGCCCCCACATCCATCGAATTTGCGCGAGAGATCGGTGCGGATGCCTATTGCAAAGATGCGTTTCATGCCATTGACCTCTTAAAAATCACGGCCGCTTGAACGGTTATCTTCAAGGAGAATAAGGATGTCAGAGAAAACAGCATATACCCAGGCATTTCAAACCGGAAAGTACGATAAGGCCTCCGGCCTGCTGGGGAAATATGACAATGTCAGAAGATTTTGGGAAGATCAGGTGACCGCCATTTTTTTACGCCCCGCCCTCAACGACCTGGTGGCGCGGAAGAAAAAGCGACTGGAACGCATTCGAATCTTGGATTTGGGCTGCGGTAGCGGGGACGGGTATGACTTGATTATGGGGGTTACCACCAAGGACCCGGGCATCTATGATTACATTGTCAACGCAGTCACCGAAGAGATGCTGCAAGAATACGTCGGTATCGACATAAACGAGAATCTTATTCAGCAGGCCGTGGACTATTGTGGGGATAACCCCAAATTGAAATTCATCCAGGGAGACCTTTCCAACGGCTTGATTCCTGAAATTATGAATGATGAAAAGCCGTTTGATTTTTACTTCTCTTCGTTCGGCACCTTTTCTCATTTTGATAATGATCAATCCACAAAAATCATAACAGATATATGTAAGCATGCACCTGAACATGCCCTTTTCATGGGAGATTGGCTCGGACGTTACACCTTTGAATGGCAGGACCTGTGGCACCATCCGGCCGATCAGGAGTACTTCATGGATTACCGCATATCCTATATCTATCCCGAAGAAGAGAGAGCCACGGCCGATGTGGCCGCTTTTCCGCTCAAGCTTGTCTGCCGCCAGGAAATCGAAGCGATCATTGCAAGCGCCTCGCAGAAAGCTGGCGTAGCCATCAAACCCCTGGTCTATTTCGATCGCTCCATATTCATCGGCCGCCACCTGGACACGGGGGATTACAACAAGAACTGCCCCAAGCTTCGCGGCCCGGTCAATGCCCTTTTTGAAACTTACGTGCGGACGGATTTAGAGAACTTATTGGTCGATTACGTCCCCCGGCCGGGATTTGAGCACCTCAATAACTTCTTTGAATCGTTTTTCATGTCCTGCAACGCCTTGGTCAAATACACCATGAGTCTTCTTGGCGACTACGATTGCGACACCGGCAAGCTGGATTGTATCCCGGATATTCTTCCCTCTTACCCCAAACCGCTTCAGGAGGCTATGGAAACCATGCGCAGGGTCATCGAAGGCGTGGGCTGGTTAAAGTGGGGGGATGTACGGGCCAATCTGATCGAATCCGTCCTCGGCTTTGCCTTGCGAAAGCTTGAAATGGAGCTTCAACCCGGAACGGGGATGGGGCATGGACTCGTCGGAATTTTTGAAATCAAAAAGTAAAAAAGGGAAGCATTGAATGAGTGGATTTGCTGTCGTCTACAATAAAAAAGACCGCCTGGAACTTGAATCGATGTTTCGTTTAATCCAACATCGTGGTCCGTATTTATCAGGGATATTCGAAGATAAACGGATCGCAATGGCGCAGAACTATCTGCAAGGCGACATTTCCGGAAACCCGGATGTTGTATTGGCGGGAGGCGATACACGTGTACCGGCCTTCAACGCGGATTATCCGGCATTAAGAATCTGCTACGACGGTCAGATGGGAAACTGGCAGGAATTAGCTCCGGTTTATGGAGTACCGGACGGCCCTTTTCGGGAGGAGCTCCTGCTGTTACAACTTTACCAAAACCACGGCAAATCTATGTTCTCGCATTTAAATGATGCCGTCTTTGCTTTCGTGATATCCGACGGCGCAAACCTGTTTGCCGCCAGAGACCTTTTAGGCATCAAGACCCTTTTTTACGGTTGGAAAAACGGAAGACTTTATTTTGCGTCCGAATTGAAGAGCTTGGTAGAGACCACCGACGATGTCCATGAATTTCCGTCGGGACATTATATGGATGGTTTGGGCACTCTGACCCGGTTTGCCGAACTGCCCCAAAGTCAGCCGGAAATCCTTGAGGACGACCTTGACGAAGTAACGGCAAGGATCAGAGATATTATCCAGCGCAGTTTCAATAATCGCGTAGAATTTAATGTGCCAACCGGCAGCCTGCTCAGCGGCGGAATTGACAGCAGTGTCATTGTCTGGCTGGCGAGTGCCGCTTACAAGAAAAAATTCGGAAATAAGCAGCGTCTAAAAACATTTGCCTTGGGCGTGGGAGAAAGTGAAGACATTAAATGCGCACGCTTAATGGCCGACCATATCGACTCCGACCACCACGAATTGATTGTGGATCTTGACCAACTATTGGCGTTGCTTCCTGAAGTTATCCGGTGCCTGGAATCCTTTGATCCTTCCTTGGTGAGAAGCTCTGTGTCGAATTACCTCATTTCTAAATATGCAAAAGAGCAAAAAATCGAGGTTTTGCTTTCCGGCGAAGGCGGAGATGAGGTTTTTTGCGGATACTTATACCTTAAAGAGTTTCCGACCGAAGAATTGTTCGCCAGACAAATGGAATGCATCGGCTTTCTGCACAACAACGCCTCTTTGCGCCTGGATCGCATGAACCTTTGTAACTCTATTCGGGTAGTAACCCCCCTGATATCCGGCGAATTACTCAACTATGTCATGACCCTTGCCCCTGAATATAAGCAAAAACCGGACGGCGATCATAAAATCGAAAAATGGATCTTTAGAAAGGCTTTTGAAAACGTGCTGCCCAAAGAGATCGTATGGCGGCTGAAACAGGAATTCTCTCAAGGGTCCGGTTCCGCCGATGTTCTGCCCATGTATTTTGAAGAGATGATTGAAGATGATGAACTGCTGGCAGCTCAGTCCGGTTTCCCTATGGTGCGCAGCAAGGAAGAGCTTTATTATTTTAATATCTTTAAAGAACATTTTGGCAGCGGCCGAGCCGTCGACACGGTCGGACAGTGGATTAGATTATAGCTGATATATACGACATGCATATTATTTTTGCTTATCAAGGGACCAATGCTTATCAAAATAAGTTAAAACCACACAACTACGGCATTTCTAATCCTGTAACAAGACGACTATTACTGAAGCAGCCTTGCAAAGATAGCTTGCAACTGTATTTATTTTAACTCAAAAAGTGATTCGATAATGTTATCTCAGAAATGATGCCCCTTTAATTTTCGCGATATCTTGATAATCATCTAAAAGGCACCTCCCAATCGCAAAAAATGATGCGATTTGTTATAAGTGGTTAACCCTAATAACAACCCTTTACCACTGCGGTATCATTTCCGCCCAAGATTAGATCAGGTAGGATTGGATTGGCTCTTAATTCAGCCAATGAATCGGGTTGTACTTTACGTATCTTTCTTTCAGAATATTTTCGAATCTCTTTTGGATCATTCAGCTCAACCAGAAACTCTCTGAACTTTGCAGGCAGTTTCAACAGGCTCATAATTTGTGTGACTCTTGCACGAGTTAGTCCCTCTTTTTTGGCAATCTGACTCAATGATTCTACAGTTCCATCATCAAGCATTTTTTCCCATTTGATTGCCTTATGGATGATATGCTTTTTAGGTAAGGTCATAACCTCTTTTTTCTTAATAGCAAGTTTTTTAGCTGAAAAGTATATATAACCTATTGAAATAACAGGATCTGAAGTTCGTAAATCATGTCCGATGGGGAGCCAGAATTTACAAGGCAGCCATTCTTTGGCTGCCTTTTATGTTTATGTATTACACGTATCGGGTCCTTTTCGGCTGAGGCGACAGCCGAAGTCCCGCCGGACGGCGGGATTCGAGTCCGTGCTGGGGAGCCAAAAAATAACAGGCCGGGAAGTTTTCCGGCCTTTTTTATTATGAAATTATGGGGTTATGTGCGCTAAAGCAAAACAACTTGACTTATATGCTTGTCCGAAAGTATATGTCAGAAAAAGAGGGTGTTAAATGACCTATTACCAGTATATGAAAAGTCCTGTGGGGAACCTTTTGGTGGCCGGAGACGAAAAAGGGATATGTCTGATCCGCTTTCCAAAAGGGGGCAATCCCGCTTTGCCGGAATCCGATTGGGCGGAAAAACGCAAACCCCTTCAGGAGGCTTTGAACCAGCTTGAAGCCTATTTTGCCGGAAAGCTGAAAACGTTTTCTTTAGACCTGTGTTTGAACGTCACGCCCTTTCAAAAAAAGGTGCTGACGGCCCTTCGCCGGGTGCCATACGGAGAAACCATTTCCTATGGGGAACTGGCTAAAAAGATTGGAAACCCTAAAGCGGGCCGGGCCGTGGGTCAGGCAAATGCACGGAATCCGATTTCTATTGTCATTCCGTGCCACCGCGTTATCGGCAGCACCGGCAAGCTGACCGGGTTCGGTGGCGGTATTGCGGTGAAACAGACCCTGCTCGATCTGGAGCAGCGGTATCGGTAGTGAAAAATATCCATGGAAAATATTTGGGCTTAAAATTTTTTCATCGCTTCTTTCAAACACTCCCGCGCCTCTTCCGAATACCAGCATTCGATGAAGTTCGCCGTCTTATCCTCCTGACGGGTCGCTACCTGTTCCGCGATCACTTCCACCCGATTCTGCTTGATCATCCCATATGCCCCTTTGTGCAGCGAACCCAACGCGCCGGCGTGTTCTATTGCCGTTTTTACAACATCCTCAATCAATAGGATCTCATCCACAACACCCGCTTTAAGCATCTCATCCGGTGCATAGAACCGGCCGCTCTCCATCATCTCACGCGCTTTCCGGACCCCTGCCAAGGCGTGCAGCACCCGGTCCGGAAGATACGGCACCGGGACGCCCAGCTTGACCTCGTTTAAGCCCATCAATTTTTTTCCCTTTGCAATGAACCGATAATCACAACAAAGCGCCAGTATGCATCCACCGGCTATGGCGTGACCGGTAATCGCCGCAACCGTGGGTCTGGACAGGGTGTACAGTTCCATACAGACCTGGTTGAACATGCGATAAAATGCGCTGAAATCATCCCTGTTCATCTCAAACAGCTTCGGGATATCAAAGCCGATGGAAAAGAACTTCTCATTGGAACTCCCCAGAACAAGACTGTTCACGGCTTCGTCGTTCTTTACCTGCTGGAGGATCTCTCCCAGTTCTTGAAAGACCTTTGGATTCAATGCATTGGTGACGCCATAATTCATCTTTGCAAGCAACACCTTGCCATGTTTTTCCACTGAGATCATTTTCATCTTAACACTCCTTTAACACCTCCGCCGGCAACCTGATTTATTGGAGTCAGGCTCTTTTTGTTTATTTAATTGTACCATGTATCATATACAGACCGGATTTTGAAATGTGTCAAGGCATTTTTCGAACAACCGATCCGCCGATCGAATTTATCCTCTCCTGTACGTATCAAATCTATTGGCAATAAAATCGTGTAACGATTTTATGAAACTCCCGAAGGTTTACCTTCGGGATCTAATCCGCCATACAGCATAGGCGGACAAGTAAGCGAAAGGTTCTTATACTTTATTTGAATTCATCCCGCGCTGCCCCGAGGATCGGGATCCTCCAGAGGCGGATAAATCTTCACTTCGTTCCGACCCCGGTAGGCGGGATTTCCGCTTCGCTCCAACAAGCAGCGGGGAATTCAAATTTAAACCTGATCCGTATGAACGGTCAGGATGCGTTTCAACACCAATAACCACGTGTCAATAATCCGACACTTTGTAGCATTTTTCATCCGATCCATGAGCGACAATTGCTCAAATAATTTCTTAATCTTTGAAATTATTATTATTTTTTTCCATGCATTGTCTTGGCACATTTCCTGCATTATTTTCCGAATGATGTGTGGGCCTGTTCTCCGACAACCGCTGCCGTCACTGTTATAAGGCGTCAGAATTTTTCTTGGAGTACTGTATGAGGGTAACTTGTTCGAACTGTAATAAAAGATTTAAGATCCGTGATGACCGTCTGCCGATGGGTAAAAAAATCGCCTTTCCTTGCCCGGTTTGCAAGGAAACCATCCAGCTGGATCTCACATCAGCACCGGTTCAGGATAGCAGCCTAAGCATTGATAAAAAACCCGTTGGTCTCCCAACCGGCGAAGCCTTGAAAAAAAGGATTTTTCGGAATGTGATGGATTTGCCTCCCATACCCCAAACAGTCTTTAAAGCCCATGATATTATGGCAGATCCGAAATCGGATTTCGAGGAACTTGCAAAACTTTTTGAAACCGATCAAGCCATAGCCGCAAAGATCCTGAAACTTGCCAACTCTCCATTTTACGGATACAGCGGTAAAGTCACCTCCATCCAACGCGCCGCTGTTATTCTCGGGCATCAAACCCTGGTAGAACTTTTAACCGTGATCAGTACCGCCGGTTTGTTGGGTAAAAAGCTGCGAGGCTACTGGCTGGATTCAGGGGCCCTATGGAAACATTCCCTGGCGGTCGCCTTTGGCTCCAAGATTATCGCCAACAAGAGGAATCCGGCAATTTCAAACGATGCCTTCACATCAGGTCTCATCCATGACGTTGGAAAGCTTCTTCTTGATTCGTATATCAAGGAAAGATGGGAATGGTTTGAAAAATTCATGGCGGATGGCGAACACTCCTTTCTGGATGCCGAAAAGAAAATCTTGGAGATTGACCATGCGGAAGTCGCATCTGAAGTTTGCAAAAACTGGAATATTCCGGAGCCGCTAACCGTTGCCATACGGTATCATCACCACCCCTCTGAATCAAACGGCAGCGAATTGGCCTACATTGTCCATGTCGCAAATACCATCGCCATGATGACCGGTCTGGGGATGGGCATAGACGGAACTTTTTATCAGATGGATGATACGGCCATGCCGTTTTTGAACCTTCAAGAAGAAGATTTAGATGACATTATGGTTGAAGTCTCAGAAGCTGTTCAAAATATATCCGAACAATAGGGCCGTGTAGAATTAAACCCGAACATTCACGGGCTTTATCCGCCAAGAAAAAGGACTTGTTCAAGGATAGACGCGTTCATTCCGCCCTTGGACAACCGATTCGCCGGTCGAATTAATCCCCCTCTTTTACGCATCAAATCTATTGGCTTTAAATCTGATCCGCATGACGGTCAGAATG
>JBFESJ010000162.1:0-8388 GCA_041548585.1 Desulfobacterales bacterium | reverse complement strand
ACATCAAGGCCGAAGCCGTAGTCGTCTACCGCAACGCCTTGATAACGCAGGAGGTACGAATCATCGGCTTTCCTGAAAGGCAACCAACACAGCAACAAAGGTAATTTCGTTGGATTACACCAGCGCTCCGATCTTACGAGAGTTACGCCAATCAACGCAAAGCTTTTCATTTAGCCGTTTGATATATAATCCGATGTGTTGGCTGTGCAACGATAGGGTAAACATAATAATGAGGTTATACGGATGATAGAAAAATTCGATCCTGTTTTTTTGGCGCGCATTCAATTTGCCTTTACCATATCGTTTCATATTATTTTTCCGGCCTTTACCATCGGCCTCGCAAGCTGGTTGGCGGTTTTGGAATGGCGATGGTTAAAAACCGGCAACACGGTGTATAAAGAAGTCTACCGCATGTGGGTCAAGATATTTGCCGTGACATTTGGCATGGGGGTGGTGTCCGGCGTGGTGATGTCGTTTCAGTTCGGCACCAACTGGTCGGTCTTTTCGGATCGGGCCGGTAATGTACTGGGACCGCTGCTGGGGTACGAAGTGCTCACCGCATTCTTTTTAGAGGCCTCTTTTTTGGGGGTGATGCTCTTTGGCTGGAATCGCGTGAGTCCAAAAATGCATTTTGCCGCCACCATCATTGTTGCCGTCGGAACCCTGATTTCGGCATTCTGGATACTATCGGCCAATAGCTGGATGCAGACCCCCCAGGGATACCGAGTGGGGGCTGAAGGCCTGTTGTATCCCACCGACTGGATAAAAATTATTTTCAATCCTTCTTTCCCCTACCGTTTTTTGCATATGGTCACTGCATCCTACTTGACCACGGCATTTGTCGTGGGCGGGATCGGCGCATATTACCTCTGGCGCAATCGACATGCAAAACACGCCAGGGTAATGCTGGGAATGGCGATGATTATGGCGATATTCGTCGCGCCAATTCAGGCGGTGATGGGTGATTTGCACGGCCTTAATACGCTGAAACACCAGCCGGCCAAAGTGGCTGCAATGGAAGGTATTTGGGAGACAGAAAAAGGCGCTGCATTGAAGCTGTTTGGATGGCCGGATCAGGAAGAAGAAAAAACCAAATACGCCATAGAAATTCCGAAATTATCGAGTCTGATTTTAACCCATGACCCAGATGGCGAGGTAAAGGGGTTAAAAGAGTGGCCAAAAGACGAACGTCCGCCTGTTGCCTGGGTATTCTGGTCATTTCGGGTCATGGTCGGCATTGGCGTGCTGATGATTTTTACCGGTGTAATTGCTGCAATCCTTTTTTTCCGCAAACAATTGTTCATCAAACGATGGTTTCAACTCTGGTGTATGGCCATGACTCCGTCGGGATTTGTCGCGGTGCTTGCCGGTTGGTTTGTTACGGAAATCGGACGGCAGCCGTATATCGTCTACGGCGTTATGCGCACCGCGGAAACAGTATCACCGGTAATGGGTTCCCAGGTTGCACTGTCTCTTTTAGCGTTTGTCTTCAGTTATGTTTTTGTGTTTGGTGCGGGAAGTTATTACATCATAAGGCTGATCGGAAAAGGGCCCGATATCCCTGAAAACGCATACGGTACACACGGCGTAAAAGAGCCGCCGCTTATAACAGATCTGGCTTCTGAATCAGGAGGAAAGCATGTTTAGTCTGGAAAGCTTCGTGGATTTACCATTGATCTGGTATGGCCTCATTGCCACGGCCATTTTTCTGTATGTTCTGCTGGATGGATTTGACCTGGGAATAGGGATATTGTTTCCGTTTGCACCCTCGGACAGCTGCCGGAATCGCATGATGAACTCCATTGCACCGTTTTGGGACGGCAATGAAACCTGGCTGGTCCTCGGCGGCGGGGGGCTGTTTGCCGCTTTTCCCCTGGCTTATGCGATATTAATGCCGGCGCTTTATATGCCGGTGATATTCATGCTGCTCGGGTTGATCTTCAGGGGTGTTGCATTTGAGTTTCGGTTCAAGGCCACCGACAGATCCCGAAGGTTGTGGGACTATTCGTTTCACTTTGGGTCTCTTGTGGCGACCTTCATGCAAGGCATGGTGCTGGGGGCATTTGTCCAGGGGGTAGAGGTTGAGGGACGCAGCTTTGCCGGTGGTGCATTTGACTGGCTCAATGCCTACAGCGTTATGGTGGGTATGGCGTTGGTGTTCGGTTATGCATTGCTGGGCGCTACCTGGCTGATTATGAAGACCGATGGTGTTACCCAAGACTGGGCGAGAAAATGTGCAGGATATGTGCTGGGCTATGTGGCAATATTTCTTGGACTTGTCAGCATCAGCATGCCCATGATGAATGCCGATGTAAAAGAGCTGTGGTTTAGTATGCCGAACATTTTTTATTTGTCGCCCATTCCCTTATCCTCCTTGGTTATGATTGCAATGATTTGGCGGGGCTTACACAAAGGAAAAGAGTATCTCCCTTTTTTTCTGAGTATCGGTGTGTTTATAACAGGTTATATGGGATTGGGAATCAGTTTGTGGCCGTGGTTGGTTCCATTTAACGTGTCCTTTCGTCAAGCCGCTGCTGCACCGGAATCCCAGTCGCTGCTGCTGGTGGGGACCGTAGTGATGCTTCCGTTGATACTCGGTTACGTAGCATACAGTTATTATGTGTTTCGAGGTAAGACGTCTGATGAAACCCTTTACTGAAAAGCAAAAGCAATGGCTGTGGTTCGTCGCACTTTGTTTGGTTGGGCTGTCAGCCACCTTTGTACTGGCTACACTGGTTCGCTGGGCAGTATCTATTCGCTGAAATGAATCGGAATACCGAAAGGAATTGACCGTTTAAGACTTTTAAATAGGAAATCTTCTCATGATCCGCTTTGGACTGTGCTGCATCTTTCGTAAAGAGCCCATTAAATTCCGCCGAACAACCGCGAGATATTTACAGGCCTTTTTCCGGAATCAACAACTTAAGTACCTTGCCGAAATTTGCCGGCACAATGCTCAAGCCCTGCACAACGCCCTTAGATATTGTCGGGATCATGACATTAAGGATTTTCGGATCAACAGCCAGATACTCCCCTTAAAAACCCATCCCGAAATTGGTTACCGCATAGAAGATTTGCCCTTTCACGATAAAATTATACAAACATTCAAAGACTGCGGCCGGTTTTGCCGGAAGCACGATATTCGAACAACATTTCATCCCGACCAGTTTATTTTACTCTCCTCACCCAATAACGAGGTGGTTCAGCGTTCTATCGCAGATTTGATCTATCAGGCCGAGGTGGCCGAATGGGTAAATGCGGATGTCATCAATATCCACGGCGGAGGGGCTTATGGGGATAAAATCACGTCGCTGCACCGCCTTCGAAAACAGATCGAACTACTCCCTGAAGCGGTGCGTTCGCGATTAACCCTTGAAAACGACGACCGGGTGTATGCGCCTGACGATTTGCTGCCGGTCTGCCGGGACATGGACATCCCTCTGGTGTATGACGTGCACCATCATCGCTGTTTGCCCGACGGCAGCAGTGTTGAAGCAACCACGAAACTGGCTTTAGGCACCTGGAACCGCGAGCCGCTGTTTCACCTGTCGAGCCCCAAGAACGGCTGGGAATCCGGCAACCCTCGCAATCATCATGATTACATCGATGCAGATGATTTTCCGGTGTGCTGGACGAATCTCGACATTACGGTTGAAGTGGAAGCCAAGGCCAAGGAATTGGCCGTGTTGAAGTTGAAAAAAGACCTTATCGACAAGGTATAGAAGAACTAATTAAAATATAGAAAATTTTAAAAAACAGATTATTATGTCAACGGGTCGAGGGTATTAAGTCTAAGTGCGAAAATGGTGGTTTAAAAAAACTGTCCGACAATCCGGTAGATTTAGATTGTCGGACAGTTAGAAACAATTCAATGGAATGAAAGCATAGATGCGTATCAGTTTTTAAAGTTTATCCCGGTACATCTACAGGCGCGGCTCTTCCACCGATGTAATCAATGACTTCGTCATACGTATTGGTTAAGTTGCCTTTGACACCCTCGATTTCGTCCCTTATCGGCTTCCACTCCAGAGGACATTCCGTCCTGAGCTGATGAATCCTGTCTTCCAGTTCAGTAACAACCATCTTTAGGTCTTGAATGTTTGGAAGAATTTTCTCCAGTTCCGCAGAACCCAATTGATCGGCTTTACGAATTGTGTCAAAAATTTTTGCTTTCCATAACGTAAGTTCCATATCCATATTTGAACAATAATCTTTTACTTTCATGGTATCCTCCTTTAAGGTTTAAGCACCTGCTTTAGGTGATATATCCAAATCTAAACAGCCTGTTTGAATTTTCATAAAGATCTGATTTTTTATTATTCAAAAATTTAAAATGCGAAAAAAATATTTGCTGTAATTGTAAATTTAAGATCAAAAACATTAAATTCAATAAGGGGTGAGTATGGGTTTTATGGTGGGGGAATACTCTCATTATAGGTTGGATTTCCTGGTATGTGAATATGATATTACTGCGCCGGTAATTCCATTAATCTGAAATAGATGCTAAGGTATGTCAGGAATTAAGGGGGAAGAATTTATTAGACATTATTCTCTTATCAAAAATTTGGGTAAGACTGTGGTCTACAGAAGTGATCATAGGTTCAGATTACTTCCATGCATGCTGGAAAATCCAAACTATTTACACAGGTCAAATCTGTGTGATCACCATTAGGTATCCCCACTTTGCCCCTTTTTCAGATATGTCTATAGGACACAAAATATTTTGATCGAAAAAACCATTCGATCTATGGCAGATCGTAAATGAACTTCAATTACTGATATCTGCGATAAAAGTGTAAATATCAGAGGTCAAAAATATTTGTGATATCATTTTTCAATGAGGGCAAATCCTTTTCGAGGGGTCTGCCCTTTTTTGCGATTGGGAGGTGCCTTTTAGATGATTATCAAGGTATCTGGAAATCACGTTCTTCATATTCTAATTTGAAAAACGTTTTTCCACAGTTTGCTGAATGCCAAAGTTTCCGGTTAGTAAATAATACCAGGCTGCTTCTGGATAACATTACAAATTGCATGTTATTCAGAAACTTTTTAACTCTAATAGCCAAGAAAAAAACTATATAATCACTGGTTAAAAAAGAAAAACAAAGACCAATTTTCTTCATTGCTGTTTTTTGCCTTTCATGCAGAGTGCCATAGCAATAACCAGTGAACCGGAACACATTAAAGTAACGCCTTGCCAACCAAACAACTTCCATACCGGCCCCAAAGCAACGGATGACACACTACCTCCCCCAATACAGAATAAAATATAAAAAGATGAAGCTGTTCCAAGATATTTTTGGGGAACCTTCTGGCTTATCAATAAAAAAATCAACGGCTGGCAAAAATAGACTCCTAGAAAGAGCAGCAATAATCCAGTACAAACCGGTAATGTCAAAGGAATCCAGCCCATAAGCTGAACAGATATTAAGCACAGGCTAAGTGATGTAATCATAATTTTGAAAACACCTGTTTTCTTAGCGAGAATTCCGGACAACGGTGATCCTATCAATGCTGTCAGGCCTGCAAGACTTATCCAGCCAATATCAGCAGCCGTAAAGTAAAAGGGGGCATTGGTCAGTCTGAATGTTAGAAATGTAACCATTCCAAGAAATCCGAAAAATAGAAAAAAACCGGTCATCAACAACAGTAGCAATTCCGGAGAAATCATTAACTTTAAAGCCTTTAGATATGATTTGGAATATTTTTCACCGGCTTTTGGTACATTGTTTATTTTTTTACCATTTAAAACAATTGTTGTTAGCAGACTGAAGATACAAATAGTCATTGCTATGATTTTAAAGGTATTTGTAAGACCCCAGGAGGAAGTCATAATGCCAACTGAAAATCTACCGATAACCATCCCAGTTGTTGAAGCCGCAACAATTGATCCCAGATAGATGCCTTGTTTTTCTTCCGGCGCAATTTGCACCATGTATGGAAACATTGAAGCTGCGACTGCCGAAGCGCAAATTCCTATTACTGCCATACTTATAATGAAACTGTTAAAATTTCCTACTATTGCTGCCGCAAAAATCCCTGCTGCTGAAAAGAATAATCCGGCAGCTGACATTTTCTGTAAATCGAATCTGTCAGCTGCCGGACCAAACAGCAAAAAAGATATTCCATAAAATATGGAAACAACACTGAACGCAAACCGTGTTCTGGTAATATCCACATTAAAAGCATCTGAAATTTCCATAAAGACTGGCTGTATCATAAAAACCGTTGCACCAGGAATCATTGCAGCAAGACATACTATAAAAGGCTCCATGAGATTCACTGTTTCTGTTTTCCGTACGAATTGCATAAAAACCTCCAAATTTTTTGTTACTATCAGAGCAAGAAACGCGCCAATCGAATCAGCCAGCGATAACTACTTGGGATTATAGAATTATTTTATTTGTTCGCATTCACTCACCCAACTACGGCGCAATATACGACAGTTTTGCTTGACATATTTGACAGATAGGCTTATAGCTATCAAATATGTCAGATATTTTTAAAAACAGGGGGGGCCATATAGAAAATGCAAGTTGATAAAAACAATTTTTTCCGTGAAGCAACGCTGAGGATCTGTGGAAGTCTGAAAATAGAGCAAGCCCTCTGGCATCTGTTCATATACATCAGGGACTATATACCTTCATTTGAAGCGCATCTTCATTATTATGATCCGGCAGGAGTAACCAGAACAATTGCCATGGCAAACAGTAGTGGTGGAAAACTCCTAAACCTTAAAACCACATATCCCCCTGAAGTCAGGGAATATATTAATTCCGGCAGGATGAGAGAAGATTATATAGCTGGCGACACGCACAAACATCCGGCATTGAAATATGTATTTAAAGACCATCATAAATCAAGTTTGTCCTCACTGGGGATGTTCCTGATTGTTGGGAAGAACTGGGTTGGCGGCATAACTCTCAATGCCAGGGGCAATAATAGTTTTGAAAAAGAACATCTTGAATTATTTTCTTTGCTAAAAAAGCCAATTACCATAGCGCTTTCCAATAGTCTCAGGTATCAGGAACTCCTTGAACTGAAAGAACGTCTTTCAGATGATAACCGTTTCCTGCAAAATGAACTTCAATCTGCCATAGGCAAAGAGATAATAGGAGCAGATTTCGGACTGAAGGGAGTAATGGATTTGGTTCAGCAGGTCGCTCCGCTTAAAAGCCCTGTGCTGCTTTTAGGTGAAACCGGAACCGGAAAGGAATTGATAGCAAGAGCTATCCACAACATTTCTCCACGTAAAAACAGCCCATTTATTACGGTTAACTGCGGCGCCATTCCAGAAACGTTAATGGATAGCGAATTGTTCGGATATGAAAAAGGGGCATTTACAGGTGCCATCTCCAGAAAATACGGACGATTTGAACGAGCAAATAACGGCACTATTCTGCTTGATGAAATTGGAGAACTCCCTCTGGAAATTCAAGTAAGACTCCTCAGGGTGTTGCAGGAAAAAGAGATTGAAAGAGTTGGAGGAACAGAACCGATTAAACTTGATATCAGGGTCATTGCCGCTACACACCGGGACCTTGAATCCATGGTCAGACAGGGCAAATTCCGCGAAGATCTTTACTTCCGTCTTCAGGTATTCCCTGTAGCCATCCCTCCCCTGCGGGAAAGAAAAGGGGATATAATACCCCTTGTGAACCACTTTATTGTAAAAAAATCCCGTGAAATGAGACTTTCTGTTCCACCCACCCTGCCTATTGATGCCGTCGACACACTTCTATCATACAGCTGGCCTGGTAATGTTCGGGAACTCGAAAACGCTGTGGAGCGTGCTCTGATTCTTAATCAGAATAAGCCTCTGAACTTTAGAGGAATTCATTTTTCAGACAAAATACACGAAGAACTGCCGGACATTCCAACCAGAGCAAAATCAATGAATCTCGATAAAGCCATGGCAAATCATATCTGCACAGCTCTTAAAATGTCAGGCGGAAAAGTGGAGGGAAAAAACGGAGCCGCTCAGTTACTTGAAATCAATCCTGGGACATTAAGACACCGCATGCGCAAACTGGGTATCATATTTGGCAAAAACCGCATAAAAAAGAACTCTTGATCTTGAAGCAGAAGAATTAGCACAAAGGAATATCTAACCAGAAAAATCCACCGGATAAACCGGTGATTTTCACGTTATCACCTTTGATACCTGCAATTACGTCCAAGTATCAATGGCCTGATCTTTATGTGATACCTCAATACCATATCACAACCTGAGCTAACCTTTTGAGTTCTGCAATGAAAGCGTAAATATCAGAGCTTCAAAATTTTTGTGATATCGTTTTTCAATAAGGGCAAATCCTTTTTCGGGGATTTGCCTTTTTTTGCATTTTTGTAAGAAATAAGATATATGTACTGGAAACTGAGGTGTTT